>JBKPRZ010000314.1:0-10128 GCA_046734815.1 Myxococcota bacterium | reverse complement strand
CACCGATGCCGGGCACGGCGAACCCGCCGCCGGGGGTCGGCCCACCGCCGCCTGCGACCCCGCCCGCCGTAGCCGATGGCGGCGCCCCCGGTCCGGTGACTCCGCCGCCCGGCCCCGCCGCGCCGCTGCCCTTGCCCTCGTACCCCCCGCCCCCGCCGCCCATGCCGGCGGCACCGGATGCCGTGGCGTTCGACCCGCCGGCCGGGGCCTTCGTCGGCACCCAGTCGGTGCGGCTGAGCGCCGGGAGCGGCGACGCCATCCACTTCACGGTCGACGGGTCGCTGCCCACCGACGCCTCGCCGGTGTACAGCGGCCCCATCGCCCTGCGCGAGACCACCGTTATCCGGGCGGTGGCCGGCAAGGGCCCGGTCCGGGTGGCGGTCTACCTGCGCGCGGAGCCCGGACTGGCCGGCTTCGAGTCGAATCTGCCGATCGTGGTGCTACACACCCACGACTCGGGCGTGCTCAACCCCGCCATCGGAAGCCCCTACGTCAACGGCTCGGTGAGCCTGTTCGAGCCCGCAGGCGGGCGAGTCAAGCTGATCGGGCCCGCCACGTTCAGCAAGCGGGCCGGGGTGCGCATCCGCGGGAACAGCTCGCGCAGCTTCGCGCAGAAGAGCTACGCGTTCGAGCTGCGGCAGGAGACCACCGATGACGACGACGACCGCACCGTGGCCGGCCTGCCCTCCGATTCGGACTGGAACCTTATCGCGCCCGCACGCGCCGACCGCAGCCTGATCCGCACCGCCCTGGCCTTCACCCTCAGCAACCAGATCGGGCGATACGCGCCCCGCGTACGCCCGGTCGAGGTGTTCACGGTGGAGACCGGCAAGACCGGCGCGCTCGCTCAGACCGCGTACAAGGGCGTCTTCACGCTGACCGAGAAGATCAAGATCAGCAAGAACCGCATCCGGATCGCCGACGTGGATCGCGCGGCCCGCAGCGAGCCCGCCATCACCGGTGGCTACGTGCTGCGCACCGACCACGAAGCGCCTCACTTCATCGCGGGCCAGACGCTGTTCCAGATCGTGGACCCCGACTGGGACACCCTCTCTCCCGACTCCCAGATGGCGTTCAGCGGTTATCTGCTGAAGTACCTGGAGGGCTTTTTCGAAGCGGTCCGGGCTCCCAGCTTCGTCGGCGCCAGCGGCAAGCGCTACTCCGACTACATCGACGTGCCCTCCTTCATCGATCACAACCTCCTCAACGCCCTGTTCAAGAACGTCGATGGTCTGAGGTTTTCCGAGTACTACTACAAGGATCGCAACGGGCTGCTGGCGGCGGGACCGATCTGGGACTTCGACCGATCGGCCGGCACGCCGTACGACGACGACTTCGGCAACCGCGCCGCCGAGCCGCGCGAGTGGGCCCGGGTCGATGGCACCCATCCCCTCCGTTACGGCTACTGGGGACGCCTGTTCGCCGACCCCCTGTTCAAGGATGCCTACAACCGGCGCTGGACCGAGCTTCTGGGTGGCGCCTTTTCGCTCACCAACCTGAACGCCCTGATCGACTTCTTCGCCAGCGAGGTCAAGGATGCGCAGGGCCGCCACTTCGCCAGGTGGCCCGAATACGCTCCCACCGGCGGGGCCCACGCGAACGAGATCAAGCTGATGAAGGACTGGTTCGCCGCCCGCGTGCCCTGGATGATCGAGCAGCTGCGCTGACCGCGGCCTCAGTCGCCGAAGCCGAAGTCCTCCATGGCGTGCAGATCGATCGTCGCGCCGCCGGCCGGCAGATCGCGCCGGGACAGGACTTCGAAGGGCGGATTCTCGAACACCATCACCTCGACCGAGGCCCCGGCCAGCAGCTGCGAGACGATCACCTTGGGCGGGGTGTAGTTCGGGCGCGGGATGAAGCCGGTCAGCGGCGTCGCGGGAGCGAGCGCGCTCGGCTCCACGTGCGCGATCGGGTCGGAGTGGACCTCGCCTGACTGCTCGGTCCGGCGCTTCAGGCACCGGCAGGTGGGTGCGTGCTGGGCAGGTGCCTGCAGGGTTCCGGCGCGGGTGACTTCACGATTGTCCGACACGGATGGGTATCGTCGCCCACCCCGGAGAGTTGCTGGGATCACGCGCCGTCTTCCGGCCTAGACTCCTGCGCATGTCGCATCTTTCCAGAGTGGGAGCCGGCGCGCTGGTCGCGGCGCTGGCGATTGCCGCAGCCCCACCCGCCTCGGCGCAGCCGTCCAGCGGCGGCGGGATCGGGCTGTTCGATGTGCACCGGACCCTGGGCGGGCTGGCGCTGGGCTCGTTCGCCGGTGCGCTGGTCATCGGCGCGGCCTCGGGCAACCTGGGCAGGCTGATGGACCCGGCCGCCTGCTGCCCGGACGGCGGCCAGCGCGTGCAGCCCTGGCGCACGATCGATCGCGTGCTGGTCACCACCGGCATCGTGGCCTATTCGGGGGCCGCGACCCTGGCGCTGTACAACCTGCTGCTGCGCAACCCGCCGAGCGCCGAGCACCCGCGCGTGGCCCACCAGGCCCACCGGTGGCTGGCGCTGGCCCACGGGGCGGCGTTCGCCACCTCGGCGGTCACCGGTCTGGTCATGTTCACGTCTCAGTCGAACAATCCCGAGCGCTTCGCCACGGCGGCCCGCATTCACACGGCGGCCAACGTGCTGCTGGTGCCCCTCTTGACCGCAGCCATGTCCAACATCCTGTTCGAATGACCCCGGCCGCCGGGTGTCGGAATGTCGACGCCCGCAACCAGGGACTGTCGTCCGACAGGCACACCGTCGGCGCGTCGACCCGCGGCGGCGCTGGCACCTGGATTGCGAGAGATGGAAGCATGACCCCCGTCCGTCCTGCCCAGCTGCGTAGTGCCCGCCTCTCGCGGCTGATGATCCTGCTGCTGACACCCGCGGCGCTGGCCAGCTTGCTGCTCGTTCCCACCCACCCGATCCTGTGGCTGCTGGATGTGGCAATTCGCACCTACCTGATGTTTTTGGGCACGGTCATGGCTCACGAGGCCAGCCACGGACACCTGGGCCGGGGCGCCGCCGTGAACATCTGGTGGGGCCGGCTGGCCCTGCTGCCGGTGATGGTGCCGTACGCGAGTTTCCGCAAGACGCACCCGCTGCACCACGCCTTCACCAACGACCCCGAACGCGACCCCGACCACTTCGCGCGGCCGCGCTCGCTGTGGGAGGTACCCTTCCGTGCGCTGGCCATGCCGCACCAGTGGTTCCTCTGGCTGCGACGCCACGGCCGGACCGGCCGCCCGCACGCGCGCGAGCTGCTGGTCGAATACGCGCTGGTCGCGGCCGTGCACCTGCCGCTGGCCTGGCTGGTCGGTCCCGCGCGGTACCTGCTGGGGATGGTGCCGGCGCTGGTCCTGGTCTCGCTGCTGCTGTGGTACCCGTTCGCGATCAAGACCCACGAGGGGTGGTCCCTCGGGCGCCCGGAGACGCGCTCGCACGACTATTACGGGCGATTCATGTACTGGTTCTCGGCGGGGCTGTCGCTGCACCGGGTTCATCATCTGCACCCGCAGTTGACCTGGATCGAGCTGCGCGATCACGTCCAGCCGGCCCCGCGGCGGCGCGGACGCTGGCTGCCGAGCCGCAACGTGCAGGCCTCATGACCCCCGCGACCGACCCCCACCCGGAGATCGCCCGGCTGTCCCTGCTGGACCTGGTCTGTCGGGCGGCCGACGACCGGGAGCGGCCGCTGGACTTCGCCTTCGTCTGTCACCTCCCGCAGGGGCTGGCCATCGAGGGGCTGCGCGCGGGCGCGGAGAGCGCGATGAAGCAGTTTCCGGTCTCGGGCTCGGTCCTGCGCGGGAACCGCTGGCGGTGGGCCGCGGCCAGCGGGCAGCAGGTGGTGGCGGCGGCGTCGGGACCGGAGCCGGATCTGGACGCCTGGCTGGACGCGCCGCTGGACCTGGACCGCATGCCACCGATCGCGCAGCTGGTGATCGCCGAGCGCCCGGGCGCCGGACAGAAGCTGGTGACCCGCTTTCACCACGCCGCCTGCGATGGAGTCGGGGCGCAGCTGTGGCTCGCTCATCAGCTGATGGTCGCGACCGGGCGGCAGGACCCCGTGCTGGCGCTGCAACCGGTCCTGCCGCCGAGGCTCCGCCGGCACCCGGCGCCGCGGCGACGGAACCGCCTGTCGCCGCCCGGGCCGTCCCGGTCCCTGTGGACGCGCGCGGGCCAGCCGGGGCGGCGGCGCCGGTGGTTGACCATGTCCGCGCCCAGCTGGCCGGGCCCGCAGGGCGAGATCTCCGAGACCGAGGCGCTGGCGGCCAGCTTCCTGGGAGCCCTGACGGCCTGGGACGAGGAACAGCGCGGACCCGCAGTCGGGGAGTCACCGCTGGGCCTCTGGATGCCCGTGAACATCCGGCGCGAAGCGACCCGCGGCTTCGGCAACGGCACCAGCCGGGTCCGGCTGCACGCCCGCTTCGACGCGTCCACCCCGCTGCCCGAGACCTGCGCGATCCTGCGCCGGGAGCTGGCGGCGGCCCTGCGCGAAGGCGAGTGGTCGCCGCCGGATCTGTCGCTGCTGACCCACATGCCGGGCCTGGCCCGACCGCTGGTGCGCTGGCACCTGCGGCGCCCTGGGCTGGACATGGGCAGCGCGGTGTTCACCCATCTCACCACCACGCCGGTGGAGGGCACACCGGCGCTGGTGGACCGCATCGAGGGGGTGCAGATGCTCGACCGCCGGCACCCGCTGGGGCTCTCGTGCGTCAGCTGCGGCGGCACCACCTTCTGCACCTTCACCTACGACCCCGCGCTGCTGTCGCGCGAGGAGGTGGTCCGGATCGGCGCTCTGACCTGCGACCGGCTGGATCAGCTGCGGCGGGAGGCGCACCGGCGGGCGGCATGAGGGGCGCGCTGAACGACGCCGTCCGCTGGCTGATCGCCCGGTTCATCGGCGCGCTCGGCTGGTCGCTCTCGCTCGGTGCACGTGTGGCCATCGCCGGTTACCGCCGCCGCCACCGCCGCTTGCGGCGGCGCTTCGGGATCACGGACGACACGCCGGTGCTGGGGTACGGGCCCGAGCTGGAACGGCTGGTGGCGGAGCGAGCCGCCGCGCTGGGGCCGGCGGCGCGGTTCGCGCTGACATCGGGTTCCTCGTCGGCGCCCAAGCGCCTGCTGTACACGCCGGCGCGGCTGCGGATAACGAAATGGGTGTTCGCGGGCGCGTTCGCCCGCCTGTGCCGGGCGTTCGGGCTGCGGCGGCGGACCCTGTTCGTGCTCTCTGCCCTCAGCGACGACGGCTCGTTGACCGCGCAGCTGCTGTCCGAGCGCGGGCAGCCATCGGCCCTGGCGCTGCTGCAGGCGCCCTACCGGGTCCAGGCGCACCCGGCCGTGCGCCAGCTGGTCCGCGAGCACGGTGCCACGGCGGTGCGCCTGTTCCTGATCGCGCTGTCCAACCCCGGGGTCCTCTACGCCACCAACCCGTCCACCCTGTCGACGTTCCTGGACGACGTGGTCGCCGACTGGCCGGGCGCCACCGCGCTGGTCCGCCGCTTCCGGAGCGCGCCGGAGTCGCTCCCCGCCGACCTGGGCCCACTGGTCCGCCGGCTGGCCGCGCGGGGATGGTCGCGCCGGCTGGACGAGGTCGCGGCCAGCCCGGTTCCGCCGCCGGTGTGGAGGTGGGCGCCCGGCCTGGAGGCCTACCTCACCTGGACCGGCGGCTACGTGGCGCCCTTCCTCGAGCGGCTGCGCGGGCACCTGCCCGACGGCCGCTACCGCCGGATCCCGATGTATTCGATGTCCACCGAGACCATCGAGACGGTGCCGCACGTCCATGCCGGCGCCGATCCGGCCTTCCTGCCGCTGGGGCCGGGCGTGCTGTACGAGTTCCTGCCGCTGGGCGACGAGCGGGCGACCGACGAGGCCCGGCAGCTGCTGCCCGCCTGGGCGCTCGAGCCGGGGCGTCTTTACACGATGGTGGTCAGCGATCTGTACGGGTTGCGCCGCTACCAGACCGGCGACGTCTTCCTGTGCCGCCGCCTGGTCCACGGGTTGCCGGACCTGGCGTTCGTCCGGCGCCGCGCGCTGGAACATTCGTTCACCGGCGAGAAGCTGACCGGACAGCAGGCCGCCGCCGCGTTCGAGAGAGCGCGCGCGGAGGTCGCGGTGCCGGCCGACACCCACCTGGCCCTGGTGCCGTCCTGGCCCGCGGGCGAGCCGGTCCCCCACTACCGGCTGGTGGTGGTCGGCGGAGCGGCGATCGCGCCCGATCAGCTGGAGCGCCTGGCCCGGCGCTGCCAGACGGCGCTCGAGGAGCAGAACGACGAATACCGGAGCAAGGTGGCCAGCGCGCGGCTGGCGCCGCTGCGGCCGGCGGCGCTGGACCCGGAGGGGTTTGCCCGCGCGGTCGGCGGCGCGCGCCACCGCGACAGCTGGGAGGCGCAGTTCAAGTTCTTGCCCCTTTACCGGACCCGCTGGGAGGATTCGCCGCCAGCTGTGCCAGCCGCCTGAAGTCGGCGAAGTCCCGCCCGAAGATCAGGGCCCGGCAACCGAACGCCGCCGCCGCCGCGCCGTCGGTGACCAGGCGGTCGCCGATGTGGAGCATCTGGGTGGCGGTGAGCGAGAAGTCCGCGGCGATGCGCGCCAGGGCGGCGGGATGGGGCTTGGGGGCAGCCAGCGTCTCCCCCGCGTAGAAACCGGCGAAGTGAGCGGCCAGCCCCAGCGCCCGGATCTTCTCTTCGCAGGGGTAATCCGAGAAGGCGACCTGGATCAGGCCGCGCGCGCCCAGCGCCGCCAGCAGCTCGCGGATGCCGGCACGCGGTCCGATCGCCGCCAGGGCGGGAAACAGCAGCTCGCGCTCGAACGACTGGCGCAGCGGATCCGGCGCCGGCGGCTCGGACGCGCCCTTGCCGCCGCGCTGGGCGGACAGCCTCGCGCGGGCGCGCTGGAAGGCGCGCATCCCACGCAGCAGACGGGGGCCGTCACCGGTCAGCCAGGCGAAGGCGAAGCGCCGGGCGATGGCCAGCCGCGCGGCCAGCGGGCGGTACAGGGTCCCGTCGACGTCCCAGCTGACAAGGCGGATCCCGTCGAGGGCCAGCCCCGGCGCGCGGGCGGTCAATCCGCGGCTTCCGGCGGTCCACCGCTGCGGGCGACGTCCGCCGGCTTGATGCGGTCGACGTCCATGCCCCGGGCCCGCTTGGTCATGCCGGCCAGCAGCTCGTCGACCGGCGGGGCCTTGCCCTTCATGAAGCGCAGCGGGTTTATCCGCGAGACGACGAAGTTGCGGAGGTACGGGCTCTGGAACCCCTTCTCCTTCAACCGGGCCACCACCTCGTTGACGGCGTCGTCGAGAGCCAGCAGCGTGTCGGCCCGCGCTTCCCGTTCGGGCATCGCCGCGGTCAGGGTGCCGTCCAGCCAGACGTCCGCCTTCCGGAGGATCGGGTGGTAGGCCCCGCCCGACAGCCGGGGACGCTTCTCGTAGGCGAAACCGAGGGTGGCCAGCGCCGGCTCCTCGAACTCGAGCGCCCGGTCCTCCTCGGCGCTCTTCACGCCGGCGCCGACCAGGTCGCGGTACATGCGCACCACCCCCAGCGCCTTTTCCCGCAGGTTGTGGGCCTTCTCGATGTTCAGCGCCAGGATCTGATAGGCCACCTCGGTCTCGGGGACCAGCAGCGCCAGCAGGGTCTTGGCCCCCAGCTCCTTCAGGGCGGTCAGCCGGTGGTAGCCGTTGGGCACCCAGTACTTGGCGGCGGACTGGCCATCGTCGCCGTCGCCGGCGCGCTCCTCGCGCACGGCGATGACCGGGTCGAGGAAGCGCTTGGTCTTGTCCATCGCCTGGGTCAGGCGGCGGACGTGGGCGTCGGAGATGTCCCGCTGGAACGGGGTGGGGACCACCTCCTCGATCGGCAGCGCCACCAGCAACAGCGCGTGTCCGCCGAGCGGCTCGCGGTACATCGCCAGCACCGAGCCGCCGTCGGAGGTCACGCTGGCGGCCAGCTGGCGCACCGATTCGGGCGGGTCCTCGAGCGCCAGAGCCTGCGGGCCCAGCTCGGTCGGTTTGAGCTTGACGCCCTTGCGGCGGCGGGGGGTCCCACTGGGCTTTCCTTTGCGTGGCACGACGACAGTATAAGGTCGCCCGCGAAATCCGGGAGCGGCCTGCGCGCGCGCCCGCTCAGCCGCCCGGCGCCTGCACCAGCGAGCCGCTGAACGCCACCGGCTTCTCCCAGACCGGCCGCCGCCGGATGGGCCGCTGGTGGAGAAGGAAGGCCACCCCCAGGGACAACCCGAACGCCAGGTGCTGGCCGATGGTCAGCAGCAGCGGCACACCCCGCTGGGTCACGCCCGCGCCCGCCAGGGGCAACACCAGGAAGAACATCGCCATCCAGACCAGCAGGCCCCAGGTGAGCCCGAACCAGACCGTCGCCGGCCGGGTCATGCCGTAGGCCGCCAGCCCGAACAGGACGCCCCAGGCGATGCAGATCCCGAGGTGGATGAGACTTCCGTGCAGCACCGGTCCCGGATCCAGGCCCGGACTCATGACCGTCTCGCCCAGCAGCGGATAGGCGGCCAGCTTCAGCGGGACCCACGGGTCGCGCCCGCGGATCAGGTCGGCGCTCACCGAAAAGGCGGCGAAAGCGAGAGCGCCCACCAACCCGGCCACCGTGCCACCCCACACCGCCAGACGCCCCCTGACCCCATTCGTTGCGCTCTCGCTCGCCGCCATCCCCCCGTCCCCCTCCGCTGTCTACGATGGGTCCGGGGACGGCGGACGTCAGCGGCGGTCAACCCTGAAGCAGGCCTGCGGTCCGAAAGGGCCCTGATCGACGACCCGCCGGACCGCGCCCGGGATCGATCACTTGCCGTCGCGGCGGTCGCGGCGAGCGTCGCGCCGGTCCTGGCGCAGGTCGCGGCGGTCCTGGCGCAGCTCACGGCGGTCACCGCGGCGCTCGCGCACGTCCTGGCGCAGCTCGCGCCGGTCCTTGCGCAGCTCCTTCAGATCCTGCTTGGCCTCTTCCTTGTTGCCGGCGCGCAGGTCCTGGCGCAGCTCGCGTCGATCCTGGCGCAGCTCCTGGCGGTCACCGCGGATCTCCTTGCGGTCGGCGCGGACCTCGGCGTGGTCGGCCTTGATCTCGGCGCGGTCGGCGGCGCGTTCGGCCGGGTGGGCGGGGTCGGCGGAGACCACACCGGGGAGCAGAAGGGCCAGAGCCAGGGTGGCAGCTTTGATCGTCTTCATGTGAGTTTCCTTTTGCGAAGTGTTCTCGTCTTCGTGATTGCCGGCTTCAGGTGGTCAGACGAGGTCGGGCCGGGCCTTGTTCCCGGACCGCGCGCGGCGGGGCTTTTGTCCCCCATTTTCCCGCCGATGTCGTCTGCGGTGTCTGTCGACGAGGCGATGAGCGACAGCGACGAGGATGTACGTCGGGCGCAGCAGGGCGATGTGCGGGCCTTCGAGCGCCTGATCGCCACACATGTGGCGAAGGTGCGCCGGTTCGCCCGCGCCTTCGCCCCCAGCGACGCTGACGCCGACGACCTGGCCCAGGAGGCGCTGATCAAGGTCTATCGTTCGATCGGCAGCTACCGCCTGGAGGCGGCGTTCTCCACCTGGCTGTACGCGGTCGTGCGCAACGCCTTTCTGGATGTGCGGAAGAGTCGGGCCGGGCGCGACCGCGCGCGAGAGGAAGCGCTGGAGCCCGGGGCGGCAGCGCCGGACGAGGGTCAGGCCGCCCCGCCCGACGAGCTGATGTCACGCGCGCAGGAACGGCAGCGCCTGTGGACGGCCATCGCCGGCATCTCTGCGGAGTTCCGCACGGCGGTGGTGCTGTTCGACGTCGAGGGCCTGTCTTACGAGGAGATCGCCGCCATCGAGAAGGTGCCCCTGGGAACGGTGAAATCCCGGCTGAAGCGCGGGCGCGACCAGCTGCGTCGAGCGCTCGGTGTGCTGGAGCCACGAACCGGGAACCCGGACGCCTCCGCTCTCGTCTTATCCCGGGAGGAGCCGCGATGAGCGATGGTGGCCGGGAGCCCGACGATCTGCTGACGCGCCTGGGGGGCCTGCGCGTCGATCCGCCGGACTCCGCGGACTTCGCCGCCCGCCTGCACATGGGGCTGGCGCAGGCCGGACCGCCCGCCGCGCCGAGCGTGCTGGCGCGGCTGACCGGGTGGCTGGACCGGCGGCGGGCCTGGGGCTGGCCGCTGTCGGGGGTGCTGGCG
>JBKPRZ010000313.1:0-4156 GCA_046734815.1 Myxococcota bacterium | reverse complement strand
CGACCTTTTCCGCAGCCCGAACGACCGGCGCACGTCGCCGCAGTTCCGCTCGGTCTCGGACGGTCGGATCGTGCACGTGCGCGCCTGCAATCCCCACGGCGAGGAATACAACCCCGATATCCACCCGTCCTGGACTTCCGTCTGCCCCCGCATCCCCGCCGAGGGGAACTGACCCACCACTCCAGCATCGTGACCACCCAGCGCGGGTCGGCGACAGGATTCGAACCTGCTCCGGGGGTGCTTGGAGAAACCGAAGTGCGGCGCGGCCTTCGCCATGTTTTCCGAGTGACTCCGGGTGGTTGGAGGGATCTTGCTCGCCCTGGCTCGTGGTGTTTGGTGCCGGGTGGAACCGGTGGATTCCGGGTCGACGTGCAAACCAGGTGCAAACGGAAAGCACCGTCTCCGACAGTGACAGGGTCACCGTGCGCGCCCGGCGGCTCTCCGTGCACGGGGGGGCAGTGAGTACAAGGTTCGTTTTTTGTTCGCGTCACGAACTGTCCGATAATCGTGCCTTCTGTCAACTCGCTTCAGGGCCGCCGCCCGCACCCAGCCCCTCGGGGCGGCACATGACCTACAAGATGAGGTTCGAGGTCAACGACGTCGACGAGGAGCTCGACATCGCCGCCGACGGCACCTTCATCGAGCACCAGATCGAGCTCACGCCGTCCGACCTGCCCACGCCCATCCCCACCGCGGCGATCGCCGCCCATCCCGAAGGCACGATCGTCCGGGCGACCATGAACAACGAGGGCGACGTGAGCTTTTACGAGCTGGTCGACGGGCAGCCCCGCGGCCCCCTGCAACACCGAGCCGCCAACCGCTGGTACGGCGTGCGGGTCCGCATCGGGGAGCACGTCCACGACCTGAAGCTCTCGGAGGACGGCAAACTGCTGGAGGACAAGCTCCGGTAGCGGGTAGCATCGTCCCCTGCTGCGGCGCACCGGGGCAAAAAGACGTCCCGTCACCAACACTCGCGCCCCGGCGGGCTGGATGGTTCGAGATGACCAGCTCGAATCAAGACGCGATCAAGGAAGTCATGGCCGAGGGCAAGTGGCTGCAGCGCCTGGCGCTGTGCCTGGCCCACGACCGTAGCGATGCCGACGACATGGTCCAGGAGACCTGGCTGGCGGCGCTGCGGGCCACGCCCGAGGCGCGAGAATCCATGCGCCCCTGGTTGAGCCGGGTCCTGCACAATGCGCGGCACAGGCTGTGGCGGGAGGGCACCCGCCGCCGGAGCCGCGAGGTCGGCGCGGCGGAGTTACAGGATGAACAGGAGGTCGCCTCGACCGACACCATGCTGGCACGCCTGGAGCTGCAGCGGATGGTCGGGGCGATGGTGCGTGACCTGGACGAGCCTTACCGGACCACGCTGCTGCTTCATTTCTACGAGGGCCGCACGTCCGCGGAGATGGCCGCGAGTTTGGGGATCCCGGCGGGGACGGTGCGCTGGCGGCTGAACGAGGGCCTGCGGCGCGTGCGCGAGCAACTGGACGCCGCCCACGGCGGTGACCGCGAGACCTGGAAGGCCGCCGTCCTGGTACCGCCGCTGGCGGCGCCGGCGGGCTCGGCTGCGCCACAGGCTGCGGGTGGTGCGCAGCCGCGCGGGGGCGCGGGGTTCTCATTCGGGGCGATGGCCGCGCGGGTGGCAGGCCTGGCGCTGGTGCCCGTGCTGGTGGCCGGGATGCTGATCGCCTGGCCGGGCCAGCGCCGTCCCGTGGGCAGCCGGGTGTCCGATCCCCCCGCCACCGCACGGGCTCAGGAACAGGGCCGGTCGCCGGCGGCCGGCCGTCCCGACGATCCGCGGTTGAACCAGCTGGTAGGCACGGTCGTCCCGGCGCTGATCAACGCCGATCCCTCGCCGCCCTGCCCACCCGGCGAGGAACCCTGCGCGCCGATGATCTGGCGCCACCAGCTGCCGGCGGCGGCGGAGACAACCATGGCCCGCATGCTGGCGGGGCGCACGCCCGACGAGCTGCGGATCGAACCCAAGCTCCGCAAGGGCTATCGGACGTACAAGGTGAGGTTCAAGGTCAACGGCGTCGGCGAGGAGTTCGATATCGCCGAAGACGGCACCTTCCTGGAGCACCAGCTCCACCTCACGCCGTCCGACCTGCCCGCTCCCATCGCCAGCGCAATTGCCGCCGCCTACCCCGAAGGCAAGATCGACTGGGCGACCATGAACAATCAGGCCGAGCTCGTCTTCCGCGATCTGGTCGACGGCAAGCCGACCGGCCGCCTGCGCCACCGCGAAGCCAAGCGCTGGTACAACGTGCACGTCTGCGTGGGCGAGGAAATGCGCGACCTGCGGTTCTCGGAGGACGGCAAGCTGCTGTCGGACGTCTTGTACAAGTGACGGTCACGGCCGGGGGAGTTCGATGTAGCCATGCGGTTCGCCAGAAATGCCTGCTAGTCGGCGGGCAGTGAGTTCAAGCCCTGTTTCCGCATCGCATCAGCGGTGGCCGCTATACGTGCCTTCTGTCAACTCGCTTCAGGGCCGCCGCCCGCACCCAGCCCCTCGGGGCGGGGAGAACAAGGATCCCGCTGCACGGGTCAGACGTCAGCCCTACCTCGGCTTGGCCACCCTCTCGGGGTCATGCCGCGGTGAGGGAGTCAGGCACCCTAATCTTCCGGAGGGGGCGGGTCGGGCTCGAACGCTGGAGCAACGTCGAAGGCAAGCTCGGGCTGCGGCGGCGGCGGACGAGCAGCATGGAAAGTTGGCGCGTCTACCGGCAGACCCAGATGTTCGAGAATGCGGGTAACACTTTCTGGCGCAGTCACCGCGGCCACGATGGCCATGCGCCCGCAGCAGCGAGCGCACAGGAGGACGTCCTTGAAGAAGACCCGCCAGATGAGGGAGGCCCACGGCCATCGACCGGGTCGGTCGGGCGGCTGCGCGCCAGCGGGGTCGGTCGGGCGGTCAGGTGGCGGGCGCCCGCCGGACAGCGGCGGGACGATTTCGGACCTGCCGGCAAAGGCGGGAGCAAGGACCCCATGGTAGCGGGTCAGGTGCCGCCTTGGCCGGGGCACCAATGCGACCAGGCGCTCGCGCAACTCGTGGGCTGTGTAACGGAAGGCGACGGTTCCGTCGCGCCACGGCCGCTTGAGTCGGAGTTCCAGACGACCGTCTTGCAGCCGGGTCAGGCGATCGGTCGCGACGGGAGGCCGGGCCAGATAGCGAGCCATTCGCTCCAGCCCATCTCTCGTTGGCCGCGATCCGGGTCGCCGCTTGAAGGTTGTAGCCCTCGACCTGCGCGCACAGCCTTCCCATCAGGAGGGCGTCTATGTCCGCGGACACGCCGCGCACGCGGACCACACGGCACCCCCGTCGTGGTCCGGTCGCGACGACACCCTGGGCTGATGCGTCGGTCAGGGCGACCAACAGTGGAGCGACCGGAACCAGCTTGCTCCGGGAAGCAGTCTGTTGCGATCTCGCCAGCTTTCGTTCCACGCGGCGGAAGACCGCCGCGGCGATCTGGGCGATCTCATGGTCTCGTGGCGACCGGACGGGATGGAACACGGGCTTGCTGCGTCCAGAGAACGAATAGACGCCATCCATGAACAGGGTGTGGAAGTGAGGAGCTGCGTCGAGGGCCGAGTTGAAGCGCTGGATCACCGTAACCGCACCGGATTTCAGTGGACCCCGGATGCCGAGCTGCCGTGCCTGACGACGGAGCCAGGTCGAAACCGACGCGATGAACTCACGCAGCACCAACGTCGTCAATTCGGGATCGACCGCCAGTTTGGCGCGAAGCCGGTGCGGTACGGTGAGCACCCATTGTCGGACCGGAACATCGGGCAACACGTTGGTCACCAGGCGGGCGGCAAAGTCGCACATGCGCCGGCCGATGCAGCTCGGACAGAAACCACGGCGTTGGCACGAGAAGGCGACTACCCGGCTCCACCCCCACTCACGGCACTTGGCGACAAGAAAGCCGTGGGCCAAGATCCCGCAGCGAAGGAACGCTTCGACCTCCTCGCTGACAAAGGCAGGTAGACCGCCGGGTCCGGCCCGCTCGGACTCGAGCTGCTCGACGAAGCTGCGCCAATGGTCTTGCACGGTCTGGTAGAGGACACTCTGCTCGGGTCGGTGCCGGTGATGTGGCTCGGATCGCCGCGCGTCCGCGGGGGCCTCGAGGCTGGTTCCGCAACGTAACAC
>JBKPRZ010000312.1:0-7571 GCA_046734815.1 Myxococcota bacterium | reverse complement strand
CTGCCGCCCCCGTCCGAGCCGCTGCCGCCGCCGCCCTCGGCGGGCGGGCCGTACAGCGCCTGGGTGTACCCCGGCCCCGACGGCAAGCTGGTCTACCGCAAGGACGAGCGCGGCAACCAGGTGCCCGACTTCTCGAACGCCGGCTACGGCGGCGGCGGCGTGGCCCTGCCCAGCGTTCCCACCGTGCAGATGCTGTCGCCCGTGGAGATGGGCGACGACGGACCGCGCATCCAGGCCGCGCTGGACGAGCTGGCCGCCCGCCCGGCCGACGCCCAGGGCATCCGCGGGGCGCTGCTGCTGACCAAGGGCCTGTACCGGATCGCGGACAAGATCACCATCAACGCCAGCGGGATCGTCCTGCGCGGCGAGGGACAGGGCGCCGACGGGACCGTGTTGCTGGCCACCGGGGCGGTCCAGCGCTCGCTGGTCCAGCTGCGCGGCACCGGCGGCTTCCAGGAGGTCGCGGGGAGCCGGCAGGCGGTCACCGACGACTACCTGCCGGTCGGCGCGCGCCGCTTTCACGTGGCCGACGCCTCCGGGTTCGCGGTCGGCGACACCGTGATCGTGCTCCGGCCCTCGACCCAGGAGTGGATCGACTACGTCGGGATGGACTCGTGCACCAGCGTGGACACGCCCTACGACAAGGGCGACGTCAACGGCAGCACCTGCCTGGACAACCCGTGGACCCCCGGGTCCAAGGACCTGCGCTTCGACCGGGTGATCACCGCCATCGAGGGCAACCAGATCACCGTCGACGCCCCCATCGTCAACGCGCTGGAGAAGGAGTTCGGCGGCGGGTCGGTCTACAAATACACCCACCCCGGGCGCATCTCGCAGGTGGGCGTCGAGAACATGCGCGGTGACAGCGAGTTCGTGGCCCCGGACGACGAGATGCACGGCTGGAACTTCGTCGAGATCCGCAACGCGCTCAATGCCTGGGTCCGCGACATCACCGCGGTCCACTACGGGTACGCGGCGGTGACGGTGCTGGGCAACTCGAAGTGGGTGACGGTGCAGGACTCGACCAGCTTCGATCCGATCTCGCAGATCACCGGCGGGCGCCGCTACACCTGGAACGTCGACGACAGCCAGATGGTCCTGTTCCAGCGCTGCACCGCCACCGACGGGCGCCACGACTTCGTGCAGGGCTCGAACGTGCCCGGCCCGAACGTCTTTCTGGCCGGCACCGCCAAGAGCGCCCACGACGACATCGGCCCGCACCACCGCTGGTCGGCCGGCGGGCTGTACGACGGCATCGTCAGCGACCGGTCGATCCGGATCCGCAACCGCGGCAACTCGGGCACCGGGCACGGCTGGGCGGGGGCCAGCATCGTGATCTGGAACGCGAAGGCGCCGATGATCCTGGTGCAGAACCCGCCCGGCGCGGTCAACTGGGCCATCGGTTGCGAGTCGGCCAAGATGGGCGACGGCTACTGGGACGCGGTGGGCACGCCGGTCAACCCGAAGAGCCTGTACCTCCAGCAGCTGCAGGAACGCCTGGGGCCGGCCGCGCTGAAGGCGATCGGCTGGTAGTCACATCACCCGGCGGTAGACCTCGCCCTCGACGAACACCTTGAACAGCTCGCCGTCGCAGCGGCCGGCCTTGACCTCCGATTCCAGGATGGCCAGGGCCTTCGGCAACGGGACGGCCGCCTTGTAGGGGCGGTCCGCGGCGGTCAGGGCGTCGAAGATGTCGGCGATGGTCATCATCCGCGACTCGATCGGGATCTGGTCGCCGCGGAGACCCAGCGGGTAGCCGCGCCCGTCCAGCGATTCGTGGTGGCCGGCGGCGATCCGGGGGACGTCGCGCAGGGTGCGGCTCCAGGGGATGGCCTGCAGGAACGACAGCGTGTGGGTGACGTGGCTCTGGATCTCCTGTCGCTCGCCGTCGGTCAGGCTGCCGCGCTCGATGCGCAGGGCCGCCAGCTCCTCCGCTTCCAGGTACGGGCGCGGCTGGCCGTCGGCGTCCTGGTATTGCAGCAGCGCCACCTCGGCCAGCTGCGCGGCGACCGGGCCGGCCAGCAGCGCCGGTTCGTTGGCCGACGCCACGAGCTTCGCGATCTCGTCCAGCTGCCGCAGCCGGGCGGCGATCTCGCGGTCGATCTCGGCGAAGCGGTCGGGCCCGGGGCCCCCGCGCCCGTCTGCGGGCGTGGGGTGGAACTGCGGGCCGGCGGAGATGGCCAGGGCCAGCTTGCGCTCGGCGGCCTCGGCCTGCAGGCTCTTGCGGATGTAGCGGAAGCGCAGGTCGATGGCCCCGCGCTGGGACTGGTGCAGCTTCTTGGCCTTGGTCAGCACGCTCTCGCGCACGCCCACCTTGCCGAAGTCGTGCAACACGCCGGCGTATTCGATCTGCTTGAGCTCGTCGCGCGAGAAGCGGACGTCGCGCAGCGGGCCGCTGGACAGGCCGTCCACCCGTTCGGCCAGCGCCACGCTGAGGGTGGCCACCCGCCGCGAGTGGCCCGAAGTTGTGGGGTCGCGCGACTCGATGGCGGTGACGGCGGCGTCCACGAAACCGGCGAACAGGTTGTGGATCTCGTCGTACAGGATCGCGTTCTCGAGGCAGATGCCCGCTTGCGAGGCCAGGGCCAGCGCCAGCTGCTCGCTGCGGCTGTCGAAGGGCAGGACGCTGTCGTCGAAGTCGGCGGCGGTCCGCAGCGGCGCGCCGGGGTGGCGCCGGTTGATCAGCTGCACCACCCCGATCACCTCGTCGTGCGCCGACAGCATCGGCACGGTCAACATCGAGCGCGCGGTGTAGCCGGTGCGCTGGTCGAAGCTGCGGTCGTGGCGCAGGCCGCCCGGGTTCTCGCCCGGCTGCTGCAGCCGTCGCAGGTCGGCGATGTTGATCGGGCGCTTGCCCAGCACCGCCTGGCCGACGATCGAACCGGTGTCCACCGGCAGGTGGAACTCCTTGAAGTCGATGGCCAGCGAGTCGTTCTGCGACAGCATGAAGTGCAACGTCCGCGGGCCGGCACCGGCGCGCAGCCCCGGCCCGGTCGACTGGGCCTCATCCTCCACGACATACACGCTGCCCGCGTCCGCGCCGGTGATCTCGCGGGCTTTTTGCAGGATCAGCGCCAGCAGCTTGCGGATGTCGCGCTCGGAGGACAGCGCGCGCGAGATGGCCAGCAGCTCGTCGATCTGAAGCCGGAAGCGGCGGGCGGCGACGGCGGAGTCCTCGTCCACCACGGGCTGCGGCACGGCATCGGCGGCGGCGGTCCGGTCCATCCCCAGCTTCCAACATCGGTCCCACCAGGCATCGCCTGGATGCCGGCCCGGGGTGAGACCGGCGCCCACCCGACCCCGCAAAGCATGCGCGGTCGGTGAGTCTGCGCGATGAACGCCGAGTTGCCGCCAGGTTTGTGGGTCGTTCCCGATTGGTTGCGCGGCGCCTGGCCGCACCTTGCTGGCTCGACGGAAGGAGGCACCAACAATGGGAGAACGGGACTACGGACGGGATCGGCGCGACTGGGAAGATCGGGACTGGCGCAGCGAGGACCGCGACGAGAGCCGCAGCCGCTGGGACCGGGACCGCGAGGATCAGCGTCGTTTCGGCCGTGAGGATCAGGGCCGTTCGGTGAGCGGCTACGGCATGGAAGGTTACGGGCCGGAACGGTACCGCGACCGCGACCGCTGGGACCGGGAGCGCGAGGAGGAGCGGCGGACGCAGGAATGGCGGCTGGGCAGCAACCGGAACGAGCGCAACTGGAACGAAGGCGGGCGCGATTGGGGGCGGTCGTCGCAGGACTACGGGCGCAGCGGTTCCGGCAGCCGGTCGTACGAGGGGCAGCAGGGCTCCGGTCAGAGCGGCTATCGCAGCGGCGAGAGCGGGTCTCAGGACTACCGCGGCTTCGGGCAGTCGAGCGGCGGCCAGGGCCAGAGCGGTTACGGCCAGAGCGGTTACGGCCAGAGCAGCTACGGCCAGGGCGGCTACGGCAGCGGCTTCGGGGCGTCGAGCGGTTATCGCAGCGGCGAGGGTTACCGCAGCGGCGAGCGCTACGACTACGGCCAGAGCGGCTCGGGCGGCAGCTACGGCCAGGGCTGGGGCAGCACCCAGGGCTCGGGCGGCTACGGCCAGGGCAACTACAGCCAGGGCTACGGCGGCATGGGCTCGGGCGGCGGCTACGGCGAGCGCAGCCAGGGCTATGGTCAATCGGGCTCGAGCTGGCGCCAGCGGATGGGACGTCCTCCGCGCAACTACACGCGCAGCGACGAGAAGATCCGCGAGGAGCTGTGCGAGGCGATCTGGCGGTCGGACGTGGACGCCAGCGAGGTGGACATCACGGTGACGTCGGGCGAGGTCACCTTGACCGGTCTGGTCGAGGACCGCAGCGACAAGCGGCGCATCGAGGACATCGCCGAGGACCTGGCCGGGGTGACCGAGGTGCACAACCAGATCCGCACCAAGCAGACCCCGGCCGGCAGCTTCCGCGAGGCGCTCAGCCGGGCGGGCGAGAAGATCAAGCAGGCCGTGCGCGGTGAGCCCGAGCCCGGCGCCACCCAGAACAACGTGCAGCGGAACACCGCCAACACCAGCAGCTCGTCGACGACCCGCTAGAGCGGGATCGTAGCGCGCAACGACCCGGCGGGGTCGCCGATCGGATCGGCGGCCCCGCCTTTTTTTCGGCTCGCTCGCGCTCGGGTCTAGTTGCCGGCGCCCGCGTCGGCGGCGCCGGCGTCGGGCAGCGGGGGCAGCGCCTGGCCGGTGAGGGACACGTTGCGGAACAGGCCGGTGGCCACCAGGTTCGGGTCGTGGGCGGTGACGGCCAGGCCGACGTAGACGATGTCGGGCAGCTCCAGGGTCTGGCGCGCGACCAGCCACCAGCTGTCGGGCGCGATCAGCACCCAGGCCTCCAGGGTCGAGCCCTTGCGGGAAAGACGCATGGTCTGCGGCGCGAACAGGAAGTGCTGGTCCTGGGCCTTCGAGTTCTCCCCGCGCAGCGGGCGCCACTGGAACGAGATCCCGAACGGCCGCAGGCCCGGCCCCGGATCCACCGGCTTGACCGCCCACATCGCGTTCACGTCGTCGGTGTCCAGCGAAGCGCGCACCATCAGCCCGGCCTTCGCGTGCTGGTTGCTGGGCTGCACCCCCAGCAGGTCGGCGCGGATCTCGGCGTCGCCGGCGATGCGCTGGTAGACGAAGGCGCCGTTGTCGGCGCGGGCCCAGATGTCGCGGCCGCCGCCGGTCAGGTAGAAGGTGTCGCGGTCGCGCGAGGCCGCTCCGGGTAGGGTCATGCCCAGGTTGGTGAAGGTCCAGGGCCGCGGCAGCGGTCCGCCGGGCAGGGGGCCGTCGCTGCCGGCGATGCCGCCGTCGGCGGGCGCGGGCGCGCCGGCGTCGGGCGCCTCGCCCGGGGCAAAGCCGGTGATGCTGACCCTGTCGAAGGTGGCGGTCACCAGCTGAGCGCCGGCGGCGTCATCGTGGGCCGACACCGCCAGGCCCAGCAGCAGTGACGGACCCAGGCCCGACAGGCTGACCGAGCCGAACGCGATCCACAGCGATCCGTCGGGCGAATAGAAGAACGTCACCTGGGTCCCCACCTTGCGCAGGCGGACCCAGCCGGGCAGCACCTCCACGCCGCCGCTCTCGCTGGTGGCGGTCATGGCGCCGGTGTCGCGCCACTGACCGGCGGCGCCCGCGCCCGGCGTGACGAAGGTGCCCGCCCAGGCCGCGGAGGGATTTGTCAACGCCTCCTCGCCCAGCAGGATCACGCCCGCCTTGGCGCCCGGGTTCACACCGTCGCCCGCCAGCCCGCGGACGTGGGCCACGATCTCGCCGTCGCCGGCGAATGGTTGCGCCACCAGGGTGAAGCCGAGGGTGTTGAACAGATCGCGCCCCGATCCCTTGATCGAGAAGACGCCGTCCGCGAGATCCGCCGAGCCGCCGCCCTCCGGGTTGCCGACCAGGTAGGCGCGCCAGGGCGCCGCCACGTTGCCCGGCGCCGGCCGCGGCACCGGCGCGTCCGGGGGCGCGTCGATGATCGCGCCGGCGTCGGGCGGCCGCGATGCCACCGCCGGCGCAGCGTCCATCCGTCCGCCGTAGCCGAAGGCGCCGTTGTCGGGCGGGCTGCAGGCCAGCCACACGCCAGACGCAACCACAGCCAGTCCCGCGCGCAGACCCCCTTGCACGAGCATGGTTGATCTGTCTGTCCCGGCCGCCGGTCAAGTCAACGGCAAAACGCCGCCCTGACCGCCGCGTCGGGAACAATTGCCCTCACTCTTTCGACGGAGCGCGCCTCGGCATCTCCATATCGCGCGTGCCGCTCGAACGACTGGCGTTGCCAACCAGCGTCTCGAGGCGATCCAGCGCACGTTCCAGCACCGGGCGCGGCGGGCCGAAGGAGAAGCGCGTGTACGAGCGGAAGCGCGAGCGGCTGCCGGCGCGCCGCTTGCCCGGGTTCACGTCGAAGAACTCGCCCGGCACCGTGATGACCTGCTGTTCGAGCGCCGCGCGGAAAAAGCCCATGCCCTCGTTCAGCGGCGGCGGCAGGCCCGCCAGGTTCCCCCAGACATAGAAGGTTCCCTCGGGCGGACGGTCGAAGCGCACGCCGATCCGTTCCAGCCGCGACAGCATCAGGTCGCGTTTGTCGCGGAAGGTCTGCTGGACCGCGCGCGCCTCGGCCACCACGTGCGCCTCGTCGAGCAGCGGGATGGCCGCCCGCTGCAGCGGGCGGTTGCCGCCGCCGTCCAGGAACGACCCGGCGCTGGACACGGTCTCGATCACCGAGCGCGGGGCCACGGTCCAGGTCACGCGCCAGCCGGGATAACGCCAGTTCTTGGTCAGCCCGTCGAAGATCACCACCGGATCGCGGTCGACGTCCTCGACGTAGCGGGCGGCGCTCTCCAGCGGCAAGGTGCCGGTGGGGGCGGTCCAGACGAAGTGCGAGTAGAACTCGTCGAGCAGCAGGGTGCAGTCCAGCTCGCGCGCCACCTCGACCCAGCGGCGCAGGTCCGCGCCCTGCACCAGCTTGCCGGTGGGGTTGCATGGGTTGGACAGCAGCACCGCCGCCAGGCCGCGGCCCTGCACCTCGCGCCGCAGGTCCTCGGCGGAGAAGCCGTAGCCGCGTTCACCCTCCAGCAGGATCGGGATGGCGGCGAAGGCCTTGAAGATGTCCAGCAGCTCCTCGTAGGCGGTGTAGTCGGGCAGGAAGTGCCCCAGGTTCACGCTGCCCAGGCTGGCGGCGGCGCGGGTGAGCGAGGCGCGCCCGCCGCCCGAGACGCTGACGTTCTCGGCGGTGTACTGCGAGGGCAGCCCGCGGCGGTAGAGGCGGGTGTAGAGCGCGGCGATGCTCTCGCGCAGCTCCCAGATGCCCGGCACCGGCGCGTACTCGAGGTCGTTGGGGTCGATGGTGATCTCGGGGACGCGCGCGGGGGCGCCGGGGAGATCGCCGGTCTCGGGCTGGCCCTGGCCCAGGTTGCACCACTGCGGGTCGCCCGGGTGGAAGCCCACCTTCATCGCCTCGGTGGTGACGTAGATGACGCCCGTCCGCGGCACCTGGCGGAAGGCAGAGATGTGCTGCTCCTCGTGCATGGGACCGGACAGTCTAGCCGATGTGCCCGCGCATCCTGCCGATGTC
>JBKPRZ010000311.1:0-10389 GCA_046734815.1 Myxococcota bacterium | reverse complement strand
AGCCCAAGGCGTGATCGCGGGGCGCGATCTGCTGCGCCGTTCGCGACATCGCCGCATCGTCCTCGTCCTCGTCCTCGTCCTCGTCCTCGTCCTCGTCCTCGTCCTCGTCCTCGTCCTCGTCCTCGTCCTCGTCCTCGATGGTGATCTCTGCGTCACCACCACCAGATCGGCCGCCCCTCCCCCGACGCATCGGGACGCCCGCCCCGGACGCGCCCCGCCCGATGATGCCGGGCGCCACAGGAAGGCAACGTTCGCGGCGGCGACGGGGGTATTGTTGCCTTCGTTTTCGCTTTTCGGTTGGAGGGGGGGCGCTCGGTCTAATGGGTGGTGGCCCACGCTTGCCTGCTGTCTCGCGCTTTCCACGTCAACACGGCGATGTCCCGTCATCCGCAGCTCGCGCTTCTGAAAGGTGGCCGCCTCCCGCAGGATCCCCTGCGTGAGCTGTACGAGAAGTACGGCGGCAGCGTGTACGGCCGCTGCGTGTACCTGCTGAAGGATCGGGCCAAGGCCGAGGACGCCATGCAGGAGGTCTTCGCCAAGGCCTTCCAGCACTACGAGGGGTTCCGGGCCGAGTCCTCGCCGCTGACCTGGCTGTTCAAGATCGCCACCCACCACTGCCTGAACGTCCTGCGCGGCGAGAAGGCCGGCTGGCGCGAACGGTTCGCCACCCAGGAGCGCCAGCGCGGCGAGGGCCACGGCGGCCCCCACGTGTTCGAGATGCGCGACCAGGTCCGCCGCCTGCTCGCCCGCTTCGACCTCGAGACCCAGTCCGCCGCCGTCCATTACTACGTCGACGAGATGACCCTGGAAGAGGTGGCGCAGCTGCTGGGCCGGTCGGTGCCGACGGTGCGCAAGCGCCTGCTGGCTTTCGCCGCCGCCTGCCAGAAGGAGACCGCGCCGTGACGCCCGCCTCGATCCCCGGCGGCGATCCCCGCGCCCCGCACGTCGGCGAGCTGCGCCTGCGCCGCTTCCGGGTCGGCGAGCTGCCGGCGCCGGAGGCCGAGGCGGTGGGCCGCCACACCGCCGATTGTGGCTCCTGCCGCGCCCGCCTGGCCGCGCTGGACGACGAGCAGCGAGCGTTCGAGCGCGAGATCCCGCTGGCTCGTTTTGCCGGCGGAGTCGACCGCGCGGTCCGGGTCCCGCGCGCCGCGGCCCGCCCGCGCCGCTTCTGGCTGGCCGGCGCCTTCAGCCTGACCGCCGCCGCGGCGGGCCTGCTGCTGATCGCGCGAGGCGAGGGCGGTCCGCTGTCCGCCAACCGCACCAAGGGCGACCGGGGCGACAGCGCGACAATCCGCATCGCCGATGCGGGTGGCGCCCGCCAGCGCTCGATCCTGCCCGGCGCCGCCGCCCGTCTGGCCCCCGGCGAGCGCCTGCGGATGGGCTACCGGGTGGCGCAGCCGCGGCACCTGGCCGCACTGGCCATCGACGACCGCGGTCAGGTGACGCCGCTTTACCCCGAGGGCGCCACCAGCCTCGCCGTGCAGCCGGGACCGGGCACCGTGTACCTTCCCGACAGCGTCGAGCTGACCGGCGCCGGCCGCGAGCGACTGTACCTGTTCCTGGCGCGCGACCCCTTCCGGGTCGACGACGCCGTGGCGGCCACCCGCGCCGCCTTCACCCGCGCCGGCCCGGCCGGGCTGGCCCGGATGGACCGTCCGTCGCTGCCCTCGGGCTCGGCCGAGGTCTCGACCTGGCTGTTCGAGAAGCCGTGAAGCCGGGCCCCCTTTTCCTCGCGCTGCTGCTGCTCGCCCCCGGGCGGGTGGAGGCGCAGGGGCAGGGACCCGCGCGGCGGTTCGCGCTGGTGGCCGGCAACAACGCCGGCGGGGCCGACACCCGGCCGCTGCTGTACGCCACCGTCGACGCGCAGAAGATCCACACCGTGCTCACCGAGCTGGGCGGCGTGGAGCCGCAGGACGCCGCCCTGCTGCTGGATCGCTCCGCCACCGATTTCCTGGCCGCGCTGGACGACCTGGAAAAACGCGTCGCCGCCGCCGCCCGCCAGGGCCAGCGCACCAGCCTGATCGTCTATTACTCCGGCCACGCCAAGGAGGGCGCCCTGCGCCTGGGCGAGACCCGGCTGGACCTCGAGGCGCTCAAGCAGCGGCTGTCCGCCCGCAGCCCCGCCGACGTGCGCATCGGCATCTTCGACGCCTGCCGCTCGGGGGTGGTCAACCGGACCAAGGGCGCGCGCAGGGGACCCGGCTTCGAGATCCTCGCCGACGGCGCCCAGGACGCGCGCGGCCTGGTGCTGCTGACCTCCTCCAGCGCCGACGAGGACTCGCAGGAGTCGGACGCCCTGGCCGGCAGCTACTTCTCGCACCACCTGGCCAGCGGCCTGCGCGGCAGCGCCGACCGCAGCGGCGACCGGCGGGTGACCCTGTCGGAGGCCTACGAATACGCCTACGCCCGCACGGTGGCCGAGACCGCCGACACCGCCGCCGGCGCCCAGCACCCGACCTTCGACTACGACCTCAAGGGCAACGGCAACCTGGTGCTGGCCGAGCTGGGCAACCGGCGCGAGGGCCTGTACCTGCCCGCCGCCGCCCCCGCCGGCGTCTATTACCTGGTCGAGGCTGGCCGCGGCGTCGTCAGCGCCGAGGTGCTCAAGACCGCCGGCGCCGATCGGGTGATCGCGCTTTCCGCCGGCCGCTACCAGGTCAAGCGCCGCCTGCCTGATCGCCTCCGCCTGGGCCAGATCGAGGTTCCCCGCGGCCGCCTCGTCACCCTGGACGAGGCCAGCCTGCGCGACGCCCCCTTCGCCGACGACCCGGTCAAGGGCGCCCGCGCCGACCTGGCCAGCTCGCGCTTCGGCCTGGGCGTGGGCGCCGGCTTCCAGTCCTTCTTCGACGCCCCCACCCGGGCCTCGCTGTTCCCGCCCACCGCCCTGGTCAGCGCCGAGCTGCAGCTGCGCCACTTCTTCCGCCGCGACTGGGTCTGGGCGCTGGACCTGGCCGCCGGCAGCACGCGCGCCACCCTCAGCCGCGACGCCCTCGGGGTGCAGCTGGCCTACCAGTTCTCCGAGGTCGACGCCGGCACCTCGTTGCTGGCCGAGTGGCCGCTGGCCGGCGGCCGCCTGGTGCCCCACCTGGGCGCCCGCTTCGCCTTCCTCTACCTGCAGCGCCGCTTCGAGGGCGACGCTGCCGGCATCCCCGCCCAGCACCTTTACACCTTCTCACCCGGCCTGGTCGCCGGCCTGAGCTACCGCCTGGGCCTGGGCTTTTCGCTCACCGCACGCTCGCGCGTGCACTACCTGCTTTACAACGTCGACGAGAATCGCTCCCTCGGTTACTGGGAGCTGGCCGGGGCCCTGACCCATGACCTGTGAGACAGCCATGAAACGCGCCCAGTTGCTGGCCATCGCCTCCACCGCCGCCGCCGCCGTCACCCTCGCGGCCTGTGGCAACTACTCGAACGAGGACATCGACTTCCAGCTGTCGGTGCCCAAGACCGAGGAGCTGAGCACCCGGCTGCCGTTCTCCGCCTCGGCGGCCCCCGACACCGCCGAATATTACCGGGCCACCCGCGAGGTCGGCAGCGCCTTCAACCGTTTCGTCGTCGACGTCACCTCGCTGATGGACTCGGTCCGCGTCACCCGGCCCTCGGCCCGCACCGGCGACGAGCGCATCTGGGGCCCCTTCGTCGACCGCGGCGACCGCAGCTGGGAGGTCCGCCTGCGCATGTCCCGCGATCCCGCCAGCCCCGATCCCGCCTTCCGCTACGCCTTCGAGTTCCACCGCGCCGGTCCCCCCGGCAGCCCCTGGCAGCAGCTGCTGGGAGGCACCTTCGGTCTTTACCGCGACCACGGCGAGATGATCCTCGACCTCACCGACGCGCGCGCCAGCGGCTACCCGGTCGACGGGTTCCGCGACCTTGCGCGCCTGACCCTGCGCTACGAACGACGCCACACCCCCATCGAGCTGACGATGATGGTCGAGAACGTCGACGACGGCACCAACCCCGGAGCCAGCTACCGCTACCTCGAGAACGCCGACGGCTCGGGCGAGCTGGCCTTCGTCTCGCGGCGGGCCAGCGCGCGGCTGACCCTGGAGGTGCGCAGCCGCTGGAACCCCGGCGGCGCCGGCCGCGCCGACGCCCGCATCGGCGAGAGCACCGCCCCCACGGGCAACCCGCGGGGCATCGACTGCTGGGCCGCCGACGGCCACGCCAGCTACGTCCTGCGGGAATACGGCATGCGCCGCGAGGAGGGCTCGGCCGCCGCCTGCGTGTTCGGCCCGCCCTGAGCGCCGGGGCTCAGTCCACGCGGTCGTTGACGATCGCCCGCAGCATGCGGGTGTCGAAAGGCTTCTCGATGCGCAGGTTCGATACCTCCTCGAGAAAGCGCCGGGCCCCGGCGGTGAAGGCGCCGCCGGTCAGGAAGATCATCCGCCCGGCCTGCTCGGGCAGCTCGGCCTGCAGCTGCCGGTAGAGATCCATCCCGGTTATCTGCGGCATCATCAGATCGCAGAAGATCACATCGAACCGCTCGCCCGCGCGCAGCCGGATCAGCGCCTCGGCCGCCCGCGTCTCGGTCACCACGTCGTGCTCGGGCGACAGCGTGCGCGAGATGGCGCTGTTGATGGTGGGCTCGTCGTCGATCACCAGGACCCGCCCACGCCGTGACTGCCCCCCCGAGCCCCTCACCACCCGCACGCGCGGCTCCTCCTTGCCGGTGGGAGGCAGCCGCACGCGGAACACGCTGCCGCCGCCGGGCGTGCTGTCGAAACTGATCTCGCCGCCCAGCTCCTGCACGATCCGCTGACAGACCGCCAGCCCCAGCCCGGTGCTGCGGCGGCCGCCCGGCGCGGGCATGAAGGGCGCGAACAGCCGCTCGCGCAGCTCGTGCGGAACCCCCTGGCCCGAGTCGGCCACCTCCACCAGCACCCGCCCGCGCTCGTCGACGCAGGTGCGGATGTCGATCACGTGGTCGGCCGGGTTGCGGCCCTCGGGGATCGCCTGGGCCGCATTGATGAGCAGGTTGAGGAACACCTGCCCCAGGCGCGACTCGTTGGCGTACACCGGCGGCACACGGCTGTAGGTCTTGACCAGCCGCGCCCGCTGCCGGATCTCGTTGCCGGCCAGCCGGGCGCTGGTATCGAGCAGGCTCTCGACGTCCACCACGCTGCGCCGGTCGTCCTCGGGACCGGAGAACACCTTCAGGTCCCGCACGATCTGGCGGACCCGGTCAGCCGCCTCCCGCGCCGCCCTGATGTCCTCGGCCAGCTCCGCCGCGTGCACCGGCCCCGGGATCCCGCCTCGCCCCAGGTTGGCCAGGCGGTTGCCTGCCAGCTCCAGGCTGGCCACCACCGCCGCCAGCGGGTTGTTGATCTCGTGGACCACACCCGCCGCCAGCAGGCCCACCGAGGTGATCCGATCGGCCGCCAGCAGCTCGGCGGTGGCTCGCCCGCGCGCGGTCACATCCCGCGCCGTGCAGATCACCGCGCCCACCTCCGGATCGTCCAGCCGGTTGACCAGGGTGGGCTCGAAGATCCGCCGCTCGCCGTCGTGGTGGCGCAGGATCAGGTCCCGCTCCAGCGGTGGCCCCTCGGCCCCGGCCAGGCAGCGGTCCAGCAGACGCCCGAACGCCTCCGGCGCCGCGCAGCCGACCACCTCCACGAACCGCCGGCCCTCCGCCCCCGCAGCCGAGCGCCCCAGCAGACGTTCCAGCGCGCCATTGATGTACAGGACCACCCCCTCGCGGTCGAGCAGGCTCACCAGGTCGGAGCAGCCCTCCACGACCGCGCGCAGCCGCTGGTCGCTGGCCTGCGGCGGCACTTAGCCTCGGCCCTGTGATGGGGTTCTCATGGTCGCCGCGCCGATGTTCAGGAACCGATCTTTTTTCGGCAAACGGCAGGGGCCCATCCTAATGGCACGCCGGCGGTGACCTACTCGGTATTCCACTGACGAGTTTGTCAGCATTCGTCCTACTGAAAAAATACATAAAGACGGACCCCGAGGTCAGCGGTCTTCCGTATCCGGGGGGCGATAAAAATCTGTACGAACTTCGGACCAAAATTTGTACACCGCGCGAACACGAATCTGTCCGGTTGGCGGACATGAATTTGTTCTATTCCACCAATCCGGCGCGCAACGCGTACCCCATCAGTTGCGCGGTGGTGCGCATGCGCATCTTCCCGAGGATGCGCGTGCGGTAGGTACTTATTGTTTTTTCGCTGAGGCGCAGCTCCGCTGCGATTTCCTTGACGGTGTGTCCCGAGGCCAGCAGCCGCAGCACCTGATGCTCGCGCGCGGACAGCAGCTCGTGCGCCGCCCGCGCCCCCTTGGCCAGCCCGGCAGCCAGGCTCTCCGCCACCTCGGCGCTCATGTAGCGCCCCCCCACCAGCACCCGCTTCGCCGCCGCCACCAGCTCCTCCGGCGTGTTGTCCTTGGTCACGTACCCCACCGCTCCGGCGCGGAAAGCCCGCACCGCATAGGCCCCTTCCCCCTGCACGCCGAGCATCAGCACCCGCACGCCTGGCCGCAGCCGGGTGATCTCCTTGAGGACGTCGAAGCCGCCCCGGCCAGGCAGCGAGACGTCCAGCACCACCAGGTCCCAGCTGCCGCTGCGGACCATGGACAGCGCATCCACGGTCGTCCCCGCCTCACCGAAGGAGACGCCGCCCAGCCCCTCGCTGAACACCTGCCGCAGACCCCGTCGCACCACCGCGTGGTCGTCGACCAGCAAGATCCTCAATCGCGGCGATCCGCTCATGAGGTGCACACACCTCCTGCGTGAACATGCCTTTCCATCAATGGCCCCCGCTCCCTCTGGCACCCGTTGTCGTTACTGCTACTTGTTCGTTCGATCGGGCATTGGGTCTTGTTACCCATCCTTTCGCTCCGGTTGTTTGCAGAGCGGAACCCCTGTTGTTGTCGGCCGAAGCCGACGGACGCGCGGGCCTAGATCAATCGAAAGTGGTGTCTTTGTCGAGCCCGTTGACGCTCGACCCCACCTGCCCGGTCACGTCAACGCTGGCAACGAGGGCAGTAAAAGGTCGATCGGGCCGCATCGACGCGGCGGCGAATGGGCGCCTGGCACACCCGGCACGGTTTGCCCTCCCGCCCGTAGACAAGCAGGGCCGCGGCGTTGTCACCGGGCGCACCATCCGCATCGACGTAGTCGCGTAACGTCGTGCCACGATTGGCGATCCCCAGCTCCAGCGCCGCGCGGATCGCCTCGTTCAGCTCGCGGGCGCGGGTGCGGGCCCGGCGCGCGGGTGTGCCTGGAGAGACGCGCGCCCGGAACAGCGCCTCGCAGACGTAGATGTTGCCCAGCCCCGCCACCCGCCGCTGATCCAGCAGGAAGGTCTTGATCGCGCTGCGCGAGCCGGCCAGCGCCAGCGCCAGGCGGCCCGCGTCCAGCTCGGTCAGCGGATCGGGCCCCAGGGCGGCCAGCTCCGGCACCCCGTCGAGATCGCGGGCCGCCGCCACCCAGCCGAACCGGCGCGGATCCACGAAGCGCAGCTCGCGGGCGGTGCCCACCTTCCAGACGAAATGGGTGTGCGGGGCGCGCGGCGCGTCTGCAGGCACCACCTGGAGCCGGCCCGACATCCCCAGGTGCACCACCAGCCCGCCGCGCGCGGCGGACCGTCCTGACCTTTCGGTCGGACCTCTGGAACGCCCCGACCCTTCGGTCAGATCGATCAGCAGGTATTTGCCTCGACGACGGACCGCCGCCACCCGCCCGCCCACCGTGACCCGCCGGATGCCGCTCAGGTCGGGCGGCCGAGCCAGCCGCAGCGGCAGCCCGCTCCACCACATCTGGCCGAGCACCTGGCCCACCAGGTGCCCGCGCAGGGATCGGACAAGGGTCTCGACCTCGGGCAGCTCAGGCATGGCGGCTGGGCGCGATCGCGGACATGGACCGTGTATCTACCACCGCGCACCCGCCGGCTCGGCCAGCGCGTTGGCCAGCGCGGCCAGCTCCTCGACCGACAAGGTCTCGCCCCGGCGGGTCCCGTCGATACCGGTGGCGGCGAACGCCGCCGCCAGCGCCTCGGCGCCGAAGCCGGGCTCGAGCGCCCGCCGGAGCATCTTGCGTCGGCCCTCGAACGCCGCCCGCACCACGCGTTCGAACCGCCCCGGGTCGGTGACCGCCGCCCGCGGCTGCGCGCGAGGCTCCAGCCGGAACACCGAGGACGCGACCGCCGGCGGCGGCAGGAACGCACCCGGCCCCACGTGGAACAGCGGGGTGACCCGTGCCAGCTGCTGCACCATCACGGTCAGGCGACCGTACGTCTTGCCGCCCGGAGGCGCCGCCAGCCGCTCGGCCACTTCTTTTTGCACCATGAACACCGCCCGCGCGATCACCCGTCCGGCCTCCGCCGCCGCCAGCACGGCGAACAGCAGCGGCGTGGTGATCTGGTAGGGCAGGTTGCCGATCACCACCAGGGGCCGGCCCGCGCGAGTCGCCTCCGCCGCGAAGTCCAGCTCCAGCGCATCGACCGCCGCCACCTCCACCGCCGGCTGTGCCTGCAGCTCCGCCCGCAGCACCGCCACCAGGTCCGGGTCTCGCTCGACCGCCACCACCCGCGCCGCCCGGGCCGCCAGCCCCGCGGTCAGCGCGCCCAGCCCGGCGCCGATCTCGACCACCACGTCGTCCGCCTGCAGGCCCGCCGCCTCGACGATCCGTTCGGCCACTCGGCGGTCGGCCAGGAAGTTCTGGCCCCAGCTCTTCTTGGGCCGCAGCCCGTAGCGCGCCAGCAGCTCGCCGGCCCCGGTCATCGTCGTTTCACAGCGGCAGCCCGGGGTCGACCCCCAGGTCCAGTGAGGCATGCCGCCCGCGCCTGAGCAGCTCGCTGCCTGCCGCCGCGATCATGGCTGCGTTGTCGGTGCACAGGCGGGGCGGGGGGATGAACAGCGCAAAACCGTCGGCAGCAGCAGCCGCCGCCAGAGCCGCGCGAAGGCCCCGGTTGGCTGCCACCCCGCCGGCTACCACCAGCGCCCGCACCCCCTCGCGCTCGATCGCCCGACGCGACTTGCGAACCAGCACGTCCACGACGGCCGCCTGGAAGCTGGCGCAGACGTCGGCCAGGTCGCCGCCCTGGGGGGCGGGGCGGTCGCGCAGGAAGGTCGCCACCGCGGTCTTCAGGCCCGAGAAGGAAAAGTCCAGGTCTTCGCGGCGGGGCAGGGCGCGTGGGAAGGCGTGCGCCTCGCCGTTGCCGGTGGCAGCCAGCCGGTCGATCGCCACCCCGCCCGGGTACCCGAGCCCCAGCAGCTTGGCCACCTTGTCGAAGGCCTCGCCGGCGGCGTCGTCCCGGGTCGCCCCCAGCAGGCGGACCTCCACCGGACTCTCGCACCGGAGCAACATCGTGTGCCCGCCCGAGACCAGCAGCGCCACGTTGGGAAACGGCGGGGGCTGCGGCTGACTGGGGTGCTCGATCGCGGCAGCAGCCAGATGCCCGGCCAGGTGGTTCACCCCCACCACCGGCTTGCCCAGCGCGTACCCCAGCGACTTGGCGACCTCCACCCCCACCAGCAACGCCCCCACCAGCCCGGGTCCGCAGGTCACGGCGATCCCGTCCAGATCGGCGAGGGTGATCCCCGCATCCGCCACCGCCCGGCGCAGCACCGGCGCCACCGTCGCCAGGTGCTGCCGCGAAGCCACCTCGGGCACCACGCCCCCGAACTCGGCGTGCACCATCACCTGCGAGGCGACCACGTCCGAGCGCAGGCGACGGCCGTCCTCGATCACCGCCGCCGCGGTCTCGTCACAGGAAGTCTCGATGCCCAGGACCAGCATGCCGCCGCAATCTTGACCATCACACGCCCGCGCGCCAGCGCAACCCGAAGGCGGCGGGAAGATCGGGAGGGCCGCGCGCGGTCCACCCGTCCTGCCGGCGGGTCCCGGCATCAGGGCGCGGGCGGAGCGGTCGGCTCCAGCTCCTCGCGCAGGATGGCGTTGATGTCCTGTGCGTAGGTCCCGCGGGGTGCCAGCTCGAGGTAGCGCCGGTAGGCGGAGCGGGCTTCTCGGCGGCGGCCCGCCTCCTCGGCCACGAACCCCAGGAACGCGTAGCCGTCGGCCAGCAGGGGGTCCAGCGCCACCGCCTTGCGGGCCCAGTCCTCGGCGGCGGCGTTGTTGCCCCGGTCCAGCTCCGCGTGCGCCAGCATCGCCGCGATCGGTGCCGAGTCGGGCGCCGCCCGGAACGCCCGCGTGCAGACGTCGACCGTGTGGGGCGGCCGCCGCATCGCCTGCGCCTGCCGGCAGACGTGCTCGGGCGTCGGCTCGCCGGCCGGTGGGGCGGGCGGCGGCGCCGCCGCTTTGCTCTCGATAGCCTCGAAGCGCGGCCGCGCCGGCGTCGCCGCCTCGGATGCCGCGACGATCGACACCGCGCCCGGGTCGGCCCGCCGCGACGACCCACCGAGCGCGGCGATCAGCGCGATGATCACCAC
>JBKPRZ010000310.1:0-15749 GCA_046734815.1 Myxococcota bacterium | reverse complement strand
GGACCGCGCCGGTCACGGAGCCGCCCCGGGCTGGGTCCCCACCGACCCGGCCTCGAGGAAGACCTTGGGCAACTGGATCACCGGCGCCGCGCGCTCCTCGGGCGGAGGCAGCAGCTTGAGCTCGGCGCCCCACAGCCCGTTGCGCCGGGACGAGGCCATCCGCTCGCGCACAACGAACGCCACGATGGGGCCGTAGGTCGGATCGTCGCGGGTGGTGGCCGCCGCCACGCTGTGCTCGATGATCTGCTCCTCGCCGGTCAGGAAGTCGCGGTGGACCAGGTCACCGGTGAGGTCCTGGTTGATGCGCACGACGCCCAGCACGTTGCGGCCACCGATCGCCACCGCGCCGATCCCCACCGCCAGCCGCAGGGTTTGCTCGGTGTCCAGGTCGGTGAGGTAAAGATCCGAAGCGCCCAGGCCGTACCGCGCCCAGAAGATCACCTGGGTGGGCCGCTCGGGCGGCAGCAGGTAGCCGCGCGGATCGACCAGACAGCTGGTGCCGGGCGGGGTCAAGGTGCGCGGCGGCTGGTACCAGTCGTCCGCGTCCTGCACCATCAGCCGCCCCGATCGACTGAAGATCATGGCCGGCGGCGGTGGGGCCGGATCGGCCTCGATGTAGACCAGCCGCTTGCCGTCCGCGGTGAAGGCGAAAGCATCCGGCTCCGACAGCGGCAGCACCTCCACCGTGCGCGGTGGTCCCGGCCGCATGATGGCCAGGTGCTTGTTCTCGGTGTCGGTGAGCAACGTCTCGCCGGTCTGCGGTCGGGAGATGATCGATCGCACGTCCACCATGGGCGGGGGCATGTCGATCACGTCGTGCTTCTCGGTGACGATGTCGTAGCTGTGCAGCCGGGCCGGCGCGCTGTCGGTGGCGGCCTCGGCGAACACCGCCACGTTGCCACGCAGGCCGTGCCAGCAGCACGGGTTGTCCACCGGGAACGGCCGCTCGGCCAGGGTGTCCAGGTCCAGCACCACCGTGTGCACCTGCCCCTTCTCCGACAGCGTGACGATGGCGAGCTTCTCCTGGTACTGCAGCTCGAAGCGCGAGACCTTGCTGCGCAGAGCCAGCGGCTCGGAGTCAAAGCCCACCATCCTCATCATGGTGGAGTCGTCGCCGCTGATGAAGTAGAGCTTGTTCTCGCCCACGAACTGCACCTGCCCCGACACCGGTCCCAGGTTGCGGTCCTCGCCGCTCACGAAGCGGAGGTGCAGCTCGGGCCACTTCATGTCCGGCACGTGCTTGCGGTACATGAACAGCTTGCGGGTGTAGTGCATCGTGTAGCCGAGCACGTCAGGCAACGTGTCCACCACCCCGTCCGACATGCTCACCCGCGCCAGGGTGCCGACCGCGCGGCCGCGCGCCTCGTCCACCCGTTCGTCGATCATGTAGTAGCTCAGCCCGTCGGCGTCGGTGTCGTGATTGCCCCACTCGGGCCGCTCGGACACGCCTGCCACCACCAGCTGCTCGCGCCCGTCGACGAAGTGCACCCGGTGCAGATCCACCATCCCCGACAGCGGACGTTCCTGCCGCCGGCGGCGCACCTGGAAGAACACCCAGGGCTCGCCGCCGAACTGGCTGTAGTCGGCGAAGGAGGGGTTCTCGACGTTGGTGCCCGGGTACAGCAGATTGCCCTGCACCTCCGGGTCGTCCGGCAGGCATCCAGCAGCGGCGACGAGAGCCGACAGCGACAGGGCAAAGATGCGCAGATTCATGGGCGCACGGAGATGGCCTTCGAACCCGGCGGTCGCCCGGGTGGGAGTGAGCCTCGCTTTCTAATTTACTACTAATACGCGGGCGGCGGGGACCCTTCCCGCACTTCCTCGTCCAGCTCGAAGGGATAGCGGGCGCGCATGACCTGATGCACGACCTCCTCCACTTCGGCCTCGGTCCGCAGCCCCATGACCGCCTCGACCAGCCGCTCGGCTTCCGTCACCCGGCTGGCGCGCAGGATTGACTTGACCAGGGGCAACTGTCGGGGAGCCATGGAGAAATCGCGCAGCCCCAGCCCCAGCAGCACCCAGGTCAACATCGGATCGCCGGCCATGTCGCCGCACATCGCGAGCGGCTTGCCGATGCGCTGGGCGCCCAGCACCACCTGACGGACCAGCCGCAGGATGGCCGGATGGAGCGGGTGGTACAGGTACCCCACGTGCTCGTCTTGCCGATCGGCGGCCAGCGCGTACTGGATCAGGTCGTTGGTCCCGATGGTGAGAAACTCGCATTCGTTCCCCAGCAGGTCGGCGATGGCGGCCGCGCTGGGAGTCTCGATCATCACCCCCAGCGGGACGAAGGCGTTGTGGGGCACCTTCTCGGCGGCGAGCTCCTGACAGACCTCGATGCAGATCGCCTTGGCCGCCCGCAGCTCGGCCACGCCGGAGATCAGCGGGAACAGGATCCGCAGCGGGGCCACCGTCGCCGCCCGGTAGAACGCCCGCAGCTGGGCCTTGAACAGGTCCTTGCGCCGCAGCGAATACCGTATCGAGCGCAGGCCCAGGGCGGGGTTGTGGCTGGCGGGGATGCGCACCGAGGCAGGCAGCTTGTCGCCGCCCAGGTCCAGGGTGCGGAAGGTGACGAACCGTCCGCCCCCCACCGCCTTCAAGGCCGCCACCGCGTGGGCGTAGTGTTCCTCCTCGGTGGGCAGGTCGGCTCGCTCGAGGTACAGGAACTCGGTCCGGAACAGCCCGATCGACTCGGCCCCGTACTCCACCGCGTACGGCAGCTCCTCGATCAGCTCGACGTTGGCGGCCAGGTGCACCCGGTGGCCGTCCAGGGTGAGGGCGGGCTGGTCGCGCTCGGCCGACAGCTTCTTCGATCGCGCCGCCTGCCGGTCCGACCGCCCCTTGTATTCGGCCACCGCCACCTCGTCGGGATCGAGGATAACCTCGCCCCGCCCGCCGTCCACGATCACGGTGGTGCCCGGACGGATGTGGTGGAAACATTCCTGGACCCCGACCACGTAGGGAATCCCGTACGCGCGCGACAGGACCGCCGAGTGCGACGTCTTGCCGCCGCCCTCGGTGAAGAACCCCGCCACCCCCGCCCGGGCCAGCTGGGTGATGTCGGCGGGCGAGACGTCGTGCGCGAACACCACCGCCCCCTTGGGCACCGACTCGTGAGCCGACACCTCGATGCCCATCAGGTTGCGAATGATGTATTCGCCGATCATGTCGACGTCGCTGCGGCGGTCGCGGAAATACGGGTCCTCCACCCGGCCCAGCACCATCTGGATCTGGTCCAGCGCGCGCCGGACCGCCCACTCGGCGGCCACCAGGTCCTCGCGCACGATTCGCCGGGTCTCCTCGACCAGGTGGACGTCGGTCAACATCAGCCGGTGGGCCTCGAGGATGCTGTATTGCTGACCGTCCAGCTCGCGCGCGGCCAGCTGCGTCTGCACCCGGGCCAGCTGCTCGTCGGCCCGGGCCAGCGCCTCCTCGAACCGGCGGATCTCGTCGTCCACCTCGCCAGGCACGATCCGCCGCTGCTGCACCTCCACCCGCCCGCCCAGGTAGTGGGCCACCCCTACCCCGATGCCCGGGGATGCGCCGACGCCGGCGCATCTATGCATCGGTGATTCCTTCGTCGAAACCTCGGTTGACCAGCGCGGCCAGCGCGCCCAGCGCCTGCTCGGCGTCGGCGCCGGCCGCGGTCACGTCGATCTCCATCCCGCAGGCCGCCACCAGGGTCAGAAGGCCCATGATGCTCTTGCCGTTGGCCTCCTGGCCGTCCTTGGCCACGGTGATGTCGGATTTGAACTGGCCGGCCAGCTGGACGAACTTGACCGCCGCCCGGGCGTGCAGACCGAGCTTGTTTCGGATCTTGAGCCGGCGCTGCACCCGCAACGTCTGAGCTGGATCCGCCACGTCAGCTCCCCTGACCGTCATCGTCTGTCATCATCGACCGTGAGCACCGCCGTTTCGTTAATCCCTTTCTTCTATCGCCCTAGGTTAAGGCTCGTCGTCACTTCCAGATCTAGCGTCGCTCTTCCACCGCCACCTTGCCGGTCAGCTCGGAACCCAGCCGGATCGAACGCCGCCCGGAATCACGCAGCTCCTCGGCCAGCACGATGGGCGGGCCCTGGGTCCGGTCCATGTTCGCGAGCTTGATGAGCATAGGCAGGTTCACCCCGCACAGCACCTCGGCCGGCCGCGTGCCGTCCAGCATGGTCATCGCGGCGTGAAAGGGCGTCGACCCGTGCACATCCACCAGCAGCAGCACCCCCGCACCCTGGTCGACATCTTCGCAGGCCTCGGAGATCTTCTCCACCAGCGTGTTCAGCTCGGCCCCCACCGGCGCCGACACGGCGCTCAGGGCCGGGAGCCGGCCCAGGATCGAGCGCGCCGCCGACACCATGGCTTCGGCCGCCCGACCATGGGTAATCACCACCACGCCCACAATCGGTTCCGAATCGTTCGTATTGGACATAAAGAGGATGAAGTTTACACCGGCCGCTTACACTTGAGTTCCTGGCTGACCGCGGTGGACGTCACGGTGGCGCACCGACACCGTCGAGATGGTGCGCAGCCGCCGCCCCAGCTCGATGGCCAGCACCACCGATCGGTGCCGCCCCCCGGTGCAGCCGATGGCCACGGTCGCGTAGGACTTCCCCTCCCGCTCGAAGGCGGCCAGGCACAGGGCCAGCAGCTCCTCGGCCTTTCCGAGAAACAGCTGGGTCTCGGGGTTCTCGAGGACGAACTTCTGCACCTGTGCGTCCTCGCCGGTCAGGGTGGACAGCCCCTCGACGAAGAAGGGGTTGGGCAGAAAGCGGACATCCAGGACCATGTCGGCCTCGGTGGGCAGCCCGTACTTGAACCCGAAGGACAGCACCGTGACCGCCAGCGTCGCTTCGGTGCGTCCATACCGCTCCAGCACCAGGGCGCGCAGGGCGTGGACGGTGAGATCGCGCGTGTCCACGGTGGTGGTGGCGGCCTGGCGCAGGGGGGACAGCGAGGACCGCTCGGCGGCCAGGCCCTCGCGCACGTTGCTGCCCGACAGGGGGTGGCGCCGACGGGTCTCGGAGAAGCGCCGGATGAGGACGTCGTCCGGCGCGTCCAGGAACAGCACCTCGATCGAATGCCCGGCCGCCCGCACCGCCTCCAGGGTGGGGGCGGCGTCCTCGAGGAAATCGCCGCTGCGGGCATCGACCACCAGCGCCGCCCGCGACACCTCCTCGCGCGCCGCCAGCAGCTCGATGAACTTCGGCAGCAGCGGCATGGGCAGGTTGTCGGCGCAATAAAAGCCCAGGTCCTCCAGCGCCCGCAGGGCCGTCGACTTGCCGGCGCCCGACACACCGGTCACCACCACCACCTTCATTCGACATCCCCGCGCTGACGGTTTTCCCGGGCCGCCTCCAGCGCCTGGTCCAGCCGCTCCTGGAACTCGCGGGCCGAGTGGTGGCCGCGCACCTGCAGCAGGCGGTTGCGGGCGGCCACCTCGATCAGCGAGCTGACGTTGCGCCCGGGCGAGACCGGGATGCGCAACATGGGAACCCGCACGCCCAGGATCTCGTAGGACAGCTCGTCCACCCCCAGCCGATCGACCACGTCGGCCTCGGTCCAGGGATGCAGCTCCAGCACCACCTCGACCTTCTTCTCGTCGCGCACCGCCGCCACCCCGAACATGTCCTTGATGTTGATGATACCCAGTCCGCGCACCTCCATGTGGTGCTTGATCAGCTCGGAGGCCCGGCCGATGAGCACCTCACCCGCGATCCTCCGCACCTCTACCAGATCGTCGGCCACCAGGCGGAAACCGCGCATGATCAGCTCCAGCGCCGCCTCGGACTTGCCGACGCTGCTGCGCCCGAACAGCAGCACCCCCACCCCCAGCACGTCCACCAGCACCCCGTGCAGGCTCACGCTGGGCGCGAGCGCGTCGTCCATGAAGCGAACCAGGCCGTCGATCACCGCCGAGGACGGCAGCTTGCTGCGCAGGACCGGCACGCGGCTCTCGTTGGCCAGCTCCAAAAGGTCGATGGGGACGTCCAGGCCCTTGGTGACGATCACGCAGGCCGGGCCCACCGCCAGGAACCCCTCGATCCCGCGCCGGGCCAGCTCGGGCGGGAGGCTGTGCAGGTACCCCAGCTCGGTCGAGCCCAGGATCTGCGCCCGTTCGGGGTGCACCTGCTGGACGTAACCGGCCAGCGCCAGCCCCGGTTTCTGCACGCGCGGGACCGTTATCCGCCGGTCCAGCCCCGCCCCACCGGCCAGCAGCTCGAGCCCGAGCGCGGTTTCGGACCCCAGCAGGCTGCGGACCGTGAAGCTCGGCACGCGGGCCGACATGTCGTGGAACCTCCTCAGAGCGTGGGTGTCAGCGGGCGCGCCTGGCTAATATTTGGCGTCCTCCTCCGCGATCACCTTGTACATCGCCCCCGCGTCGCCGGCCTCGATCAGGCGGCGCCGGAAGTCGGCGTCCCGGAACAGCCGCGACAGCCGGGCCAGCGCCTTGAGGTGGATACCGGTCGAGCTGGAGGGGGCCACCAGCATGAACACCAGATGGGTGGGCTTGCCGTCGATGGAGTCGAACTCCAGCCCGGGGACCGAACGTCCCAGGGTCCCCACCAGCTGATCGACCGAGTCGAGCTTGCCGTGGGGGATGGCGATCCCGTCGCCGATGGCGGTGGAGGCCAGCAGCTCCCGCTCTTCCAGCACGCGCCGGAGGGCGATCGGGTCGATGCCGGTCTGGTGGCGGGCGAGGTGCTTGGACATCTCGGCCAGGACATCGCTCTTCGCCGACGCGCCCAGCTGAGCAATCACCAATTCTGGACGGAGGAAGTCGACGACCTTCATCGCGGCAGGTTCTGTTAGGTCTTATCGGTAAGTGGCCGAGCCGACGTTAGCTTGGCCGGTCTTCCGTCGACAGTTTCGTCGGCGTCAGCCCGGCAGTCGGCCGCCGGTCTCGATGAGCCCATAGTTGCCATCTTTGCGGCGGTATACGACTGAAACCGCCTCCGTGTCTACGTCCAGGAAAACGAAGAATTCATTCTCAACCAGGTTCATCATCATGACGGCGTCCTCGACGCGCATCGAGCGCACCGTGAAGGTCTGCTCCTTGATGACCTTGAGGGCCGGGGCCGGTGGGGCGGTGACCGCCGTCCGCGCCGCCGGCTTGGTGGCCCGGGCCGTCCGGGCTGGCAGCGCCGCCCCCAGCCGCCGCCGTCCCAGGCGGTCCCGGGACAACGTGACCCGCCCCGGCCGCGGCGGCTCCAGCGGCCCCGCCTCGATCACCCGCTGCCGGACCGAGAAGCTGGGTCCGCCGTGCGGCTTGTGGTCGCGGATCTTGTCCTTCCACTTGCGCACCTGCCGTTCGATCCGCGCCCCGGCGAGGTCGATCGAGGAGTACATGTCCTCCGTGACCTCACGGGCCTGGATCACGATGCCGTTTGGCAGGGTGATCTGGAACTCCGCCATGTGGTTGTGGTTCCGCTCGACCGCGAAGATCGCGTGTGCGGCGATCGGATCTCCCTGAAAATACTTGCGTATCTTCTCCAGTCTCTCTTCGGCGTATGACTTGACCGCCTGGGAGACTTCCATGTGGCGGAACGTGGTAGCCAGGTTCATCCGGTGGTCCCCTCCTTGGAAAGAGCGGCTGGGCGCGGACGGGCCGGCGGAGATGGAGCCGAAGTCCGGAACTACTAGAACACCTGTCGACGCTTGCTGCTCGACAGGATCTTAAGCTGCTCGCGGTACTTCGCAACAGTCCGGCGAGCGATCTCGATGCCCTGATCGGCCAGCAGCTCCACGATCTTCTGGTCCGAATGTGGGTGACGCGGGTTCTCTCCGGAGATGATCTGCTTGATCTTCAGCTTGACCGCCTCGGAGGCCAGGTCGTCACCGTCGGTGCGGGCGATGCCCGAATTGAAGAAGTACTTCAGCTCGAACAGCCCCTGGGGCGTGTGCACGTATTTGTTGGTGGTGACCCGGGACACCGTCGACTCGTGCATCCCGATGTCCTCGGCCACGTCGCGCAGGATCAGCGGGCGCAGATAGGCGGGCCCCTTGTCGAAGAACTCCCGCTGGAAGCGGAGGATCGACTCGGTGACGCGCACGATGGTGCGCTGGCGCTGCTGGATGGACCGGATCAGCCACTGGGCGCTGCGCAGGCGCTCCTGGATGTACTCCTTGGCCTTGGCCCCCTCGTGCAGGGCGGCGCGATAGAAGTCCGAGATCTTCAGCTTGGGCAGACCGTCGTCGTTGGCCACCACGAAATATTTGTCGCCCACCTTGTGGATGAACACATCGGGTGAGATGTAGGCCGGGTCCTCGTCGGTATAAGCCCGCCCCGGTTTGGGGTCGAAGGCCATCACCACCTTGGCCGCCTCGTAGATCTCGTCGAGCGGCTGATTCAGGTCCTTGGCGACGGCGGCGTAGTTCTTCTTCTCCAGGTTGCCGAGGTGCTTGGTGATGATGCCGATCACCACGTCGTCGTCGGCGCCCACGTGCTGCGCCTGCAGCAGCAGGCACTCCTGCAGATTGCGCGCCCCCACGCCGGGAGGGTCCAGCTCCTGCACCTTCTTGAGCACCGACTCGGCAAATTCGTTCGGGACGCCCGACTCCTCGGCGATCTCCTCCAGCGGCTGGTCCAGGTAGCCGTCGGGAGTGAGGTTCCCGATGATCAGCAGCGCCACCGCGTGTTCCTGCTGGGCGAAGTGACCCAGGCTGATCTGCCACTCCAGATGGTCGAACAGCGAGGTGCCGCGGGTGAGGGTCGACTCGAGCGATGGGAGGTCGTCCGTGTTGGCGCGGTACGACGGAAGCGGGGGGCTGGAGGCCTGATTCTCCAGATAAGCCTCCCAGTCGAAGTCCTTGACGGCCTCGTCCGAGCGGGAGTCCGCCTTCACCTCGGGGGTGCTGTCCAGCTTCTCGGACGGTGGCTCGCCGACCGGGGTCTCGGTTTCACCGATCCGCTCGGCCTGGGTGTCGGGGGCCAGCTCGGCGGGGGTGGCCTTTTGCTGCTCGGCCTGGGACTCGACCGAATCCTCCAGGACCGGGTTTTCCAGCATCTCGTCCCGGATCATGTCGACCAGCTCCATCCGGGAGAGCTGCAGAAGCTTGATGGCCTGCTGCAGCTGGGGCGTCATGACCAGCTGCTGCGAAAGCTTCAGGTGTTGTTTGATCTCCATCGACATCAGAGCACCCCGCACGCCGTGTCAATCAATGAACCAGGCACCGTGGTTGTTATAGGCTCCCCCTGGCACGGGGTAAAGGCACAATTGGGTATGTGGTACATGTATTGCTTGTGGCAAGCACCATCGCGCCAACAAGACCGTCACAGGGTGGGAGAACGCACAGCTAGCCGCACCGCCAGCCACACCAGCAGCGCATTGCGCACCAGCAGCGCGCAGGCGGCGCCGGCCTGCAGCTCGATCAGCCGCGGGTAGAGCACCGGAAAAACCAGCGAAGTCAGGGCCGACGCCGCCACCAGCCCGATGGCGGCGGGAACATCGGGGCGGCGGTTTCCGATCGCGACGGCCGCCAGCGGCAGCAGCCAGATGAGGAACTGTGGCGAGAGGACGTTCGCCGTGGCCAGCGCCGCCGCAACGACCGCCGCGAAGGCCGATGTGAGCGGAAGGCGCCGGCGGTGGGCCAGCACCGACACGGCGACCACAGCCACCACCTGCACCAGCCGCGTCCAGGGCGCGATCGCCGCCGGCAAGGCGCCGGTCAGGTCGTGCGCGTGGTGGGTCATCTCGTGGCGCACCCCCAGCGGGACCAGCGCATTCGCGACCATCAGCACGCTGGCGTAGCTGCTCTCGATCTGTAGCCCGCGTTCGCCCTGGTAGCGCAGGAACGAGAAGACCGCCCGCCCCGCCCCCGCCAGCATCACCGGGAGGAAGCTCAGTGCCACCACGGCCGCCGCCGCGATCGACACCAGCAGCACGCGGCGCAGGTGGGCCGTGCTTCGGCGGGCGCGCAGCAGCAGCAGCGGCCCGATCAGCAGCGGGTACAGCTTCCAGGCCACGCCCAGGCCCAGCAGCCCACCGCCGGCCAGTCGCTGCCGGCGCGCCGCCAGATCCGGCGGCGGATCCAGCCCCGGCTGCAGCAGCAGGCACGCCGCCAGGGTCGCCGCCGCCGGCAGCAGGTCGAACCTCGTGTACAGCACCGGAAAAAGCAGCGCGCCGGCCAGCAGGTAGGCCCACGCCCCCGCGGGCGCCCCACCCCGCCGCACGCGCCGCCACAGCGCCGCGAACACCCCCGCGTCCAGCACCAGCATCAGTCCGACGAACACCACCCGGAAGGCCCCGTAGCTCCCCACCGACGACAGCAGGCCGAAGACCGCCAGCGCTGCCGGCGGGTACTCCACCACGTAGTCGCGGTAGGGCACCTGCCCGGCCCACCAGCTCGCCCCCTGCTGGTAATAGGTGCCGCAGTCGCCCTGGAAATGGGCCGCCGTCGCCCACAGGACGAAAGCCCGGGTCAGCGCCCAGGCGACCAGCAGGAGCCGCGGCGCCGCGCCCACGTCAGGCGTGGTGCTGGACGCGTTCGGTGCTGGAAGGCTCGACCGGCGTGGGGCCGGACAGCTGGCGGCGGTGCCGATCCAGACGCGCGCGCAGCGAGGCGGCGATGAACGACTGGAACAGCGGTCCCGGGGCCTGCGGGCGGGACTTGAACTCGGGGTGGAACTGACAGCCCACGAAGTAGGGGTGATCCGGAAGCTCGATCATCTCTACCAGGTTGCGGTCGGGTGAGGTGCCCGAGATGGTCAACCCGTGCGAGGTCAGAAGCTCGGTGTAGCCGTTGTTGACCTCGTAGCGGTGGCGATGCCGCTCGGAGATCTCGGTGGCGCCGTAGGCGACCGCCGCCTGGGTCCCGGGCACCAGCAGGCAGGGATAGGCGCCCAGCCGCATGGTCGCACCCTTGTCGGTTATGCCCCGCTGCTCGGGCAGAAAGTCGATCACCGGGTGCGGGGTCTCCGGGTCGAACTCGGTCGAGTTAGCGCCGCTCAGCCCGGCCACGTTGCGGGCGAATTCGATCACCGCGATCTGCAACCCCAGACAGATGCCGAAATAGGGCACCCGGTTCTCGCGGGCAAAGCGGGCGGCGGCGATCTTGCCCTCCACGCCGCGGTTGCCGAACCCCGGCGCCACCAGGATGCCGTCCGCCCAGGCCAGCTTGGCCTCGGCGCCCTTGCGTTCGATCTCCTCGGAGTCGATGTGTCGCAGGTTCACCTTGCAGGCGTTGGCGATGCCCCCGTGGATGATGGCCTCGTTCAGGCTCTTGTAGGATTCGACCAGGTCGACGTATTTGCCGACCAGGGCGATGTCCACCTCCTGCTGCGGGGTGCGCATCCGCTCGACCACCATCTCCCATCCGGTCAGCTCGGGCGCGCGCGACCAGATGTTGAGCAGCTCGGCGATCTTGTCGTCCACCCCCTCCTGGTGAAAGCGGATCGGCACCTCGTAGATGTTCGAGACGTCTTCGGCCGAGAAGACCGCGTCGGGCGCCACGTTGGTGAAGAGGGCGATCTTCTTCTTCAGGTTGGGGCCGATGGGGCGCGACGATCGGCACAGCAGGATCTCGGGCTGGATGCCGATCTCCCGCAGCTTCATCACCGAGTGCTGGGTGGGCTTGGTCTTCAGCTCGCCGGCGGCACCGATGTACGGCACCAGGGTCACGTGCACGGCGATCGCGTTCTGGGGGCCCACCTCGAAGCGCAGCTGCCGGACCGCCTCGAGGAAGGGCAGCGATTCGATGTCGCCCACGGTGCCGCCGATCTCGACGATGGCGACGTCCACGTCCTTCGAGCACTCGAGGATGCGGGCCTTGATCTCGTCGGTGACGTGGGGAATCACCTGCACGGTGCCACCCAGGTATTCCCCGCGGCGCTCCTTCTGGATCACCGACAGGTAGATCTGCCCGGAGGTGGCGTTGTTGTGGCGGGACATCCGCTGCGACAGGAACCGTTCGTAGTGGCCGAGGTCGAGATCGGTCTCGGCGCCGTCGTCGGTGACGAACACCTCGCCGTGCTGCTGCGGGTTCATCGTGCCCGGGTCGACGTTCAGGTAGGGGTCCAGCTTCTGGATGGTGATCTTCAGGCCGCGGGCCTCCAGCAGCGAACCGATCGACGCGGCGGCCAGTCCCTTGCCCAGCGACGAGACGACTCCGCCGGAGACGAAGATGTACTTCGTCCGCTTGCTCGGCGTCTTCAGCGTGGGCATGGTCGCGTCATCTCCTCTCGTTCAGGTGGTGGATCCAAAGGCCGCGCCCAATACCACGACAGACGTCTGCGCGTAAACGCTGGCGCGGGCCAGGTCCGAGCCAGTCGTCCACATTCCACATCGCACATCGCGAAGTGCACGTGTCGCAGCGGAGCGTGCCTCAACTCGGAGCTTCATTTTGGGCTCCTGCCCCGACAAGTCAATGCTGAATTCGGGACGCCGCAGGGGCGGCCTTCTTCTCAAAAAGACAAGTGTTTCGCGATGTTCCTTGACACTTTTTACACGCGATCGCTAAAAGTGTTGATCCACGCAACGGCCGATCCGACCGATGTACCCTCCTTTCGGAGCTTGTTAGGAAAGGACCCCATGACACCGCGTAGACCGTGCATGTCCACGACGGCCAAGGCCGTCTTCGTGGCCCTGGTGGCGTCGATACTCTTTCTGGGTTCGGGCTTCACCTCGAACGCCTGGGCGCAAAAGAAGCGCGTGGTGGTGGAGCTGTTCAAGGGTCCCAACGCCGAACGGGTGCGGCTGGCGGTCGTGCGGGCGCTGCTCAAGTCGCGGATCGAGGTGGTGCAGGTCAAGAAGGTGGCGATGGTCGAGGCCGATCTCGGCCTGATCCGCGCCTCCGACAACTACCCGGCGGTGTCCCGCGAGCTGAAGGTGAACGCCTTCGTCGGCGGCACCGTGATGCCGGGCAAGCGGCCGCGCGCGCGCATCGTGGTCCGCAGCCCCGACGGCGGCGTGGTCGGCCAGACCGCGTTCCAGGGCATGAATCTCGGTCGCCTGATCGCCAACATCGACGGCGGCGGCGGACCACGGCTGGTGGCGATGGTCGGCAAGGGCGGCGGCGGGGGCGGCGACGTGGACGGCCTGCTCGCGGGTAACGAAGGCGGCGGTGGGGGCGGCGGCGGAGGCAAGGCGATGGCGGCGGCCGAGCCGCCTCCGGAGAAGCCCGCCCGGGCCGAGCCCGCCGACGAACCGGCGCCGCGTGCCAGCAAGGCCAAGCCCGACGCCGACGTCGAGAGCGAGGCGGAGGCGCCGCCGACCAAGACCGCCAGCAAGGACAAGGAGAAGACTGCCGCCGGAGGCACGGGCCTTAACCTGGCCTTCGTGATGCGGATGTTCTCGCGTAACTTCTCGTACAACCAGAACGCGCGCGGCGGGCAGCAGGGCTACGAGGCGCCCGAGCACAAGTTCAACAGCCTGCCGCTGGTCCCCGCGCCCGGCCTGGCGGTCGAATATTTCCCGGTCCGCTACGCCGGCGGGCAGCTGTCTTACAACCGCGCCATCGCCGGCTCCAAGGACACCGGCGGCAGCGTGTACAAGACCACCGCCTACGACTGGGCCGTGAATGCCAAGGGTCGCTTCGACGTCATCGGCATGCAGGTCGAGCCGGTGCTGGGCTACGTGGCCAAGGTGTTCGAGATCCAGAACTTCGCCAGCTCCGCGGACCGCATCCAGGTCGCGCCGGTCTCGTATCGCCACCTGCGGGTGGGCGCGGGCGTGCGCATGCCGTTCGACAGCGGCGCGGCGCTCTCCGCCGGCGGCGCGTACCTGCACACCCTCAGCGCGGGCGCGATCCTCGATCCCGAAAAGTACTTCTCGGGCAACAGCCTGGCCGGCGAGCTGTTCGCCGCCATGACCTTCCCGCTCGGCTTCGCCAAGGGCTTCGACCTGCGCCTGGGCGCCGACTTCCGCCGGATCGCCTTCGCCTTCGCGCCCGCCATCTCGGCGCCGCGCATCGCCGGCGGCGCGGTGGATCAGTACATCGGCGTCAACATCGGCGTCGGCTACAACCTCGACATCTGATTGTTTTCTCTACCGCCCGTTGGCGACGGCGGCGTAGAGGAGGAACAGCTGCCGCTGGAAGCGGACCGGGCCGGTGCTGGGGGTCTGCGTGTAGAAGGTGTAGCGGGCCCCCAGCTCGACGGCATCGGTCAGGGGCCGCACCACCTCGAGGCGTATGGCACTGCGGCCCTCGTCTTCCACGCTGATGAACATGCCGGTGGTGGCGTTGTGGCCGACCGGGACGGCCTCGCGGTAGCGGGTGGCCACCAGCTCCGCGCGCGCCGATAGCGAGAATCGCCAGGGCAGCAGCGCCACCCCGCGCAGCGAGGCGATCAGGCGCTGCAGGCTCTCGCCGTAGCTGTTCGAATCGTTCAGGCCGAACAGCAGGCCCGCACCCAGCAGCACGGCGCCGGTGCGTGTGACCTCGGCGCGCGCGGTCCAGAAGCGGTCCCGCCGCCGTTCGGTGCCGGTCGGATCGGGGCAACGGTCCAGCGAGGGGCAACGTCTGGCACGGAAACGGCGGTCCTCGACGGTCAGGCCGCCGGCCACGTCCCACTGGGCGCCCGGTACCTCCCCGCCCTCCTCGCCCGACAGCGCGCCGGCGAAGCTCTGGTGGTAGCTGGCGTCCAGGGTGGGACCGTGAAAGTCGTATGCCGGCTCGGGCTTGAAGGCGAACCAGCGCCAGCCCGCGCCCAGCCCTAGCGAGCCGCCGGCGAGCCCCCGGTCCAGCCTCAGCGCCGGGGTGACCGAGCGGAAGTCGCGGGCGTCGTTCAGCGACCGGGCCCGCTGGAAGACGTCGTAGTAGCCCGAGCCCGCTCCGGCGATCCAGCTCTCGCCCAGCCGCAGGCTGAAGGCGGCCCGACCCTCGGCGATGATCAGATCCTCGGGCTGGGCGCTCGCCTGCAAGAAGCGCTTGCCGGCCAGGGCGGCGGCCACCGTGACGACCGACCGTTCGCCCACGGCCAGCGCCAGATCGCCGGACGTCACCAGGCGCAGGGCCGGCGAGGGGACGATCGGCCGATCGGGAGGCACGCCGGCGACGCGCTCGAGCCGCGCGGGGTTGGTGTCGTGCTCCGCGCCGGCCTCGAGCCGCAGACCGTAGCCCAGCAGTTGCGTGCCCTCCGCGGCCCGGCCCGACCCGCTCCGCAGGACCGAGGCGGTGACGGCAACGAGCACGACGGCGCGGAGCCGCATCGGCCCGATACTACTAACAAAGAGACGTCAGCGCTTTGCCGCGCGGGCACGCAGCTCGCGCGCCTGGTCTTCCAGGGCCCTGGCGCGGCTCTTGAGCGCGGCGGCGGCGCGTTCCAGCCGTTCGATCTCGGTGACCGGTTTGCCCGCAGAGCCGTCGGGACCCTTCGGCTGGGCCAGCGCCGCGGGATCCAGCAGGGCCCGCGTGCCCGGGTCCAGCAGGGTGGTCTTCCCGTCGCCCGGCGCGGAGGTGGATCCGGTGGCAGTCACCGGCGGCGGCGCCGAGGTGCCCGACAGACCACCCGGCGGCGGGGGCACGGGCGGCACGGGCGTCGACGAACCGGACGTGGGCGTCTGGGGCGTCGGCGGAGCCACCGGCACCGGCGCCGCGCCCGGATTGCTGCCGCGGGTGGGCTCGGGCGCCGGGGGCGCTGTGCCCTGCCCGTTGTTCGGGCGGGGCGCGCCACCCAGCACCATGAAGCGCTTCGAGGCGTCCATCGCCGCGAACGGATCGCGCTCCATCTGACCGGCGCGACGGAGCAATGTCTGCCGCGTGCGCAGCTCGCCCGCCGCGCGGGTCAGGCCGACGGCCTGCTCGGCCAGGCGGCGCGC
>JBKPRZ010000309.1:0-11650 GCA_046734815.1 Myxococcota bacterium | reverse complement strand
GGGCCCGCTGCGCGCGCAATTCGTCCAATCACTCATTCAGTGTCAAGCACAATCCGCCAACGGATCGCGGGAAAGCACGCCTCGAACCGCACTTGCAGCCTCCCGAACCGGCAACTGAGTGGGCGGTGATCGCCTGCCTGGAGTTTTGAGCAATGGGGAAGATCGTCAACAGTTGTCCGGGTACATCGTTGACACTCTTCGGAGCGGAAGGATGCCCCGGTGATCTTGCCGGAGGCTTCATGGAGACGGCAGGGTTCTCTGGTGCTCGAGGTCAGCTATGAACCGGGCTCTTTCCCTCACCGCGCTCGTCTCGATCCATGGCATCCTGGGTGTGTAAACGATGTCCCCGGACAGGTGTTGACGATGTACCCGAGTCATACCCTGAACGCTTTCCGCTGCGCAGCCGAGTCAGGCCGAACCAGGCGTTGCAGCGGATGGGGTCGCCGCGCGAGCCATCGAAGAGAGTTGGGAAATCTCCCGAGCGGCGCCCCCGCCGCTGAACGCGAGGTCGTCAGGTAGACGGGGCTCGGATCGGCTTCATGCGGTACCTGACCAGCGAGCAAGCATCATCCAATCTTCGCGTGGGAAAGACGCTGGAGCAGTTGCTCGATGCCGTCCAGCACTCCCGAGGTCGAGTGCTGCGCTGGGTGAAGGTGGGTCCAGGCGAGGCCGGTGACTTCGAGGTGACGCTCTTCGAGGCATTCGAGGATGAGCGAGCCGCCTACGATATCTATGGCCTCTATGCAGTGGAACTCGACCAGGACGGGGCGGTCGAACAGGCATTCGCCGCCGGGAAATCCCGCCACTTCACTGACCCCGACGATGCTATGGCCCACGCATGTGAGTCGCTCGGCGCCTCACCTGAACGATTCCTGAACAGAGGATTCCTGGAAGATGACTACCGCGAACGGTTCGGTTCTCCGGTGGAGATTTCGTAAGGCGGCGTTTCCACGGAATCCACGGAATCGAGTTGGTCGCACGCGGCGTCTCTGCCGAAGCGTGCGGAGTCATCCGGGAAAATGCCCAGCCCGAAAGCCAGGACGTTGGGCGGCGAGCGAAAGTCACGTCCAGTCGTCGTAGGGCAAGATCGGGAAGGATCGGTGAACGACGGCGTGCAGGTACTCTTCCAAAGCGCTCGTCGCTTGCCCGCGGGCAGGGGGTAGCCCCGGCCGGCATGTGAGCCAGGCCGGCCGGGGCGAGCGGCGACGCGAGGTCAGCGGTGAGGACCGATGGCCCACTCGCTGATGGTGTGCCAACCACGGAACGAGGTCGGGGCGAATGAGTCAGGCGGCCGACCGCGAGATCGTCGAGTTCATGACTGTCCCACGCTCGCGCCCAGGGCGACCAGAAGCTCGTCCAGTTGCTCGAGTTGCTCGGGCAGCCCCTCGGTCGCCCCGGAGGCGAGCTCACTGTCGAGAGCTGCCTTCGAGGGATAGAGGTCGTGCTTGACCAGCAGGGTCTGGCCGCCCTTCTCCTCGAACGTCAAGGTGGTGACGGCTCCCCCCTCATCCCCTTCGTCATTGCTCCAGACCAGGCGCGAGTGCGGTGTCACTTCGATGTACTTGCCGAAGACCTCCATCACTTTCGAGCCATCGACGCCGAACACGAGACGGTACGTGCCTCCGGCACGGACATCCATCTCGCAGACGAGCAGGGACATGCCCATCGACTTCGGTACCCACCATCGCTTGAACAGCTCGGGCTTGGCCCACGCCTCGAACACGATGCGCGCCGGGGCGTTGAAGGTTCGCGTGACGACCAGCTCACGGTCGGACTTCCGTTCCGCGGTGGTGCGGTTCTTCTTGGTGTTGGGCTCAATCTCTCTTCTTGCGTCCATCGATCTTCTCCTTCCATTTCAGTTCTTCGACAACCTTGTCCAGCTCGTCGAAGCGTGCGTCCCAGAGCTGGCGGTACCTCTCGATCCAGGCCGTCTCGTCCTCCAGTCGGCGCGGGCCGAGCTTGCAGGTCCGCACGCGCCCGACCTTCTCGGTGGTGACCAGCCCGGCCTGCTCCAGGACGCCCACGTGCTTCTTCATGCCCGTGAGGGTCATGTGGAACTTCTGGGCAAGGTCCGTGATCGAAGCGTCGGCGCGTCCGAGCTGCTCCAGGACGCCGCGTCGGGTGGTATCCGAGAGCGCGGCGAACGATGCGTCCAGGCGGGCTTTCTCATACTGAACCATATGGTTCAGTATATACCGAACGCACCGGCGCCATGCAAGTCGGTTCGGGGTCGGCGTCGGCGCTGGCGCCGGCGCTAACGAAGGCCTTCGCGGGCGGCCTGGTCCAGCAAACGTTGCTTCAGCCGCTCGTATTGCTTGCGCAGCGTCGCCGGGTCGACGGGGGTCGGTGGTTCCTCGAGGATCTGGGCGATCTCGCGCCAGGGCAGGCCCTTGTCGATGCGCAGGATGAGCAGCGACTGCTCGAAGGGGGTCAAGGTTGCGCGCAGGCGGGCCAGGCGGTCGGCGGCGAGCGGGTCGGCGTGCAGCAGGGTGCTGCGGGCCAGGCGGTCGGCCAGCTGGGAATATTCGTCGGTCTGCAGGCGGCGCACGCGGCGGCGGAAGGCGTCCCGCCGGTACATCTTGGCGGCGTTCCAGGCGATGGCGTAGGCCCAGGTGCGGAACGAGCTCTCGTGCTTGAACTGGCCGATGCCTTTCCAGATGTTCTCGCACACGTCGGAGAACACGTCGGCGGCGGCGGTCCCGTTGCGCAGGATGGCCGCCAGGTAGCCGCCGATCTCGGCTCCGTAGGCGCGCAGTCCTTCGGTGGCCGCCTCGGCCAGGCGCCCGGCGTCCAGGGATGCGGCGATCCGCTCCTCGGCGCCGGCGCTGCCGGCCTTGGCGGCCGCGGTCATCAGCGCAGGCCCCGCACCAGGAACAGCTGCGAGATCGATCGGTCGTAGCTGTAGGCGTAATAACGGCCGTCGGGCGTGATGCGGAAGCGGCCCAGGATGCCGGTGCTGCCGCCGGGCTCGGGCGGCTGCAGGGTGGCGATGACCTCCTTGTCGCCGGTGCGCAGGTCCAGCCGGTAGACCGGCGCGGGCCACTCGCCCCGGCGGAACAGGTACAGCCAGTGGCCGTTCGAGGAGAAACGGGCGGGCAGATCGCCCAGCTCGACGCCGGCCAGCGGGCGGGGTGGGCCGGGGTCGACCGGGTACAGCGCCGCCAGGCCGTCGGGGCCGATGGTGGCGACCAGCTTGCCGTCGGGCGAGACGGTGGCCTCGTGCCACACGCCGGCGGGTGTGATCGGCTGGGCGCGGCTTCCGTTCAGATGGCGCATGTACAGACGGGTGGCGCCGCCTGCCTCGCTGGCGGCCACCAGCACGCGTTCGCCGTCGGGGAACCAGGTGGCGCTGACGTGGTCCAGGCTGTCCTCGGCCAGGGTGCGCGGCTCGCCGGCGCCGGTGGGCAGCAGCAACAGCGGGCGTGGGGCGCCCGGCGCGGAGAAGGGGATGGACAGCACCCACTTGCCGTCGGGCGACAGGCCCCAGGCGTCGCCGTCGCCCAGCCGCACCGCCGGCGAGCCGTCGGTGGGGCGCAGGTAGGTCGAGTAGCGTGGGCCGCCGCCCTCGCGCACTTCCGACAGCACCAGGGTGCTGCCGTCTTCGGACAGGTCGGCGGCGTCGGTGCCGTCCAGCCAGGTCAGGTCGCGCTCGCCGTCGTCGGGTGTGCGCACCAGCAGGCCCCAGCGGGCCATCTTCTGCTCCAGCAGCACCACGCCGTCGTGGTCGATGTCGTGCAGGGTCAGCGGCGACAGACCCTGGTAGATGAACCGCTCGCGCCCCGACAGGTCCACGGCATACAGCGCGCGCAGGCTCCAGGCGCGGCTGGCGGTGAACCAGATCTCGTCGCCCGAGGGCGACCAGGCCAGCCCCCAGGCGGTGATGAAGCCGTCGGCGAGGATGCGTTTTCTGCCCTGGCGATCGACCACCGCCACCGCGCCCCGGTCCTCGCCGGTCTGCGGGTAGTCCATGAAGGCCACGCGCTCGCCGTCGGGCGAGACGCGCATGTGGCTGATCCAGCCCTCGGGGCGGTAGATGACGTGGCCCACCGGGTATTCCAGGCGGGACTTGCCTTCCACCTCGCGCAGCACGGCCAGCAGGTCGCCGCCCGGGCCCCAGTCCGCCTCCTGCACCGAGGCGGCCAGCTCGCGCGGGACGCCGCCGCCGAGGGCGACGCGGGCGAGGGTGCCCTGCACGCGCGGGTCGTTGCGGTCGCGGCGGCGCGGGTTCAGCAGCAGCGCCAGCTCGCCGCTGGCCGACATGCCCAGCAGATCGGTGCCCGAGGTGATGCCCAGCAGGCGCGACTCGGGGCTGTTCAGGCGGCTGGTCACGATCTCCAGCGGCCGGCCGCCCGCCGCAGCGGCGTAGACGATGGTCTGCCCGTCGGGCGAAAAGCGCGCCGAGGTGATGCGCCCGTCCTGGAACGAGACGCGCCGCAGGTCCAGCGGTACGTTCGAGCTGCGGACGCTGCCGCGGTAGATGGTGCCCAGCAGCACCGCCGCGCCTGCGATCAGCACCGCCAGCGCCACCGGGCCGGCCACCCGCGGCAGCGGCCGGAAGCTGCGCCAGCGCGCGGCCGGGTAAGAGGCCGAGGGCACGTCGCTGAGCGCCTCGAGGTGAAACAGCAGGTCGTGCGTGGACTGGATGCGATCGTCGGGGGATTTTTCCAGGCAGCGGCGGACCAGGCGCCACAACCGTTCCGAGGCAGAGCCGCGCAGGGCCGGCGGCTCTTCGCGCAGCACCGCCGCCATGCGATCGGCGGTGGTGGCGGCGGCGAAGGCGGCGCGCCCGGCCAGCATCTCGTACAGGATCGCGCCGAACGAGAAGATGTCGGCGCGGTGGTCGACGGTCTGGCCGCGCACCTGTTCGGGCGCCATGTAGCCGGCGGTGCCCAGCACCACCCCTTCGCCGGTGGCCAGCACCGACGGCGGCGTGGAGGCGGGTGAATCGGCGGGCGTCACCTTGGCCAGGCCGAAGTCGAGGATCTTCACCTCGCGGTCGCGCGTGACGAAGACGTTGGCCGGCTTGAGGTCGCGGTGGACGATGCCGCGGTCGTGGGCGGCTGCCAGCCCGCGCGCCAGCTGCCGGGCCAGCGCCACCGCCTGCGGGGCGGTCAGCGGCTCGCGCTGCAGCCGCCGGTCCAGGGTCTCGCCCTCCAGCAGCTCGAACACGATGTAGGGGACGTTCTCGGCGGTGCCGGTGTCGTAGATGGCCAGGATGTTGGGGTGGTTCAGCGCGCCCGCCGCGCGGGCCTCCTGCTCGAAGCGGCGCAGGAGCTCGGGTGAAGCGGCGGCGGCGCCGCGGATGACCTTGAGCGCGACCTCACGCCCCAGGCGGATGTCGCGCGCGCGGTACACCTCGCCCATGCCGCCGGCGCCCAGCCGGCCGAGGATCTCGTAGGGGCCCAGCCGCACCCCGGGGACCATGGCCAACGCTCCCGCCGGCGCCTGCGCCAGATCGCGCAGCACCGTCGGGTTACGCCCGCTTGCGCCCGTGTCGCTCATCGCCCCTGCCTCGACCTTACTACCCGGTTTCGTGAGTGGCTCATTCTCCGCCCACGCATGCGTCGCAGCAAGCTCGACCACCACAACATGCGGCGCCGGGGTTGGTTGCGAATTTTCCGTCACAAACCGGCCGGCACCTGCTTCTGCCGGTCAGGAGGCCCACACCATGACCCGAACCGTTGTGACGATGGCGATATTCCCTGTGCTGGCGCTGGCCGGTTGCGGCTCCACGTTGGGCAACCTCGACGCAGGCGCCCGGGGACCGGTCGCCGGCGGTTCGGAGTACAGCGCCCGGTCGCGCGCCTTCTCGGTCGAGCACGAGCCGCTGTGGATTCCCGATCTGACCCGTCACGACCCGGCGGCGCGATCGCTGCTGATGGAGCAGCTGCGCATACAGGTGATGCAGAAGACCCGCGCGGTCCCGGAAACGGACCGGCTGGTGGTGCGCGAGCGGCTGCGCCGGCAGCTGGACCACGCCGGCTTCTATTTCGAGGAGGTCAGTTACATTTTGCAGTGCCTGGACTATCCGCGCGCGGGCGTCTGAGCAGCTGCGGAAGACCGGCCGTGCGCTTCACATCGACCACGTACGTTCGCGGGTCCTACGTGTTAGGAACGGCGTGTGATCAAGCTGGACAGCGCGACCAATGGCGAGTACTTCCCCCGCGCGGCGTCTGCCGGCTTGGCCCGGGCGCGGAAGCTGCTGGCGGATACCGCCACCCAAAACGCTCGACGCTTGGGCCTTCCTCGCCGCGCTTTTCTCGCGAGCGCCAGTGGCGCGGCCACCGGGCTACTGGCCCTCAATCGGGCCTTCGCCGAAGAGCGCCCCGGTGGCACGTTCCAGGTCCCGCCGACCGCCGCGCTCGACGTCGATGAGGCGCTGTCGGTCCTGGGGGGCCGCGAGCTGATCGTCGATGTGCAGACCCACTACGTCGACCCGGCGGGACCCTGGCGCAAGAACCCATTTTCTCCCTGGAACGTCATCCTGCGCGTCTTCCCGCAGGCCCGCTGCGCGGACGAGGGCCTTCTGGCGCGCGTGTTCGGGGCGGTGGACTGCTTCTCGGCGCGCCACTACGTCAAGGAGGTGTTCCTGGACAGCGACACCGCCCTGGCGGTGCTGACCTTCGTGCCGTCGCTGCCCGAGGACACGCCGCTGTCCATGGACGAGGCGGACAAGACGCGCCAGGTGGTCGATGCCCTGCAGGGCACCAAGCGCCTGCTGGTCCACGGGCGGGTGCATCCCAACCTGCCCGGCGAGATCCAGCGCATGCCCGAGCTGGCCGAGCGCTGGAAGATCGCGGCCTGGAAGACCTACACCGGCTTTGGCCCGCACGGCCGCGGTTACTTCCTGGACGACCCCAAGATCGGCATCCCCTTCATCGAGAAGGCGCGGTCGCTGGGGATCAAGGTCATCTGCGTGCACAAGGGGCTGCCGCTGCCGGCGCAGGACTACGAGTTCTCCACCTGCCGCGACATCGGGGTGGTGGCCAAGGCCTTCCCCGACGTGACCTTCATCGTCTACCACTCGGGCTACGAATCCGAGCACGCCGAGGGACCGTACTTGCACCCCAGTCGCGCAGACGCGCCTGGGGACCCCGCTTCGGGCCACACCCCCGGCATCGACAGCCTGATCGCGTCGCTGCAGAAGAACGGGATCGGCCCCAACCAGAACGTCTACGCCGAGCTGGGCAGCACCTGGCGCAACCTGATGCGCAACCCCACCAGCGCGGCGCACGCCCTGGGCAAGCTGTTCAAGTTCGTGGGCGAGGACCGGGTGCTGTGGGGGACCGACTCGATCTGGTACGGCTCGCCGCAGGACCAGATCGTCGCCTTCCGTGCCTTCCAGATCGCGCCCGAGCTGCGGGAAAAATACGGATACCCGGAGATCACGCCGAAGATGCGGGCCAAGGTGTTCGGCCTGAACGCGGCCGCGCCCTACCGGCTGAGCCTGGAGGAGATCAAGAAACACGCGGCCGGCGACTGGATCACGCGGGCGCGCGGCGCGTACGCCGAGGCGCAGGCGCCCAGCTTGCGGTCGTTCGGGCCGCGCACCCGGCGCGAGCTGCTGGCCCACTGGCGCCTGCACGGAGAGCGACCGTGATGCTGGAGACGCCGGCGGCCGCGACGGGCGGGCCGAGGGGCGGCGTGGGGATCGCGGCGGGGGTGGGGCTGATCGTCGCGCTGGACGCCCTGGTGATCATCGTGGCGCGCCTGGTGGATCCGGGGGCGCCCGTGCTGTACCTGTCGAACCTGGCTGCCGTGTTCATCGGGGTGATCCAGCTGCTGTTCGGGGTGCCGCTGCTGCTGTGGCTGCGGCGGCGGCGGCCCGCCATGGGGGCGGGGGTGGGTGTGGGTATGGCGCTGGTGCTGGTGGTCAACGCGTTTGCGCTGTTTCGCTGATGGCGCGACGATGGAGGTGTGATGACCCAGGGCCGGAAACGAGGCAAGGCAACGGAGGCAACGGAAGTATGATGAGAAAGCTGTTAGCGCTGCTACTCCTGTGCGCGGCGACCCCGGCGCTGGCCCAGGCGCCCGGCCCGTTACCTCGCCCCGCCGAACGACGTCTGTTCGAAGGCGCGCTGCAATGGAGCGCCGACAAGGCCGCGGGCAAGACTCCTGGCAAGACGATGATGAAACCGAAAGATCTGTCGACCTTGAAGGCCGACCTGGTCAAGCAGCACGGCGACGGGGCGCGGGCGCGGATCGAGCGCGGCATCGATCAGATGGCGGCGCTGTGGGACAGGCAGGACGGCAGCGACGCCGACTTCCGCAGCTTCGTGAAGGAGAACTTCGTCAGCGACCCCAAGGAGCTGGACCGGCTGTTTGCGCGCTTCGAGACGAACTTCGAGCAGCTGGACGGACATCTGCTGGAGATCGGGCGCGAGCTGCGCCGGCCGTCCGACCTGGATGTGGGCCCGCTGCTGAAGGTGGACCCGATCTTCGCGGCGTACGATCCGGCCGCGCACCTGTCGGAGGACTTCTTCAAGAACAAGCTGGCCTTCGTGGTGCTGCTGAACTTCCCGCTGGCGACGTTGAAGGAGAAGCTGGAGCAGGGGAAGGGCTACAGCCGGCGCACCTGGGCGGAGGTGCGGCTGGGCGGGCGCTTCGGGCGGCGCGTGCCGGCCGACGTGCAGCTGGACATCGCGGCGGCGGCGGCGGCAGCGGAGCTGTACATCTCCGAATACAACGTCTGGATGCACCACCTGCTGGACGAGCAGGGGCAGCGGCTGTTCCCCAAGGGGCTGCGGCTCATCACCCACTGGAACCTGCGCGACGAGCTGAAGGGGGACTACGCCGAGGGCAAGACCGGCCTGGCCAAGCAGCGGATGATCCTGAAGGTGATGGAGCGGATCGTGACCCAGGCGATCCCGCAGGCGGTGATCAACAACCCGCACCTGGACTGGAACCCCTACACCAACCAGGTGACGGCGGCGCCGGCCGGTGAGGTGGAGGAAAACGCCCCCAAGGACACGCGGCCGCCGGGGGGCAAGCTGGACGCCCCCGAGCCGGACGTGCGCTACGCCAAGCTGTTCGGGAACTTCCAGGCCAACCGCAAGGCCGATCCGTTCTCGCCGGTGGCCCCCACCCAGATCGCGCGCGCCTTCGATCTGGGCGCCGAGATGCCCGAGGCGCGGGTCAAGGCGCTGCTGACCGAGGTGCTGTCCTCGCCGCTGGTGGCGAAGGTGGGGGCCGAGGCGGAGAAGAAGCTGGGGCGCAAGCTCGAGCCGCACGACCTCTGGTACAACGGCTTCGTCGCGCGCGGGAAGATCCCCGAGACCGAGCTGGACGCCAAGGTGCGAGCCCGTTACCCCAACGCCGAGGCGTTCGCCAAGGACATCCCGCGCCTGTTGCAGGACCTCGGCTTCCCGGCCGACCGTGCCCGCTACCTGGCCTCGCACATCGTGGTCGACCCGTCACGCGGCGCGGGCCACGCGCTGCAGGCGGCGCGGCGGGGCGATTACCCGCACCTGCGCACCCGCATCGAGAAGGACGGGATGAACTACAAGGGCTACAACATCGCCGTCCACGAGATGGGCCACAACGTCGAGCAGGTGTTCTCGCTGTACGACGTGGACCACACGCTGCTGGCGGGCGTGCCCAACACCGCCTTCACCGAGGCGCTGGCGTTCGTGTTCCAGGCCAAGGACCTCGAGCTGCTGGGCTACCCCAAGCCCGACGCCGAGAGCGAGCGGCTGCGCGTGCTCAACGACTTCTGGATGACCTGGGAGATCGCCGGCGTGGCCCTGGTCGACATCGCCGTCTGGCACTGGATGTACGACCACCCCAAGGCCAGCCTGAAGGAGCTGCGCGAGGCCACCGTGAAGATCGCGCGCGATGTGTGGAACCAGTATTACGCCCCGGTGCTGGGCGGCAAGGACCAGGTGTTGCTGGGGATCTACTCGCACATGATCAACTACCCGCTCTACCTCTTCAATTATCCGCTGGGGCATTTGATCGCCTTCCAGATCGAAGAGCAGGTGAAAAAGACGGGCAAGATCGGGCCAGAGTTCGAGCGCATGGCGAAGTTCGGGGCCGTCAGCCCGGATCTATGGATGGAACACGCCAGCGGCGCCCCGGTCAGCGCGGGGCCGTTGCTACGCGCGACCGAAGCGGCGCTGAAGCACTGAAGGGGCGCGCTATCGTCCGATAAACCCTTCGGTCAACTCGCCCCTCAGACGCTCCCAGCCCCTCGGGACGGCATGTGTGGGGCGGGCCGGGCAGCGACCGGCCGACCGCCGAGATCCGGACGTTCGTCCCGGTGGGGGGGCACCGCGCGGCGGGATCGGAGATAGGCCGGGGCGACCAGTCCGCGACTGGATGGGGCACCACGCTGCACGCCGCTGGCTCCATCGTAGAGCATGACCACGCGACCAGCCCAGATCCCCCCAGCAGCGGATCTCCTGCCCGATCGCTTGCCGCCCGGTCGATCGGCGCGAGTGCCGGCCGCGTCCGGCGCCAAGCCGGACTCAACGAGCGCGAAACCGCCGCCCACCCCGCGGTTGCTGGACCGAGTTCGAGCCTCCGCGAGCGTGCGCCACCTCAGCCCCCGGACCGCAACCGCCTACGTCGGATGGGTCAGGCGCTTCATCCTGTTTCACGACAAGCGGCATCCCGTGACCATGGGCGAGCCCGAAGTGAGTGCGTTCATATCGTCCCTGGCCACCACGCGCCGGGTGAGCGCCAGTACCCAGAACCAGGCACTGGCAGCGCTGCTGTTCCTGTACGCCGAGGTCCTCGGGCGCAAGCTGCAATGGATGAACGAGCTTGTCTGGGCCAAGCGCCGCGAGCGGCTACCGATCGTACTCACCCGCAGCGAAGTCCGCGCCATCCTCCAGCGCATGGAGGGCCCCGCCGCCCTGGTCGCCGGACTGCTTCATGGAAGCGGCTTGCGGCTCCTGGAAGCACTCCAGCTGCGAGTCAAGGACATCGACCTGGAAAAGCGCGAGATCCACGTACGCGACGGCAAGGGCCGCAAGGACCGCCGAACCATGATCCCGGCCACCCTGCTGCAGCCCCTGCAGCGCCACCTGAAGGAAGTGGAAGCCCAGCACCGCCACGACCTCGCCACCGGCCTGGGCAGCGTGACCATCCCGGACGCCATCGCCGTGAAGTACCCCTCCGCCCCGCGCGAGTGGCGATGGCAGTGGGCATTCCCTGCCACCCGCCACTACCGCCAACGTGGCACCGCCTGGTGCCTCCGCCACCACCTGCACGAGACCGTCATCCAGCGCGCCGTCCGCACCGCCGCCCTCGCCGCGAACCTCACCAAGCCCGCCACCCCCCACACCCTGAGACACAGCTTCGCCACTCACCTCCTCGAAGACGGCCACGACACCCGAACCATCCAGGAACTCCTCGGCCACAAAGACGTCGCCACAACGACGGTCTACACCCACGTCCTCAACCGCGGCCCCGCCGCCGTCAGCAGCCCGCTCGACCCCTGACCGCCCCGATGACTCCCCAACGCGCAGCCGCCCCTTGCTGCCTTTTCCACTACCTCTTCGTACGTTATCGATCGATCCACGCCATCCCGCCCGCCACCGTTCCCGCACACACCGCCCAGAACCTCCATCATCTCGAGCCCCATCCCCCCCCCCCCCACCCCCCCGCCCCCCCCCGGCAGAAAAAAAAAAAACGCCCCCCCCAAACC
>JBKPRZ010000308.1:0-8317 GCA_046734815.1 Myxococcota bacterium | reverse complement strand
GGCCAGGCCGGCGTTGTCCTGCTGGTGGCGCCCGGCCAGCGCGGGCGCCGCCGGCGCGGGCGGGACCTCGGCCCCCAGCCGCCGCAGGGGCGCTCCCACGGCGCTGGCGATGCGGGCGATCTCGCGGTCCGCCTCCGGGGGCAGCTTCCCCAGCAGCAGCGGCACGCCCGGCCGGGCGATGCCGCCCTTCTCGGCCGCGATGGCGGTCAGGGTGTCGCCCAGCAGGTCGGTGTGGTCGAAGGCAATGCTGGTGATGGCGGTGGCCACCGGATGACACACGCTGGTCGAGTCCAGCCGCCCCCCCAGGCCGACCTCCAGGACCGCTACGTCCACCCGCGCCTCGGCCAGCGCCAGGAAGGCCAGCACGGTCGCCACCTCGAAGTAGGTGAGCTCGACGCCGGTGGCCTGGACCCGCCGGTCCAGCTCCCCCAGCAGGTCGCCGGAGACCTCCTGGCCGTCGATCCGGATGCGTTCGGTGAAGCGGGCCAGGTGCGGCGAGGTGTAAAGGCCGGTGCGCAGACCGCCCGCCCGCAGGATCGATTCGGTCATCGCCGCGGTGGACCCCTTGCCGTTGGTGCCGGCGATGTGCACCGCCCGCAGCGCCCGCTCGGGCGAGCCCAGGGCCGCCAGCGCCTGCTGCATGCGCCCAAGGCCCAGGGAGACTCCCAGCGGGCGCGTCTGCTCCAGGCGCGCGAGCAGCCGCTGGTAGGCCGCGCCCATGGCCGCCCTACTGGGCCGCCGGAGCCGCGGTCAGGAAACGCAACATGCGGCCCAGGGTGGGCTTGAGGTCCTTGCGGTGGGCGATGCAGTCCACGAACCCGTGCGCCAGCAGGAACTCGGCCCGCTGGAACCCGGGCGGCAGGCTCTGGCGGATGGTGTTCTGGATGACCCGCGCGCCGGCGAAACCGATCAGCGCCTTGGGCTCGGCCACGATGAAGTCGCCCAGCATGGCGAAGCTGGCCGCCACCCCGCCGGTGGTCGGATGCAGCAGCACGGAGATCAGCGGCACCGCCGCCGCCCGCAGCCGCGCGACGGCGGCGGAGGTCTTCGCCATCTGCATCAGCGACAGCAGGCCCTCCTGCATGCGCGCGCCGCCCGACGAGCAGAAGATCAGCGCCGGCACCCGCCGCGAGAGAGCGCGCTCGAACACGCGGGTGACCTTCTCACCCACCACCGAGCCCATCGAGCCGCCCATGAACTCGAAGGCGAAGAAGCCCGCCTCGACCGGAATGTTCTCCAGGGTGCCCTTGACCGATACCAGCGCCTCGGGCATGCCCGCCTGGCGCTTGGCGGTCCGCAGTCGGTCCGGGTATTTCTTCGAGTCGCGGAAGCCCAGCGGGTCGCTGCTCTCCATCCGGGCGTCCAGCTCCTCGATCGAGCCCTCGTCCAGGGTGATGGCGACGCGCTCGCGGGTGGGCATCAGGTAGTGGTGCTCGCAGCGCGGACAGACGTCGAGGTTCTTCTTCAGCTCGGCGGTCAGCAGGGTCTCGCGGCACCCCGGACACTTCGTGAAGACCCCGGCGGGAACGCTGCGCTTCTCCGCCTGTTCCTCGTCTTCGGGCTCTTCCCTCTTGTACCAGGCCATGTTGTCAGGCTGCTTGGGCGGAACGACCGCCGGACCCTGTATAGCGGGCGGATGCCGCCGCAGGCAAGCCGGCCGCTCCCTGGTTCAGGCGACGCTGGCGGCCGGGTACAGCGCGACGGAGAGGCGCTGGCAAAAAGCCGCGATCTGCTGCTCCTGGTCGTCGGGCAGCGCCAAGAACCGCACCCCCGTCCGGCGGCAGGAGCCCACCAGCAGATCGCTGACCACCACGGCGTGCGTCGACACCAGCGTCTGCTCGCCGGGGAGCGAGAACGTGAGGGTCAACCCCATGCCCGGGGTCAGGGCGGGATCTTCCGGCCGGCGCATGGTCAGCCCACCGGGACCGACGTCCTCGGCCTGTCCCAGCCACAAGGTTCCTTCGCCCTCGCTCTTGACGGCAAACACGGCGGGCGCCCGGAGCGCAGCCCGGCGCTCGCGTTCACCCCGTCGACGGTCCACAGCCATGGGGTGGGAGTTTAGGTCCGAGCCGGGCATGACGCAAAAAACGACACTGTCAGGGGACCACCGGGCGGGGCCGCGGCAGCAGGGCCAGGCCCACAAGGTACACGGCGATCCCCACGAACAGGGCCAGCCGGAACCCGACGTTCATCGACAGCGCCACCGCGAGGACCGACCCCACCACGCCAGCGGCGCCATTGAGGCCCCATCCCCAGGGCACCACGCCGGCGCCCAGGCTCTGGGCCACCCGCACGCCGGTGGGCAGCAACATGCCCATCAGCAGCCCCGGCGCCGCCACCAGCAGCGCGGCGATCCCGATGCGGACCGCGAGCGGGACCCCCAGCAGGGCGTGAAACAGCGGGTTCAGCAGCAGACCGTAAAGCGCCAGCAGCACCGCCAGCGCGCCGATCACCCGGCGCGCCAGCCCGCGAGCGCCCAGCCGGTCATGCCACCGCGGCGAGAGCCCACTGCCGATGCCGGAGGCGAGCAGCAGGCTGGCCAGGACCACCGCCAGCGCGTAGATGGGATGCCCCAGGAACAGCACGAAGGTCTGCATGAAGCCGATCTCGACCAGGATGAAGCCCAGGCCCAGGCTGACGAAGTAGCCGAGCACCTGCAGCTTGCTCCGGCGATCTTCGCGCAGGGCCCGCCGCTCGAACACCAGCAGCGGCAGCAGCACCAGCAGCAGGGTCAGCAGGCTGGAGGCGCACAGCAGGAGCAGCAGGATGGCCACCCCCAGGTTGTTGAGCTCCAGCGAGGCCAGCCGCGGCAGGATCGACATCAGGTCCCGGTGGCGCAGGTTGTAGAAGAAGAAGGGCCGATCGTCGGTGGTGGGGCTGGCGTCGAAGGACAGGCGCGACAGGAAGGCGTTTCCATCGGAGGCGCGCAGGTACCCGGCCAGCAGCGCATCTTCATTCGGTGCGGGCGCGCCCGCGGCAGGTGGCAAGAACAGGAGCTGCAGATCGCCCTCGCTCGCCTTGGCCCGGAGCTGGTCGAGGTCGTCGCGGGTGAAGGGATCCCGGCCCAGCAGCAGGGTCGCCCGCCGCTCGCGGTCGGCCGCCAGGACGACGTGCTCCTGCACCCGATCGGGCGGCACGCCCCGCCGCTCGAGAGCCTCGCGCCCCAGGGCGATCAGGCGGAGGAACTCCTTGGGGCGGTGGGCGTCGTACCAGCGGGTGATGGTCACGATGCCGCCCGGACCCAGGTGCTGCAGGAACTCCTGGAACGCCTCGACGGTGTAGATGTTGTTCTCGGACAGCGTGAACGCCCCCGAGGAGGAGGCGGCCCAGGTGTCGACCAGGGTCGCCTGGATGGTGCGGTAGGGCTCGTTCGAGCGCCGGATGTAGCTGCGTCCCTCGTCGACCACCGCCTGCACGCGCGGGTTGCGGTACAGGTCCCCCGAGAAGGCGGCGTAGCGTCCCTTGACCACGTCGTCGACGATGATCGGGTTGACCTCCACCGCCACCACCCGGGGCGCCCCGTGGTGCAGGGCCGAGATGACATCGGTGCCGCCTCCCGGGCCGATGATCAGGGCGGTGCCGTCGTGGCGGATCGCGTAGGCCAGCGACGCCACCCGCACCTCACCGTAGCGCCGGGGCGCCTTCCAGCCGTCGGCGGCGATGCTGCCCGACCAGATCCGCGTGGCGGCGTCGGCGTCGATGAAGATCCACTTGTGGTCGGCGGCGCCGGCCGGGGCCACCGTGATCTGGGAAAAGGAGTTCCACTTTTCCAGCTCGACCGGTCGGTTGCCCAGGAACTTGGAGGGGTTGCGCGCCCGCCCGAACCGACCCGCGGCGCCCTCGCCGAAGGAGAGCACCAGCATGCCGACGGTCAGCAACGAGGCGACGGCCAGAAGGCCGGTGCGCAAGCCGCCCGTCCTTTCGGCGGAGAAGGCGAAGCAGCCCGCCGAGGCGGCGCCCAGGGCCGCGCAGAACAGCACCGCGCCCGGGCCGGTCAGCGCCGAGACGGTGGGGATCACCACCGCGCAGCCCAGAGCCGCCCCCACAAGGTCGAAGGCATAGACCCGGCCGATCCGCTCGCGGGCCGAGGCGATGGCCAGCGATATGGCGAAGCCCGAGCAGAGCATGGTGGCGCCGGTGGCGGCGTACAGCGCTGCCAGGCGGCCCAGGTTCTCGCGCCACGCGGTCAGGCTGACCGGGTTGGCGATGGCCACCGACAGGGTCCACAGCGCCATCAGCGCGAACAGGCCCATGAACCCCGCCGCCAGCACCGGGGCCCGCCGCTCGTCGAACAGCCGGGGCAGGAGGTACAGCACCACCCCCGCCACCGACAGGCCCAGCATGGCCACCGAGATGACCATGAAGGCGAAGTGATAATAGAGCGTGACGCTGAAGATGCGGGTCAGCGTCAGCTCGAGCCCGATGGTCGCGGCGCTGGCCAGCGCGACGCCCAGGCAAAACGGGCGAAAGCGCATTTTATTCGACCGGCCTGGCTTCTTCGATGATGAAGTTCGGGATCTCGTCGACCACCGCATAGGCGAGCTTGCAGCGGGCGCACACGAACGCACTTTCGTCCGCACGCAGGTCGAGCTTGGCTCGGCACTTGGGGCAGGCGAGCAGCTCGATCAGCTCTCGGTTCAGCGGCATGGGGCGGGAGATTAGGCTCCCGCGCCGCTTCCGGCAAGCGTCCGACGCGCTTCGATCTTCTCCCCGCGTCGTGCTACTGCTTACCCAGGCATGTTGCTCAAACGGGTGGTGTTCGCAGCCCTTCTCCTGGTGGCGCTGGGAGCCTTCGCCTGGACCTCCCGCCGCTACCTGCGCATGATCCTGGCCGGCCGCCCCGAGCCACGCTTCGACCGGGTGGGCGACCGCCTGCGTTCGGTCCTGGAGTATTTCCTCGGCCAGAAAAAGGTGGCCGAGCAGGTGCAGATCCCGTCGCGCCGCGCCCCCGGCCTGGTCAGCGCCATCGGCAGCCGCTACCACCTGCTGATCTTCTGGGGCTTCCTGATCATCACCGTCGGCACCGCCGAGCTGCTGATCCAGGGCCTGTTTCCGGGGTTCTCCTGGGGGCTGCTCATCGGCGACCGGGCCGCCGGCGTGCTGGACACCGTCATCGACGTCTCGAACCTGGTGGTGCTGGCCATGCTGGCCTTCGCCTTCATCCGCCGCATCGTGCTTCAGCCCCGGCTGATCCCGATGAGCCGGGACGCGGGGCTCATCCTGGGCGGCATCGCCGTCCTGATGATCACCCACTTCGGGACCCACGCCTTCGGCGCGGCCTCGGGCGGCGTGCGGCCCACCGACCGGCCGATCTCGATGGCCCTCGCTGGCTGGATGGCCGGCATCGATCCCGGGCTGGCCGCCGCCGTGTCCGACGCCAGCTGGTGGATCCACGTGTCGGTGGTGCTCGGCTTTCTGAACTACCTGGTCTACTCCAAGCACAGCCACATCCTCGCCGCCCTGCCCAACATCTACTTCCGCGAGCTGGGGCAGCGCGGGGTGTTGCCCAAGCTGAACCTCGAGGCCGACGACATGGCCGCCACCGGGGTGGTCTCGGAGTACAAGGACTTCACCTGGAAGTCGCTGCTCGACACCTTCGCCTGCACCGAGTGCGCGCGCTGCACGAACTATTGCCCGGCCTACAACACCGGCAAGCCGCTGTCGCCGATGCACGTGGTCCACGACGTGCGCGACGACCTGAAGGCCAAGCTGCCCGACCGGGGTCCCCTCGACGACCTGATCGAACGCATGCAGCACGGTCCCGCCACCGCCAAGGCCCTGGCCGACAAGTCGATCCCGCTGGTCGGCGGACGCACCACCGAGGAGGTGCTCTGGTCCTGCACCACCTGCGGCGCCTGCCAGGAGGTCTGCCCGGTGTTCATCGATCAGCCGCGGCTCATCCTGGAGATGCGGCGGAACCTGGTGCTGATGAAGGAGGCGGTGCCCACCGATCTGGCCCGCACTTTCAAGAACCTCGAGCAGAACGGCAACCCCTGGGGCCTGGGGACCGAGAAGCGGATGGACTGGGCGGCGGGCAAGAACGTGCCCACCCTGGACGAGAAACCGGAGGCGGAATACCTGCTGTGGGTCGGCTGCGCCGGCGCCTACGACGACCGGGTCAAGAAGCAGACCGTCGCCCTGGTGGAGATCCTGCAGGAGGGGGGCGTCGACTTCGCGGTGCTGGGGATCGAGGAGGGCTGCACCGGCGATCCGGCCCGGCGCAGCGGCAACGAGATGCTGTACCAGATGCAGGCGCAGCAGAATGTCGAGACCCTGAACGCGCGCAAGGTGCGCAAGATCATCACCGCCTGCCCGCACTGCCTGCACACCATCCGCAACGAATACCCCCAGCTGGGCGGGAACTTCGAGGTCATCCACCACACCCAGATGATCCGCACCCTGGTCGACAGCGGGCGGGTCCAGGTGGAAAAGGGCAAAGACGGCGTGGGGCGGGTGGTCTTCCACGACCCCTGCTACCTGGGCCGCTGGAACGGCGAATACGAGGCGCCCCGCCAGAACCTGGACGCCGCGGTGGACGAGCGGGTGGAGCCCGAACGCCGCCGTGAGCACGGCTTCTGCTGCGGCGCGGGCGGCGGCCGGATGTGGATGGAGGAGAAGGTCGGCACGCGCGTCAACCACAACCGCGTCGACGAGCTCATCGCCACCGGCGCCCGGACCATCGCCACGGCCTGCCCCTTCTGCACCATCATGGTCCGGGATGGGGTCAGCGACCGGGGCGCCGAGGACCGGGTCCAGGTCCTGAACGTCTCCGAGGTGATCGCCCGCTCCATGGCGCGCAAGCGCGAGCTGACCGCCGCCGCCGCCCCGAAGTGACGGCCGGTTAGCTACCCGGCAGCGGGGTTCGCTTCGCTTCGCTCGCGCCCCGCTGGCACTCGGCGGCGTGATTCGGTAGAAGCAGGGTCGTTTCGCGGGGGGTCGTTGACGCCCTCCGGCCCTCGCATGCGCTACAGATTGCCTTCCTTACCGACGCTGGAGCCCGACGCGCGGATGTTCGGGATCGGCTACCTGATTCTGTTGCCGCTGTACCTGGCGCCGCTTTTCGCCACCCGCTTCCTGCCCGGCCTGGACCTGCCCTTCCACCTGGCCATGGTGGACATGCTGAAGAAGGTCGGGGAGACGGGCAGCCCGTACGCGCCCTATTACTCCGGCGGGTTCGCCCTGGCGCCCTACGCCCTGCACTACCTGGCCCTGCGCGTCCTGTCGGACTTTCTGCCCCTGATGCTCGCGCACAAGGTGGTGGTGGGCGCGTACGTGGCCGGCTTCCCGCTGGCCACGGCCCTCACGTTGAACGCCTGCGGCCGCAGCCGGCTGCCGGCGCTGCTGGCGTTCCCGCTGGCCTACAACCTGACCCTGCACTACGGGTTCGTCAGCTTCGCCTTCTCCCTGCCGGTGCTGATGGCCCTGCTGGCCTGCCTGGCCCGGTTCCTCACCACCGAGAAGACCAGCGTCCCGCTGGGCATCGCCACCGCGGTCGCGGCGGTGGCCCTGTTCCTGTGCCACCTGCAGAACTTCCTGTTCGGCGTCTGCGCGGGCGCGGCCTTCATCGTGTTCGTCCGATCGGACTGGCGCCGCCGGCTGCTGGCCGCCGCCACCTTCGCGCCCGCGCTGGCGCTGGTGGTGCGCTGGCACCTGTCCAGCGACTTTGCCGCCCCCGGCTCCGCCCAGCGCAAGTCGCTGCTGTACATCTGGGAGCTGCTGCGAGCCAAGCGCAAGGCGGACATCGGGCCGGGCAACTGGCTCGACGACCTGTGGGCGCGGATCGTCTACCTGCCCATTCACCTGCTGCGCGGGTTCACCGACCAGGTGGACGTGGTGGTGGGCAAGGCCCTCCTGCTGGTGCTGGCCGGGTACATCCTGCTGGGGCTGATTGGCCTTCTGGCCCCGGCGACCGAGCCGGCGCGGCCGCGGCTGCGAACGGCCGGGTACATCGCCTTTGCCGGGGCGATGTTCGCGTACCTGATCTTCCCGCACCACCTGCCCGAATACGAGCTGATGACCTTCCACCCCCGCTTCGCGGTGCTGGCGGTGGCCATGGCCCTGTTCCTGATCCCGGCGTCGTTGCGGCGGCTGTCCGGTCCGGCGCGGCCGATGCTGATCGTCCCCGCCTGCGTGGTGTCGCTGTACTGGGGGATCGAGCTTTTCCGTCACTATCGCCTCTACGACAAGGAGGTGGCGGACTTCGACGCCGCCGTCGCCAAGACCCCGCCCGGGGGGCGGGCGCTGGGGCTGGTGTTCGACCGCAACTCGCGGGTGATGCGCATCGAGTCCGCGCTGGTGGGGCTGCCCAGCCTGTACC
>JBKPRZ010000307.1:0-9215 GCA_046734815.1 Myxococcota bacterium | reverse complement strand
CGGCGGGATCCACCGGCGTGCCGTCGTCCAGGGTCTCGAGCAACGACATCGGCGCCGCCGCCCCTCCCACCCGCGAGCCGCGGCGGGCGGTGCTGGCCGCCGCCCGCGGCTGCGCGGAGGCGGGCGGGGGCTCGGCCTTCTCTCCCGGATGCAGCAGCAGCTTGTCCCGCCGCAGCTTCTGCAAGATGCGGACGGTGGCCTCGGTGCCCAGCCCGGTCATCTCGCAGATCTCGTCGTAGCTCGTCTGCCCGTCGACGCGCGAGAGCACGAAGGCCTCCGGGGGCGACAGCCGCACCTCGGACAGGTTGACCGCCGGATTCAGCAGCGGCCGCTCGCTCTTGGCGCCGACACCTTCGATGACGTCAGAAATGGAAGCACACCTCGCCCGGCCGCACCCTGGGATCGGACCGGATCAGACGAGTATCCATTCTAGGAGCGCTTTTTGCGCGTGCAGCCGGTTCTCGGCCTGCAGCCAGACGCGGCTCTGCGGACCTTCGATCACCTCGTCGGTGATCTCCTCGCCGCGGTGGGCGGGGAGGCAATGTAGGACGATGGCCTCCTTGTGCGCGCCCGCCAGCAGGGCCGAGTCGACGCAGTACCCGGCAAAGGCGCGCCGGCGCGTCTCCGCCTCCGCCTCCTGCCCCATCGAGGCGAACACGTCGGTGGAGATCACCTGCCGCCCGGCCACCGCCTCGCGCGGATCCCGGGTCAGCAAGATGCGCCCGCGCCCCGAGCCGTGCGCGCGCGCCAGCAGCTGCGGGTCGGGCTGGTAACCCTCGGGGCAAGCCAGCGCCAGGTCCAGGTCCAGCAGGGCCGCCGCCTCCAGCCACGAGTTGGCCATGTTGTTGCCGTCGCCCACCCAGGCGTAGCGCACCTGCCGCAGCACCGGACCGACCTCGCCGGCGGCGCCGCCCGAGAAGACGGCGTACACGGTTTCGAGATCGGCCAGCAGCTGACAGGGGTGCAGCAGATCGGTCAGGCCGTTGATGACGGGGATGCTGGCGTAACGAGCCAGCTCGACCGCCAGGTCCTGCCCGAAGGTGCGCACCACCAGGGCGTGGCAATAGCCGCTCATCACCCGGGCGGTGTCCTTGGGCGGCTCGCCGCGCCCGCGCTGCGAATCGTTGAGGCCGAGGTAGATGGCCGAGCCGCCCAGCTCGAACATCGCCACCTCGAAGCTGACCCGCGTGCGCGTGGAGGCCTTGTCGAACAGCAGGCCCAGGACGCGGCCGGGACGGGTGGCGTGCGCCTGGCGCACCGACCGGAGAAAACGCAGCTCCTCGGCGCGGCGGATCAGCGCCAGCAACTCGTCGGCGGAGAGATCGGCAAAGCCGAGGAAGTCTCGCTTGGCAGCCACGCTCTCTTCTCCCGGTCAGGCCTCGGCCAGGGCGGCGTCGAGGCGTTCGATGCCTTCGTCGATCTGCTGGCTGGTGACGATCAGCGGAGGCGCGAAGCGGATCACGTTGGGGCCGGCCATCGACAGCAGCACGCCCTTCTCGCGCGCCTTGGCCATCACCGGCGCGGCCTCGCCCTCGAGCACCAGACCCTGCAGCAGGCCGCGCCCGCGCACGCCCTTGGTCTTGGGCCGTCGGCGCTCGGACAGCCGCAACAGCGCCGAGGCCAGGTGTGCGCCCACGCTCTGGCAGCTGGCCAGCAGCTTGCGCTCGTCCAGCGCGTTCTGTACGTACAGCGCCGCGGCCGAGGCCAGCGGATTGCCACCGAAGGTGGAGGCGTGCGTGCCGGGCGCAAAGCCCTGGCCCACTTCCGCGCTGGCGAGCATCGCTCCCATGGGCACGCCGGCGGCCAGGCCCTTGGCCAGAGTGATGATGTCGGGCACGGCCGCCTCCTTCTCGAAGGCGTAGAAGGTGCCGGTGCGGCCCACGCCGGTCTGGACCTCGTCGAAGATCAGCAGGGCGCCGCGGTCGCTGCAAACGCGCCGCAACTCTTGCAGGAAGCCGGGCGGCGGAAGGTTGATGCCGCCCTCGGCCTGGATCGGTTCGGTGATCACCGCGCAGGTCCGGTCGGTGACCGCTGCGCGCACGGCCTCGATGTCCCCGAACGGCAGGAACCGGACGCCGGGCAGCAGCGGACCGAAGTTGGCCCGGTGCTTGGGCTGGCCGGTCACCGACAGCGCGCCCATCGTGCGCCCGTGGAAGCTGCCCTCGAAGGCGATCAGCTCGGTGCGTTCGGTCTGGCCGCGCACCGCGATCTGATAGCGGCGCGCCAGCTTGAGCGCCGCTTCGTTGGCCTCGGTTCCGGAGTTGCAGAAGAACAGGCGGCCGTCGAATCCGCGCCGCACCAGCGCCTCGGCCAGTCGGATCTGCGTCTCGATGAAATACAGGTTGCTGGTGTGATGCAGGGTCGAGGCCTGCGCGAAGAGCGCCTGGGCCAGTCCGGCGTCGCCATGACCGAGAACGCACACGGCAACGCCGGCCGTCATGTCCAGGTAGCGACGACCGTCCACGTCCCACAGCTCGCAGCCGCTGCCGCGGCTCATGACCACCGGGGCGCGGCCATAGTTCGAGAGCAGCAGGCGATTTCCCAGCGCGATGAGGTCGTCCGATCGGCTCATGGCAAGACGCTCAAGATACCAAAACTGTCGGATTGCCGGGGACCGGGACCCAGCGTCGGACCGTATGGGCAGCCCCGATTTTCGGAGGGGGCGGCCGCAAGATCTGCAAGCCTTTTACCGGGCCGTTACCGACCAGTCAGCGTCTCGCCCGGGCGGTGCCGGACCCTGTGAGGGCCCGCGTAGAATAAATTGGTCCTCGAAAAGAAAGTTGATCGAAATCCTCGAAAACCGCGCTCGCTGAGTTTACCCTATATCCCGCCTCGGATGCCCGGGTGGCTCCGAGCGCTCCGGACAGTGTCGCGGGATGCGAGTTTGAAGGCTCTAAAATTCTCTGCACCGGAGGCCTCGCCGGCGGGCCCGGATCCGAAGTCCCCGGCCGGTTCGACCGACGCCGCTTTGGCAGATTCCACCGAACGACGCATGCCGATCGCCCCCGAAGCGGAGGCCCCGCCCGCCGCTGTTGAACCCGATTCATCGCCGGCGGCCCCGGAAGCTGTGCCGGGAGGGTCGAGTCTGGCGCTCGGGCAGGCGGGAGGGGACGTCGATCTCGAGCACGGGTTCTTCTCGCGCGGCTTATCTGATGAGGCGATGCAGGCGGTCACCGACCGCGAAGGGGAGCGGGAGTTCCTGCATCAGGCCCGCCCCGCGGGTCGCCGGCGGCTGATCGCCATCGCCAGCTGCGGCTTCCTGGTGGTGGTGGCGCTGGCGCTGGGCGTGCGCGGATTTTTCACGGAGCGCGACCTTCGCACGCCGGTCGAGCCGGCCGCGCCGGTGACGGCGGCCAAGGCGTCCGGCAAGCCGTCGTCGCAGGCGCGACAGCAGCCGCAGTCCATCGACAAGATGCCGCTCGAGCTGGTGCCGCCGGTCGCGGCGGTGCCCCGGATCGTCTCGGTGTCCGAGCTGCGCGCGAAGGTGCCCGAGGGTCCGATGCCGGCGGCAGAGGCTGCGAAGACCGAGTCGCCGGCGAAGGCCGACGAGCCCGCGAAGGCGGAAGCGCCGGCGCAGACGGCGACCGCGAAGGCCCCCGAGCCGGCCAAGCCCGATACCACCGCGAAGGCCGAGCCGCCCGCGAAGACCGACACCACCGCGAAGGCCGAGCCGCCGTCCGCCAACAACGGCGCGGCCAGCGTGACCGGCCCGTCGCCCGCGCAGCAGCGCCTGGTGACGGCCTGCTCGGATGGGCTGCGCGCGGGCAGGTACCGCGAGGTCGAAGGCAAGTGCAAGGCCGCGTTCGCGGCGGCGCCGGCGGCCGACCTGGCCGCGGGCGTGGCCCAGGCGGCGCTCGAGCACGGGCGCAACTCGGACGCGGCGGCGTGGGCGAAGAAGGCGATCGGCGTGGATCCCAAGCTGGCGCAGGCGTTCGTGCTGCTGGGCGGGGCCGAGCAGCAGCTGGGCCACAACGCCGAGGCGCGCGCCGCCTACAGCCGCTACCTCGAGCTGGCTCCCAACGGCGAGCACGCCCAGGACGTGCGCGCACTTCTGCCGGGCCTGGCGCAGCAGTAGGTAGACTGTGCAGGACCCGACGCGCCCAGAGCGCGGGAGGTCCGTCGGGTATAAGCTTTCCGGCGTGGCGGATGGCCGCGCGATCGATCGGGCCGAGCTGGAAGCGCTGTATCGCGCGTACGGCCCGCTGGTCCGTCGCCGCGCGCGCACGCTGCTGGGCGACGACCTCGAGGCGCAGGACGCCCTGCAGGAGGTGTTCGTGCGCGTGATCGGCGCGATGAAGGAGTTCCGCCGCCAGAGCCAGCCGTCCACCTGGCTCTACCGCATCACCACCAACCTGTGCCTGAACCGCCTGCGCGACGGGCGCCGCCGCCGCGATCATCTGGCGCGGCTGGGTGAAGACGCGCCCCGTGCGCTGATGACGCCGGGGCTGCCGCCCGAGGCGCGCGCGACGCTGCGACGCGTGCTGGCGGTGATCTCGCCCGACCTGTCGGAGATCGCGGTCTACTACTACGTCGACGAGATGGACCAGGCCGAGATCGCCCGCTCGCTGGGCGTGTCGCGGCGCACGATCGGGTACCGACTGGATCGCTTCCGGGCCGAGGCGCTGAAGGTGCTGGGAGACGACGCGATTGCCCTTGCCCGGGGGGCTGGGGTTCCAAAGCCCGGAGGAGAGACACCGTGAACGATACCCTGTCGAGCTGGCAGAGCGGGCGCAGGCGGCGCGCGGACGTGCAGGACGGTTGCCTGTCCAACCTGGCGCTCGATCGGCTGGCGCAGGGCGAGGGCACCGCGGGTGAGCAGGAGCAGGCGCGTGCCCACCTGGGCACCTGCGCCAGCTGTGCCGGGGCGGCCGAGGCGCTGGCCCTGGACCGCACGCGCTTCGCCGACGAGGCCGACGTCCCCGCGCTGGCCCTCGATGCGCTGGAGCGTGCCGAGCGGGCGCCGGCCATCGTTGCCTGGGCCCCTGACGGCGCTGCAGACCGCCCGCGCTGGTCGCGCTGGCTGGCGCCGGTGTTCGGCGTCGGGCTGGCGGCGGCGGGCTTCCTGATGCTCGCGCGCACCACCGAGCGCGGCGACGACCTGCGGGCCAAGGGCGGCTTCGCGGTCGAGCTGTACGTCAAGCACGCCGAGCGGCCGGCCGACGGGCGGCTGCACACCGGCGAGGCGTTGCACCCCGGGGACCACGTGCGCCTGCGTCTGCTGAACGCGAATCGCGACAGCTTCGTTGCCGTTCTGGCGGTCGACACGCGCGCGGCGGTCTCGGTCTATTATCCGCAGCAGGACACCGCCGCTGCGCTGGGCGCCGGCGCGGACGGCCCGCTGCCCAGCGCGGTCGAGCTGGACGACGCCCTGGGCGGCGAGCTGCTGCTGGCGTTCAGCTGTCCGCAGGCGGTGCCGGTGCCGTCGCTGGTCGCCGCCGTGCAACAGGCGGTGTCCCGTGCGGACCCGTCGCTGATCAAGTTCGATCCGGCGACGGGGCTGGGCACGATCGACACCCCCTGCGCCACCGCGCGCTACCGGATCCAGAAGCTTCCGCGCGCAGACGGGCCGTGAGCGCTATCGTATCGGGCCGGACCGTGAAGACCGTCCTCCTCAGCACCCTGGTCGCCAGCGCGCTGGCGCTGTCGGCGCGCCCCGCGCAGGCGGAGGTGAAGCGCTACGCGTTCCTGATCGGCTCGAACCGCGGGGCGGCCGACGACGTGCCCCTGCGCTACGCCGAATCGGACGTGGACGCGGTGGCGCGGGCGCTGATGGAGCTGGGCGGTTTCCCCTCCGAGCGCGTGACCCGGCTGTACGCGCCCAACGCCCCGCGCGTGCGCCGGGCGCTGCTGGAGCTGATCGTGCGCATGCAGCAGGACCTGCGCGGCGGCGGGGAGGCGGTGCTGTTCGCCTATTACTCCGGCCACGCCGACGCCCAGAACCTGCACCTCGCCGGCAGCGAGCTGCCGATGGAGGAGCTGTCCGGTCTGGTGCGTGCCTCGCAGGCCAAGCTGAAGGTGCTGATGGTGGACGCTTGCCGCTCGGGCGCGCTGACCCGGGTCAAGGGCGGGCGGCCGGTGGCGCCGTTCCAGATCGGCATCGAGGACCTGCTGCGCAACGAGGGCTACGCGGTGATCACCTCGTCCAGCGCCGGCGAGGACGCGCAGGAGAGCGAGGGCTTCCGGTCATCGGTGTTCACCCACCACTTCCTGGCGGGGCTGCGTGGGATGGGCGACGTCAACCGCGACCGGCTGGTCACCCTGGGCGAGGCCTACAGCTACTCGTCCGAGCAGACCTTGAAGACGTCGCTGAATACGCTGGCCGGCTCGCAACACGCCACCTTCGAATACGACCTGCGCGGGCGCGCCGACCCCGTGCTGACCGACCTGCGCACGCGCGGCGAGCTGGCCGAGCTGGTGCTGGACGCCGCCGGCGACTACCTGTTGATGGATCCGGTCAGCGGGGCGCTGATGTTCGAGGCGGGGGCCAAGGTGGCGGGCCTGTCGCTGCAGATCCAGCCCGGCCGCTACCGGGTCCGCGCCCGCACCGCCGACCAGGTGTTCGAGACCGAGCTGGGGCTGGCGTCGGGCCAGTCGCGCCGGCTGCTGCACAGCCAGATGCGGGCGGTGCCGCTGGCGCAGGTGGTGCGCAAGGGCGAGACCGCCGCCCACCTGGCCAGCGGGCCCACAATCAGCGGCACCATGCACGGGCCGCTGGGGGCGGGGTTCTCGAACATGTTCGGGGTGCAGATCGGCTGGGCCTTCGATCTGCCGCGCTTCTCGCTGGTGCCGCGGCTGTCCTGGGCCACCGGGCGCTCGCTGAATCTGCCCGACCGCTACCGCGCCCACACGCTGGAAGAGCTGACCGCCGAGGTGGCGGGTCTGTACGTGTTCGACCTCGGCCGCCTGGCGCTGGCGCCGCTGGTCTCGGTGGGCTGGGGGATGTTCGAGCACACGCTGGTCGACCGCGAGTGCGACGGCTCGGTCCCCTGCACCAGCCAGGTGCGCCCGCGCGGTCTGATCACCACCGTGGGCGGCTGGATCGCCTACCCCATCGGCCGGGGCTTCACCCTGGAAGCCTCGCTGGAGCTGGCGAACTTCTACCTGCGCCGCCAGGAGAGCCGGGTCGAGGTCCAGTCCAACGCCGCCCCCTCCGGCACCCTGACCTACCGGGGCGGCTTCGGCCTCGGCTATCGGTATTGAGCGGGCAAGCCCGGCTACGAACGCTGCAAGTGACGGGCGGGGCGTTCAGATTTCCGCTGGTCGAGGCGGTCTACAGCAGGGGGCGGGTGGAGAGCTGGGTGACTTCGGCGGGGGTGAGGGGGCGGGTGTAGATGCGGAGGTCGTCGATCTGGCCGGCGCACAGCTCGGCGGGGGGGTCGTAGGTGCCGACGTAGAGGTTGGTGGCGCGGCCTTGCTGGGGGGACGAGGTGGAGGTGTCGGCGAGGGTGCCGTCGATGTACAGGCGGTGCGTCCGGCCGTCGAAGGTGTAGGCCAGGTGGTGGGCGCCGGCCGCGGGGACGCTGTCGCTGAGGACGAAGCCCTGGTTCTGGCCCCAGGACCAGACCGCCAGCCGGTTGCGGTCGGTCCCCACCTGCACGCCCGAGGACGTGCCGGGGTTGACCAGCGCCACGCAGGTGCGCTGGTTGCTGCCCGGGTTGGGGGGTGGGTTGGCGGCGGCGGAGAACCAGTAGCTGATGCTCTTGGCGTCCTGGATCCGGGGCAACGAGTTGCCGGCCACCATCGACAGGTAATCGTCGTTGCCGTCGAGGCGGATGGCGAAGTCGCTGTCGTTGCGGGCGACGGCGCTTTTTTCCCAGGCCACCCCGTTGTGCAAGGTGCCGGTGTTGCCGTTGCCGGTGAGGTCGCCGGCGCTGGTGCCGATGCCCTCGTCGAAGCTGAAGTGGGCCACCAGGCCGGCGCCGGGATCCACCGGTGGGGCATCCGGTCCCAGGTCGGGCGGAGGCGCGGCGTCGGGTGCGGGCGGCGGCGGGTCGGTCGCGCGGTCGGGCGCCTGCGCGTCCGGGACCGGGTTGCCCTCCGGCGACGGTGTCACTTCGCGATTGGTTGCATCCACGGGCGGGCGGGCGTCTTCCGGCGGGACCGGGGCGCCGGCGTCGGGGTGCGCGGTGCTGCCCTCGGAGCCGGGGACCATCTCGGGGGCGGCGTCGGTCCGGCGCGGGGGAGCGGCATCGGCTGCCGTGGGCACCGTGCTGATGTGACCGGGATCCAGCTGGCAGCCACCGGTCGCGCCCGCTGCGGTGAGGATGAGCCAGGTGCACGCTGTGACGAGCCGCGCAGGCGCGCTCATGAATGCCTCCGATGGTCGGTTGTGCTGCTTTATCGTCTAACGGCCCCGGACGCAAATGTTCCCCGGCGCGCGCGTTCAATAACGAACGCGCGCCCGGGTGGCTTTTCCGGCGATGCTTCCGGGGCCGTCCGGCGGCCAGGGGGACCAGTCCGTTTTCAGGGTTTGGAGGGCACGAATCCGTCGGAGAGGGCGCGGATCTCGGCGTCCGACAGGGCCCGGCTGTAGACCGAGACCTCGTCGATCACCCCGGCGAAGCGGTCGTCGGCGTTGACCAGGGTCGCGTCCTGACGGGCACCGATGTTCAATGGGCTGTTTTCCGGCCCGATGTTCAATCCGTAGCTCTCGAATCCGACGTTGTTGCCGTCGAGGAACACGCGGGCGGTGAGGCGATCGAAGGCGGCGGCGACGTGCACGAATCGGCCCGCCGGCACGTCCTTGATGCTGCGGAAGTCGACGTGGGCGCCGTTGGAGGAATTGATCTGCAGGCCCAGGCGGCCGTTCTCGACGAAGAAACGGTACAGAAAGCCCTGGGCCCCGACCGACCGCCGGGCCACCAGGGTGCCGTCGCCGGTGCGCTCGATCCAGACCGAGAAGGTGAACCCGTCGGCGATCGCGTTGACGGTGGGCGATTCGTTGATGCTGACCCAGCCCTTGCCGTCGATGTCCAGCGCGGTGCCAAGAAAGCCCCTCACCCAGGCGCGCTGGGGATCGAGCATCTGCAAGGTCCCGGTGTTGCCGTTGCCGGACGAATCGACGGCCATCAGCCGGCCGACGCCGTCGTCGAGCTTCAGATAGACCAGCAGGCCGGTGGTGAGATCCACGCCGGCGGGCGGCGGTCCCTGCGGTGGGTTGTCGGGCGGGAGATCGGGCGGCGGGGGCGCGGCGTCCGGAGGTGGGGGAGCAGGCG
>JBKPRZ010000306.1:0-3414 GCA_046734815.1 Myxococcota bacterium | reverse complement strand
GTCCACCACCTCTCCTGCCGGGACACCGCTGCCGCGTCCGGACGGTCGCCGCCCGGAGCAGCTGCGCCCGGTTCGCATCACACCCGACTACACCCGGCATGCCGAAGGCTCGGTGCTGGTGGAGTTTGGCGAGACCCGCGTGCTGTGCAACGCCACCGTCGAGAACAAGGTGCCGCCGTTCCTCGAGGGGCGCGGCCAGGGCTGGGTCACCGGCGAATACGCGATGCTGCCGCGCTCGACCCACACCCGGTCCAACCGCCACCCCGGCGGCCGCGGGCAGGAGATCCAGCGGCTGATCGGCCGCGCGCTGCGCGCCGCCGTGGATCTGAAGCGGCTGGGGCCGCGTCAGATCACCGTGGACTGCGACGTGCTCCAGGCGGACGGCGGAACCCGCACCGCCTCGGTCACCGGCGGCTGGGTGGCGCTGGCGCTGGCCATTCGCCGCCTGGGCGGCACCGTCGCCGCCGAGGCGCTGCGCCCCGCCGTCGCCGCCGTCTCCGCCGGCATCGTCGCCGGCGAGGCCCGGCTGGACCTGGCCTACGACGAGGACTCGGCGGCCGACACCGACTTCAATTTCGTCATGACCGCCGACGGCCGCTTCGTCGAGATCCAGGGCACCGCCGAGTCCACCCCGTTCACGCACGAGGAGTATCAGCGGCTGGTGGCGCTGGCGCAGCGGGGCGCGGCCGAGCTGTTCGGCGTGCAGCAGGACGCCCTCCAGCGGGCGCGCGAGCGATGAGCGCCGGCCCGCGGGTGGTGGTGGCCAGCCGCAACCGGCACAAGGTGCACGAGATCCGCGAGCTGATCGCCGACCTCGACCTGCAGCTGATCGGCATCGACGAGCTGGCGCCCGACTCCCCGCTGGTCGAGGACGAGGACACCTTCGAGGGCAACGCCCTGGCCAAGGCGCGCCAGGCCGCCGCCGCCACCGGGCTGCCCGCCCTGGCCGACGATTCGGGCCTGGAGGTGGACGCGCTGGGCGGCGCCCCCGGCGTGTATTCTGCGCGCTACGCGGGCGAGCCCTCCGACGACGCCGCCAACAACGCCAAGCTGCTGTCGGTGCTGAACGGCGTGCCGCCCGAGCGCCGGACCGCCCGCTACCGCTGCGTGGCCGCCTTCCTGGATCCGTCCAGCGGTCGCAGCCTGACGGCCGCCGGGTCGTGCGAAGGCCTGGTGCTGGAGCATCCGCGCGGGCAGGGCGGCTTCGGGTACGACCCTCTGTTCCTGGTCCCCGCCCTGGGCAAGACCATGGCCGAGATCGATCTGGCCGAGAAGAACCGTCTGTCCCACCGGGCCGCCGCTTTCCGCAGCCTGGCCATGTCGCTGCGGGAGATCTTTCGACCTACTTTGCCCACAAGGTAACCGGGCCCTCCGGCGCGCGCAGCGCGGATTTCACACTTCCCCCTTTCGCGGGAACGCTTTCGTTGTGAAAATTCATGGGTGGATTGGCGTCGTGAGTTGCCGTTCCTGAGGGTCCTGGCGGACGGCCTCGAGGAGGGGGTGCTGGTCATAGATGAAGAGGACCGCATCGCGCTGGTGAGCGAGCCGATGGCCGCGATGCTCGGCCAGACTCCGGAGACGCTGCGCGCCCTGGCCCCCGACGATCTCGTGGCGACAATCTCCGCCGCCGTCGAGGTGCAGCCCGAGCTGGTGCGCGAGGGCCGCCTGCTGCCGACCCGCGAAAACCCGCTGGTCTGCGAGGAGTTCGAGGTCACCCGCCCGAGCCGCAGCGTGATCCGCTGGGTCGCGCGCTGGGTCTCGGACCCGGTCCCCGCGCAGATCATCGTCGCCACCGACATCACCGCGCAGGTGGATCTGACCGCCGCCTACCAGCGTCTGGCCATGACCGACGCCCTGACCGGCCTGGCCAACCGCCGCCACGGCGAGCAGACCATGCGCCGCGAGCTGGCCCGCGCGCAGCGCTACGGCATCGCCACCTGCCTGGCCCTGCTGGACATCGACTATTTCAAGAGCATCAACGACAGCCAGGGTCACGGCGTCGGCGACGAAGTGCTGATGGGCATCGGCCGCACCATCATGGCGTCGATCCGCGAGAGCGACTTCGCCGCCCGCTGGGGCGGCGAGGAGTTCCTGCTGCTGATGCCCAACACCGATCTCGAGGGCGCGGTGGTCTGCTGCGAGCGCATCCGCACGGCCGTCGCCACCCGCGTCCTGTGCAACAGCAAGCCGGTCACCGTCTCGATCGGAATCAGCCTGCACCAGACCGGCGAGCCCGTCGAGCAGACCCTGGCCCGCGCCGACCAGAAGCTGTACGAAGCCAAGAAGACCGGCCGCAACCGCCTGGCGTCGTGACCCCGCCCCCCGCCGCCGCATCGTCCCCGCGCCCCCCCACGTTTTTTTCCGGTGCACGCCCCGGTTTTCGGGTTATTTTACGGCGTCCTTTCGGGGCGTAGCGCAGCTGGTAGCGCGCCGGTTTTGGGAGCCGGATGTCGGAGGTTCGAATCCTCTCGCCCCGACCAGAGCAAGGTCAGACGATCCTTCGGGATTTCGGAGCTCGCTTGCGCCCCTCGGTGATCCCTCTCCCCACCCAGCGCCGCCGCTCCTCACCCAGCGCCCGCGAGCGGGGACCCGGGATCTCGGTCTTCAGCGCGATGGCGAGATCCGTTGCCATGTCAGCACCACTTGTAGCCGACCCTGGCCGCCCCGTCGATACCGCACGGTAACCGCGGGCGCCGACGCTGATCGCGTCCGCCCGGACGTCAGGGCGCGCCCGGCGTCACGTAGATCTCCGAGAACGAGATCGACGTCTGCCGGGACGGGGCCCAGTCGTTGGTGCTACCGCCGTAGAAGGAGTGGAACAGCAACACGTCCACCCGGCCGCTGTTCATGTAAGCGACGTTGGACCGGTTGATGACCATCTTGCCGTCGACCCATACCTGCAGGATGCCATCGGCGGCCTTGCCGGTGTTCACCTTGACCCGCTCCTTGAGCGCATACCACTGGTTGGCCTTGAAGCTGAAGCCGGACTCGACCCCGGTGCCACAGCGCTGGTTCTGGTTGTTGTCGTACAGGTACCCGATCAGACGGCCGTTCTCGCGCCACATCATGCGCGCCGAGAAGCCGGTGCCATCGGTGGTCACGCACCCGGTGGGCGCGCTGCCGCCCGCCAGCCCGGGGATCTTGCCGCCGCGGCTGAAGTCGTAGTTGTCGTCGAAGCGGATCCTGTACTCCAGCGTGGTGTCCTGGGCGGGTGGAACGGGGATGCGCAGGGTGTGCCCGCTGGGGCCACCGATCTGGCCGGCCAGGAAGACCCCGGTGAACACCATGACGCCGTCCTCGACCTCGATGCTCTCGCGCTCGCCGGTCCACTTCGCGGCGATGGCCGGCATCAGGCTGATCCGTCCGGCGGCGGGGAACGCATCGCCGCCGCCGTCGCTCCGGCCGCCGTCGGAG
>JBKPRZ010000305.1:0-20898 GCA_046734815.1 Myxococcota bacterium | reverse complement strand
GGGCACGGCCTGCCAGGCGCCGCGGTGCCGCCGCTGAGCCGGCACGCGCGGCGCTGGCCGCACGGAGCGCTGGAGCAGGAGCGCGAGATCCTGTTCATGGAGACGCTGGAGCGGCTGGGCCACCCGGCGGCCAGCCGGCAGCGGGCGCGCATCTTCCTGCGGCGCTTCCCGGGCAGCGCTCTCGCCGACCGCGCCCGCCGCTGGGTCGACCCGCCCCGCGGCCCCCGCGAACCCTGACCTCAGCGCACCGGCCGCGGGCGCTCGCCCGGCGAGCGCTCGACCGACGCTCCCTTGGGCTTCGGCAGCAGCTCGTCCACGTCGGCTCCCAGCCAGGGCGCCGGACGGCGCACGAACTCGTGCTCCAGCACGGCGCGGACCTGCGCCGGCGAGACCTGGTGGCGCTCGCCGAGCTGATGCCAGGCGGCGCTGATCCGGCCCGGCGCCGGCGCGCGCAGCCCCTGGGCGAACACGCGGCCACCCTCGGCCAGCGTGTCCTCGATCTCCGACCACAGCTGCCCCAGGTAATCCTGGGCGTCCACCGTATCGGGGATTGTGCGTGTGAGATTCAGCACACGAACCGCCGGGCGGGTCTGTGGCAGCAGCAGCAACTCCGAGCCCGACGGCGCCAGCACCAGGTCCCGGGCCGGACGGCCCTGCCGGTGCCTCGACGCCTCGGCGGGCTCTGCCTGCAGAAGCGCGATCAGCGCCGCCGCCAGCGCCCCCGCCGTCACGCTCTTGCTCCATCGCTTCGCGAAAAATTGCTTGTCGAACATCTTTCAACAACCCCGGAGCGCCCCCCTCCGGACCTCCCTGACTGTCGTATTTGAAGAACTCCCCCGTCGGATTTTCTCAATCTGGTTCCCCTCTGCGGATTCACAACGGCGGCGGGAACTTTTGTTTCGCGTTCGATTCGGGCCCTTGCCGTCGGCACGTCCGCGTCGGGCGTGTCACGAATCACCACACGTCCTCGTAGGTGTTTGGAACAAGGGTCGTTTACACGCGTTGTCTTAGCTGACACACTCGCCGTTCCGGATTTCTCCCCGCTACCGGCGCGCGCCCCCCTTGTCGGAGGTTTAAATGAAACGGTGGTCTTCCCTACGTCTTTTGTCCGCGTCTGCAATTGCGATGGCGTTCGTCTCCTGCGGTGACACCGCCCCTGTGGGCGCACCCGGTTCCAGCAGCGAAGGCGTCGCCGCCAGCCAGCCGAAGTTGACCCGCACGCTCGACGAGCCGCTGACCGTCTGGGTGGTGATGAAGCCGACCGCGGACCTGACCCGCGCCACCAGTCAGAACTGGGCCGCGCGCGGCCTGGAGGTGTTCCGTCAGCTGACCACCACCGCCACCGCCACGCAGGCCTCGCTGGCCGCGTTCCTGACCACCCGCGGAGTCCGCTTCCAGAGCTTCTGGATCGTCAACACCCTGAAGGTCACCGCCGACCGCAACATCATCGCCGAGATCGCCCGGCGGCCGGACGTGAAGACCATCCTGCCGGACAAGACCTACAGCCTGCCGCCGGTCAAGCCCGGACGCCCGCAGCGGGGCATCCAGACCGTCGAGTGGGGCATCTCCAACGTCCGCGCGCCCGAGGTGTGGAACACCTTCGGCGCCCGCGGCGAGGGCATCGTGGTGGCCAACGTCGACACCGGCGTGCAGTTCGACCACCCCGCCCTGGTGGGCCAGTACCGCGGCAACAACGGCGGCAGCTTCGACCACAACTACAACTGGTTCGACCCGGCCAAGATCTGCCCGCCCGGCACCCCCTGCGACAACGCCGGCCACGGCACCCACACCATGGGCACCATGGTGGGCGACGACGGCAACCCCGGCCCCAACCAGATCGGCGTGGCGCCCAAGGCGCGCTGGATCGCCGCCAAGGGCTGCGAGAGCTCGGGCTGCTCGCTGGAATCGCTGCTGGCCGCCGGCCAGTGGATCGCGGCGCCCACCGACCTCAACGGCATGAACCCCTCGCCCGAGAAGCGGCCCCACGTGGTCAACAACTCCTGGGGCGGCGGCGGCGGGGACACCTTCTACCAGCAGATCGTCGACTCCTGGATCGCGGCCGGCATCTTCCCGGCCTTCGCCAACGGCAACTCGGGGCCCAGCTGCGGCAGCGCCGGATCGCCCGGTGACTACGCCAGCACCTACGCCGTGGGCGCCTACAACATCATGAACCAGATCTCGTCCTTCTCCAGCCGCGGTCCTTCGCTGTTCGACGGGATCACCAAGCCGAACATCGCCGCCCCGGGCGAGGACGTGCGCAGCAGCGTCCCGGGCAGCGCCTACGACGTGTTCAGCGGCACCTCGATGGCGACGCCGCACCTGTCGGGCGTGGTGGCGCTGATCTGGTCGGCCGCCCCCAGCCTGGTCGGCGACATCAACGCCACCCGCGCGCTGCTGGATCAGACCGCGGTCGACACCGCCGACCTCAGCTGCGGCGGCACGGCCGAGAACAACAACGTCTTCGGCGAGGGCCGGGTCGATGCCTTCGCCGCCACCGAGCAGGCGCCGCGCGGCCCCACCGGCACGCTGACCGGCACGGTCACCGCCGCCGGCGGCGCGCCCATCGCCAACGCCACCGTCAGCGTCGAGGGACCGACCAAGCGTCGCACCACCACCGACGCGATGGGCGTCTACACCATGTTGCTGCCGGTCGGTGAATACACCGTCACCGCCTCGGCCTTCGGCTACGTCAGCCAGACCGCCGAGCACGTGGCCATCGCCGAGGGGATGACCACCACCCAGAGCTTCACCTTGACCGCCGCCCCCTCCGCCGCGGTCTCCGGCACCGTCACCGACAGCACCGGCGCCCCGGTGGCCGGCGCCAAGGTGACCATCCTGGGGACTCCCATCCCGCCCGCCATCACGGACGCGGCCGGCAAGTACAGCTTCGCCAGCGTGCCCCACGGCACCTACGACGTCCGCGCCGAGGGCACCCGCTGCCTGGAGGCGCAGACCAAGAGCCTGACCGTCGACGGTGACGAGACCTTGAACTTCACCCTGGCCGAGCGCCAGGACGCCTTCGGCTACAAGTGCAAGGGCGTGGCCGCCAGCTTCATCGACGCCGAGACGGTGCTGCCGCTGACCGGCGACCTGGTGTCGATCAACGTGCCGCTGCCCTTCTCCTTCACCTTGTACGGGCAGACCTACGACTCGGCCACCGTCACGCCCAAGGGCTACATCGAGTTCCTGCCCATGGGCCCGGTCACCTACATCAACGAGGCGATCCCCAGCCCGAACCGGCCCAACGCCGCGATCTACGCCCTGTGGGACGACATGGTGGTCGACAGCGCGGCCAGCGTGCGCTCGCAGGTGGTGGGCACGGCGCCCAACCGGCAGTTCGTGCTCGAGTGGCGGGACGTGACGTTCTTCGATGCGCCGCAGTTGCGGGTGCGCTTCGAGATGGTGCTGTCCGAGAGCGGTGGCATCACCTTCCAGTACGCCGGACCGAGCGACGACCCCCGCCAGCGGGGCGGCTCGGCCACCATCGGCATCGAGAACGACAGCGGCACGGTGGCCTTCCAGTACTCGCTGAACGAGCCCACCGTCGACGCCGGCTCGGCCATCCAGTTCTTCCTGCCCGACTCGGGCTTCGTCGAGGGCACGGTCACCGACGCCAACGACGGCAAGCCGGTCTCGGGCATGGAGGTGCAGGCCCTGCAGAACGGAGCGGTGGTGCGCAGCGCCCGGACCAACTCGGCGGGCAAGTACCGCATGCAGGTGCCGGTGGGCAGCTATGTCATCGCCGCCGGTACCGGCCCCTACGGCCGCAAGGAGGTCCCGGTCACGGTGGGGCTGAACCAGACCGTCACCGTGAACTTCTCGCTGCAGACCGCGCGGGCGGAGGTCAAGCCCTCCACCATCGAGCTGGTGGTCAAGGCCGACCAGGTCCGCAAGCGGGTCCTCACCCTGAGGAACACCGGCACCTTGAACATGGACTTCGAGATCGCCGAGTCGGGCGGCAAGCTGCAGTCGGTGATCTCCACCGCCAGCCTGCTCCGCCGCGAGGGCGCCGACCCGAAGGCGTTCAACACGCGCAGCCTGTACCAGCCGGGCATCCGGGTGGCGGGCGGCTGGTCGCCCCTCGCGCCGGGCAACATCATCAAGTCGTTCACGCCGACCGGGATGATGCTGGCCTGGGGTGTGGGCTACACCGGCAAGCTGTGGCTGTCGGATCCGCCGGTGAACAAGAACTCCGAGTTCACCACCGAAGGCGCGGCCACCGGCCGGACCTGGGACACGCCCTGGAGCGGCGGCTGGGGAGCGGACATGGCCTACGACGCCAAGCGGGGCCGGGTCTGCCAGCTGGGCGTGGGCCAGACCCCCGACGACAACGGCATCCACTGCTGGGATCCGGCCACCGGCCAGGTCACCGACACCGTGTCCGGCGCGCCGTGGACCAACATCTCGCAGCGTGGTCTCGCCTACCGCGACGACGACGACAGCTTCTACGTCGGCGGCTGGAACGAGGGCATCATCTATCACGTCAAGGGTGTGTCCCACCCCGACAAGGGCGCGGTGATCGGCCAGTGCAAGCCGTCGGACGGCAACATCTCCGGTCTGGCCTGGAACGGGGCCATGGGGGTGCTGTGGGAGGCCACCAACAGCCCGACCGACAGCATCTTCGAGCTGAACCCCGAGGACTGCACGGTCCTGTCGCTGCTGCCGCACCCGCAGCAGGGCGGCTTCCAGGGCGGCGGCCTGGAGATGGACGAGAACGGCGACCTGTGGACCATCTCGCAGATGCCGAACAAGGTGTTCCTGGTCGAGAGCGGCGTGCCCGCCTTCAACGACGTGCCCTGGCTGTCGGTGGCGCCGACCAAGGGCTCGGTGGCGCCGAACGGGACCGTCAAGCTGGAGGTCACGGTCGACACCAAGGGGCTGGCGCCGGGCACCTACCTGGCCAGCATCTTCATCGTCAGCAACTCGGCCCGCGAGGGTCGGCTGCGGGTGCCGGTGAGCCTGGTGGTGACCGGCTACCAGCAGGGCGTCAACGCCGGTGGCAGCAGCTACAAGGACAAGTCCGGTGACACCTGGTCGGCGGACCGCAAGCACACCGACGGCAGCTGGGGCTACGTGCAGTCGTCGTCGACCAAATCGACGTCGCACAGCATCTCGGGCACCACCGATCCGAAGCTGTTCCAGTCGCAGCGGGTGGACCCGTACGCCTACCGCTTCGACAACGTGCCCAACGGCGTGTACCAGGTCGAGCTCAAGTTCGCCGAGTTCGACAGCGACAAGCCAGGCAAGCGCGTCTTCGACGTGGTGGTGGAGAACAGCCTGGTGTTGCCGGCGCACGACATCGCCTACGAGGTGGGCCGCTTCGCGGCGGACGCGAAGACCTTCTTCATAGACGTGACCGACGGGCGCGCCGACATCCGGTTGATCCCGCGGGCAGGGTTCGCCAAACCGGTGATCAACTCCCTGCGCGTCACTCACAGGCCCGACCGCTAGCATCGGCACGCCACCCCGCTAGCGCCCGCTAGCGGGAAAAACGCCGGCCCCGGGCTCCCCGGGCGCCGGCGTTTTTTTTGCGGCGGCCTGGCCCCCACCGCCGGATCGTCAAGGGCGGTTTTCGTGGCATCGTTGAGCAGCAGGTGCGCCGGTGGCAGTGTCGTTGACCGTGGAAAGCGTCTCCAGTCTCGCGCCGGACGGCGGCGCGCTGGCTGCTGGCAAGAAGACCGGCGACGCTCGGTTGTGGACGGCGCTGGGGCAGTCGGAGACGGCGGTGTGGGGGGAATGCCGGGGGAGCGCTGTGTATCAGACGCGCGTGTCGCTTGTGGATCTTGCTTCCAGGTGTTCCTGCCCCAGCCGGAGGTTTCCCTGCAAACATGCGCTGGGGCTGCTGTTCCTGCTGGCGCGGGAGCCGGAACGGGTGCCGCTGGCCGATCCGCCGGAATGGGTGACGGAATGGCTCGACAAGCGCAGCCAGACGGCGACCCGCAAGCGTGAGCGGGCGGCGCGGCCGGCGGCGGCGCCCGACCCGCAGGCTCAGGCCCGGCGGGCGGAGAAGCGCAGCGAGCGGGTGCTCGCCGGCATCGAGGGGCTCGAGGTGTGGATGGGGGATCTCGTGCGCACGGGGCTGGCGACGGCGGCGGCTCGGGGAGACCAGACGTTCATGGAGCAGGCGGCCCGGCTGGTGGATGCGCAGGCGCCCGGGCTGGCGGCGCGCGTGCGGCGGCTGGGGTTTCTGCCCAGCTCGTCCCCGGCGTTCGCCGAGCGCGCGGCCGATGCGCTCGGGCGGCTGGCGCTGCTCGGTCACGCGTTCCGGCGGCTGGATGCCCTGGCGCCGGCCCTCGCGGCCGATGTTCGTCAGCTGGTGGGCTGGACGGTCGAGCGCGACGAGATCCTGGCCAGCGGCGAGCGGGTCACCGACGAGTGGGCCGTGGTGGGCCAGCAGGTGGATGACGACGAGAGGTTGCGCACGCAGCGGACCTGGCTGCGCGGCCTGACCACCGCGCGGGCCGCGCTGATCCTGCAATTTGCCCACGCCGGCGCGCCCTTTGCGGAGTCGGTTCCGGCCGGGGTCGTGTTCGGGGCCGAGCTGGCGTTCTGGCCGGGCGCGTTTCCCGTGCGGGCGGTGGTCACCCAACGCCAGGGGCAGACCCGCGGCCTGGTCCAGCGGCTGACGGGGCTGCGCGATCTGGAGGGCATGCTCGGCGCGTACGCCGATGCGCTCGCCCACCAGCCCTGGCTGGACCGCTTGCCGGCCGGTCTGGCGGATGTCATCCCGACCGTCGTGGACGCCAGCGCCGACCGATTCATCCTGGTCGACGGGCAGGGACGGGCGCTGCCGCTGGCGGGACGCGGAACGTGGAACCTGTTCGCCCTGGCCGGGGGACACCCGGTCGATCTGTTCGGAGACTGGGACGGGCGCGTGTTCATGCCGGTGGGCGTGTTCGCCGACGGGCGTTTCCACGCGCTGGGCGGCGGCGCGGTCGACGAATGAAGGCCACGGTCGACGTTGCGCTGGTCGGGCTGGAGCGGGCGGGCAACGCCCTGCCCGAGCCGGGCTCCGACCTGGTCAGCCGCCTGCCCGCTGCATCGGCGGAGACGGCGTTCCTGTTGCGTCTGGGGATCGCCGCGGTCCGCGCCCGTGCCGGCCGCAAGCCTGATCGCGGCCAGGCGCCGGAGGCCGCGCCCGCCGAGACGCGGCCCGCCTGCTCGGACGCGCTGGCGGCTCTGGTGATCGACCTGTGTCGCGACCGGTCGCTGGTGATCTTGACCGAGGCGCTGCACCGGCTGGACGAAGGAGGCCTGCGACTGCCGCCCTGGTGTCTGGTCGATCTGGTCGAGCTGCAGCTGCCTTCGCTGCAGCCCGCGGCGGCGGTGGTCGCGGGTGAGCGCGGCCGATGGCTGGCCCGGCACAATCCAGCCTGGCGCTGGCTGGCCGAAGGCAGAACCGGGCAATCGCCCGCCGAGCGCGAGCGCAGCTGGGAAGAGGGCAGCGCGGCGGCGCGGCTGGCCGCCTTGCGGGCGATGCGAGCGGAGGACCCGGCACGGGGTCGCAGCTGGGTGGAATCGGTGTGGAAGCAGGAAAAGGCGGCCGTGCGCGAATCGCTGATCGCCGCTCTGGAGGCCGGCGTCTCGGCCGACGACGAGCCATTCCTGAGCCGGGCCGCGGCCGACCGCGCGGCCCCGGTCCGCCTGGCCGCCCTCCGTCTGCTGGCCCGCCTGGAGGGCTCGGCGGCGGCCACGCGGATGAGGACACGAGCCGAGGGGCTGCTGCGGTACCGCCCGGCCAGCGGCGCACGTCGCGTGCTCGGCGCGATCGCGGCACGTCTGGCCGGCGAGGGGCCGCCCGGCGACCTGGAGGTCGAGCCGCCCCCGGTCTTCCCCGCGGGGTGGGCCGAGGATGGAATCGTGGAGAAGCCGCCGGCCGGGACGGGCGAGAAGGCGTACTGGGTCAGCCAGGTCCTGGCGCTGGTGCCGCCTTCACACTGGGAAACACGGTTCGGGGCCAGCCCGGCGGCGCTGGTGGCCGCGGCCGTCCGGAGCGACTGGTCGGGCGCCGTCCTGCAAGGCTGGCTGGAAGCGACCTTGCTGTTCCGATCCGCACCCTGGGCGTCGACTCTGTGGCGGGTGTACGCCGCGAACGCGGCGGCGGACGAGCGACCCAGACTGGCGGCGCAGCTCTTGCCGCTGCTGCCGCGCGAGGAAGCCGAGTCGCTGGTGGCGCCGCTGGTGGCTTCCGGGGACCCGGTGAGCTTCGTGCCCGCGCTGGCCGCGCTGGGAACGCCGTGGGGCCACGCGCTCGGCGGGACGTTCCTCGACGCGCTCGCGCGGCGAGCGGAGGCCCGCAGCCCCGGCTGGGAACAGACCCATTTCTGGAGGGCCGCGCTGGACCGGGCCAGCACCGCGCTGCCGGCCAGCTGCTTTGCCCGAGCCCTGCAGCTGAGCGCCCCCGCCGGGGCAGACGCGCCCGCCGATGTCCTGCGCAGCAGCGTCGAATCGTTCCACGCCGTCCTGGCCATTCGCCAGCGCATCCACCAGGAGACCGCCCGTGAGCCCACCCGATAGCGCCGTTTCCGACCCGAACGCCGTCTTGCGCCGCCACGCCGAGCAGGAGTACGCCGAGGAGCTGGCCGCGCTGGCAGCGGCCGACGATCGGCCCAGACCGCCCAGCTGGCATCTGTCGCCGTGGGCGGTCCGTCTGTACCTCATCGGCGGCCAGCTGCCGACCGGCCTTCCCATTCGCCCCAAATACATCGGCAACCCACGCCTGATCGAGATCGCCGTGGCCACCCTGGCCACCGACCGCGCCCTGCTGCTGCTGGGTGTGCCGGGCACGGCCAAGTCGTGGGTGAGCGAGCACCTGGCGGCCGCGGTCTCCGGCGATTCCACCTTGCTGGTGCAGGGCACCGCCGGCACCGACGAGAACGCGCTTCGCTACGGCTGGAACTACGCCCGGCTGCTGGCCGAGGGCCCCACCCGGGCGGCCATGGTGCCAAGCCCGATCATGCGCGCGCTGGAGACCGGCAAGATCGCGCGCGTCGAGGAGCTGACCCGCATCGCCAGCGACGTCCAGGACAGCCTGATCACCATGCTGTCGGAAAAGACGCTGCCGGTGCCCGAGCTGGGCCTGGAGGTGCAGGCGCGCCGGGGGTTCAACGTGATCGCCACCTCCAACAACCGCGACAAGGGGGTCAACGATCTGTCCAGCGCCCTCCTGCGGCGGTTCAACACGGTGGTGCTGCCCCTGCCCGAGACCCTGGAAGAGGAGATCGACATCGTCACCCGCCGGGTGGCCGACATGGGCCGGGCGCTCGAGCTGCCCGCCGAAGCGCCCGCGCTGGAGGAGCTGCGGCGGCTGGTGACCATCTTCCGCGAGCTGCGCGGCGGGGTGACCGCGGACGGCAAGACGAAGCTGAAGAGCCCGACCGGAACGCTGTCGACCGGCGAGGCCATCTCGGTGGTGAACAACGGCCTGGCCATGGCGGCCTACTTCGGCGATGGCGTCCTGCGAGCCGACGATCTGGCCGCCGGGCTGACCGGCGCGGTGGTCAAGGATCCGGTGCAGGACCGGCTGGTCTGGCTCGAGTACCTCGAGACGGTGGTCAAGGAGCGGGACGGGTGGAAAGATCTGTATCGCAGCTGCAAGGACGTGCTGTAGCCGGCGACATGGCCCACCGGGTGTTCGGCATTCGCCACCACGGTCCCGGCTGCGCCCGCAGCCTGCTGACGGCGCTCGCGCGGCTGGAGCCGGACGTCCTGCTGGTCGAGGGGCCGCCGGACGCCTCGGAGGTCTTGCCGCTGGCGGCCAGTCCGGAGATGAAACCGCCGGTGGCCCTGCTGGTGTATCCGGCCGACCGGCCGGCCCGGGCGGTGTTCTATCCGTTCGCCGAGTTCTCGCCCGAGTGGCAGGCCATCCGCTTCGGCCTGGGCCGCGGCATCCCGGTCCGTTTCATGGATCTGCCCCAGGCCCATCGGCTGGCCCGACCACCGGAATCGCCGGCGCCGGACCAGGTCCCCGCCGACGAGGCGGAGCCACCGGACGCCCCCGATGACGAGGAGGAGGTGGCCCGCCAGGATCCCATCGCCGCGCTGGCCGCGGTGGCGGGGTTCTCCGACGGCGAGCTGTGGTGGGAGCACGAGATCGAGCGCCGCCGCGATCCCGCGGGCCTGTTCGACGGGCTGATCGAGGCGATGCGGGCGCTGCGCGAGAGTCACCCCGGCCCTCCGCGGCGGCACGAGGATCAGCGCGAGGCCTGGATGCGCCAGACCATCCGCGCCGCCCTCAAGGAGGGGTTCGCACGCGTGGCGGTGGTCTGCGGCGCCTGGCATGCGCCGGTGCTGGCCGAGCTGGGCCCGGCCGCGCCCGACGCCGAGCTGCTGCGACGGCTGCCCCGGACCAGGACCGTCGCCACCTGGATCCCCTGGACCACCTCGCGGCTGTCGTACCGGAGTGGATACGGCGCCGGCGTCACCGCCCCGGGCTGGTACCAGCACCTCTGGAGCGAACCGACCCAGCCGACGTTGCGCTGGACCGTCCGGGCGGCGCGGACCCTGCGGCAAGAGGATCTGCCGGCCTCGCCAGCCGGTGTGGTGGAGGCGGTTCGGCTGGCCGAGGCGCTGGCTGCCCTGCGCGGCCTGGGCAGCCCCGGCCTGGGCGAGATCAACGACAGCTTGCAGGCGGTGCTGTGCGCGGGCCAGACCGGGCCGCTGGCCCTGGTGCGTGACCAGCTGGAGATCGGGGTCGAGCTCGGCCAGGTCCCCAGGGATGCGCCGGCGGTTCCCCTGCGCCGCGAGCTGGAGGCCGAGGAGAAGCGGCTGCGGCTCAAGCGCTCGGACGAGATCAAGGAGCTGGACCTGGATCTGCGCAAGGACACCGACCGGGCCCGCAGCCGGCTTCTGCACCGGCTGGCGGTGCTGGACGTCCCCTGGGGGGTCCCGCAATCGGTGATCGGGAAGGCCGGGACCTTCCACGAGATCTGGCAGCTGCGCTGGCAGCCCGAGCTGGAAGTGGCGCTGGTGGACGCCAGCCGCTGGGGAAACGCCATCGCCGCGGCGACCTCGGCCCGCGCCGCGCACGACGCCGCCGAGCTGCAGGAGCTGGAACCGCTGACCGCCCTGCTGGATCGGGTGGTGCTGTGCGAGCTGCCCGACGCGATCGCCGCCGTCCTCACGCGCCTTCAGGAACGCGCGGCGGTGTCGGCGGACGTGGCTCACCTGGCCGCAGCCCTGCCCCGGCTGGCACAGCTGGCCCGTTACGGCTCCGTGCGCGGCGCGGATCCCGCCCCCGTGCTGGCGATCTTCGATGGGCTGTTCGAGCGCGTGCTGGTGGGTTTCCCGGGCGCCTGCGTGTCCCTCGACGCCGACGCGGCCGAGCAGATGGCCCGGGCGGTGGGGCAGGTGCACGAGGCGGTGGCGCTGCTCGATCGCGGGCAGGCCCGCAGCGAGTGGCTGGACACCCTGGGCGTCGTGGCCGGGCGGGAAGCGTCCGCGCCGTTGCTCCGCGGGCTGGCCGCCCGTCTGCTGCACGAGCAGGGCCGGCTGGACATGCCCGCCCTGCTCACCCTGGCCGGCCGGTCCCTGTCCCGGACCGTGCCGCCCGACGCAGCCGCCGCCTGGATCGACGGGCTGGTGCGTGGCAGCGCCGCCCTGCTGCTGCACGCGCGCGATCTGTGGGCGGTGCTGGACAGCTGGATGGCCAGCCTGCCCGCCGAGGCCTTCGACAGCCTGGCCCCGCTGCTGCGACGGGCCTTCTCCCGCTTCACCGGCCCCGAGCGGCGGTCGATGGGCGAGGTCGTGCGGAACGTCCGGGCGGGCGGCCCCCGTCAGCGGAGCGGCGGGGCCGACGACGACCTCGACCAGGCGCGCGCCGATCGGGTCCTGCCGGTGCTGGCCCACATCCTGGGCGTGGAACCATGAACCCACCGCCCGACGACGATCGCATCCGCCGCTGGCGCCTGGTCCTGGGTCGCCCCGCCGAGGAGACGCTGGAAGTCTCGCTGCCCGGCGAGCTGCGCGAGCGCGACCGGGTCCTCGAGGCGCTGTACGACAGCGACCGCCGGGGCGGCCTGGGCAGCTCGGCCCCGAACGTGGCCCGCTGGCTGGGCGACATCCGCTCGTATTTCCCGACCAGCGTCGTGCGGGTCATGCAGCAGGACGCGCTCGACCGCCTGGGCCTCAAGCAGATGCTGCTGGAACCCGAGCTGCTCGGCACGGTCGAGCCCGACATCCACCTGGTCGCCTCCCTGATCGCGCTCGGTTCGGTGATCCCCCAGCGCACCCGGCAGACCGCCCGCCAGGTCGTGCGCAAGGTGGTCGACGATCTCGAGCGGCGCCTGGCCGCAACGACGGTGCAGGCCGTCCGCGGCGCGCTCTCGCGTGCCACCCGCTCGCGCCGTCCGCGCCTGCCCGACATCGACTGGGACCGCACCGTCCGCGCCAACCTGACCCGCTACGATCGCGAACGACGGACCGTCATCGCCGAGAAGCTGATCGGCCACGGGCGCCGCCGGTCCGCTCAGCGCGACGTGATCCTGTGCGTGGATCAGAGCGGCTCGATGGCCACCTCGGTGGTCTACTCCAGCATCTTCGCCGCCGTGATGGCCACCATCCGCGCGGTCTCGACCAGGCTGGTCGTGTTCGACACCTCGGTCGTCGACCTGACCGACAAGCTCAGCGACCCGGTGGACGTGCTGTTCGGCACCCAGCTGGGCGGCGGCACCGACATCAACCGGGCCCTGGCCTACTGCCAGCAGCTGGTCACCCGCCCCGCCCAGACCATCTTCGTCCTCATCACCGATCTGTTCGAGGGCGGCGACGCCGACGAGATGATCGCCCGCGCCCGCACCCTGGTCGGCAGCGGCGTCACCGTCGTCTGCCTGCTGGCCCTCAACGACCAGGGCGCCCCGATGTTCGATCCCCGCAACGCCGCCGCCCTCGCCACCCTGGGCATCCCCACCTTCGCCTGCACCCCCGACGCCTTCCCCGACCTGATGGCCGCTGCCCTCCAGCGCCGCAACCTCACCAGCTGGGCCGCCGATCGCGGCATCCAGTCGGTCCGCGGTTCCTGACCGCCCCTACTCCCAGGCGTCGTAGGTGTCGAACTGCATCGAGTAGTTCGCCCGCCCCTGCGTCGCCGACCGCAAATCCGTCGAGTACCCGAACATCCGCCGCAGCGGCACCTTCGCGATGATCACCCGCAGGTTCCCCCGGAAGCCGACGTCCTGGATCTGCGCCCGCCGCGCGTTGAGGTCGCCCAGCACGTCGCCCACGTGTTGCTCCGGCGCCGTCACCTCGATGCGCATGATCGGCTCGAGCAGCCGCGTCCCCGCCTCGCTCGACGCCCGCCGCACCGCCTCGCTGACAGCGGCCTTCTGCCCCGCCGGCGTGGAGGCGTCCGGCCGGTAGTCGACGCCGGTTATCACCACCTCGATGTCCTCGAACGGATAGCCCTGCGGCCCCGATCGCATCGCCTCGCGCGCCCCCTCCAGGGTGGCGTCCAGGATGGCCGGCGGCGGATCGGGGACCTTGGGCGCCCCCGGCAGCGGCTCGGCCTTGACCAGCGCCATCTTCAGCTCGTTGCCGCTGCCCCGCGGCCGCGCCGACACCCGTACGCGCGCCTGCCCGAACAGGTTCTCGTCTTCCAGGGTCCGCTCGAAGCGCGCGTCCGCCTCGCCGGTCCTGGCCACCGTCTCGCGGTACACCACCTGCGGACGGCCCACGTTGGCCTCGATGCCGTATTCGCGCCGGAGCCGGTCGACCATGATGTCCAGGTGCAGCTCGCCCATGCCGCGGATGATGGTCTGCCCCGTCTCCGCGTCCTCGCCCTGGCGGAAGGTCGGGTCCTCGTCGGCCAGCTTGGCCAGCCCGAAGTCCAGCTTCTCCTTGTCGGCCTGGGTCTTGGGCTCGATGGCCCGCGCGATCACCGGCTCCTGCGCGACGATCCGCTCGAGCAGGATGGGCGCCTTGGGGCTGCACAGGGTGTCGCCGGTGCCCACGTCCTTGAGGCCCATCGCCACCACGATGCTGCCCGGCCCCGCCCGCTCGATCCGATCGCGGCGGTTGGCGTGCACCGAGAACAGGCGGGCCAGCTTCTCGTTGCGCCGGGTGCGCGCGTTCTGGATCTCGTCGCCCGGGCGCAGCACGCCCGAATAGACGCGCAGGTAGACGTTCTTGCGGCCCTCGTCCATGGCCACCTTGAAGGCCAGCGCGCAGAAGGGGGCGCTGTCCTCGGGCGGGCGGCTCACCTCCTCGTCGGTCCCCGGGATCACCCCCTTGACCGGCGGCACCTCCAGCGGCGACGGCAGGTAGTCGCAGACCGCGTCCAGCAGCGGCTGGATCCCCTTGTTGCGCAGGGCCGCCCCCGCCAGCACCGGCACGATCGCGCAGGACACCGTCCCCTTGCGCAGGGCCGCCTTCAGCGCCGCCGCGGCGATCGGCTGGCCCTCGATGAACGCGGCCGCGATGGCGTCGTCGAAGTCCGCCGCCGCCTCGACCAGCTTCTCGTGCGCCGACGCCACCGCCTCGGCCATCGCCGAGGGCACCTCCTCGACCCGCGGCGCCTCACCTTCGGTGCCGGCGAAGTAGAGGGCCTTCTGCTCGACCAGGTCGATCACGCCCTGGAACTGGTCCTCGGCCCCGATGGGCAGCTGGATGGGCACCGGGCGCGCGCCCAGGCGGGTGCGGATCTCCTCCACCACCGCGTCGAACTCGGCCCCTGCGCGGTCCATCTTGTTGACGAAGGCCAGCCGGGGGACGTGAAAGTGGTCCGCCTGCCGCCACACCGTCTCGGACTGCGGCTCGACGCCCGAGACCCCGCAGAACACCACCACCGCCCCGTCCAGCACCCGCAGCGACCGTTCCACCTCGATGGTAAAGTCGACGTGGCCGGGCGTGTCGATCAGGTGCAGCTCGTGGCTGCGCCACTCGATGGTGGTGGCGGCGGCGGTGATGGTGATGCCGCGCTCGCGCTCCTGGGGCATCCAGTCCATCTGCGCCTCGCCGTCGTGCACCTCGCCCAGCTTGTGGATGCGGCCGGCGTAGTAGAGGAACCGCTCGCTGACGGTGGTCTTGCCGGCGTCGATGTGCGCGACCACCCCGATGTTGCGGGTGCGCGCGAGCTTGGGCTGCTTGGCGGGTCGGGCTTCGGCCGGGGCGGACATGAGCAGCGCGCAAGTATAGGAGAAAAAGTCGAGGGAAAAAGGCGTAAAGTCAGAGACGATGACCCGATCCGACTTCCTCGCGGAGCTCGACCGCTTGCGCACCACCCACGCCGGCCGGACCGGCAACCAGCTCTGTTACAACTGCGGCGGCTGCGAGGGCTGCATGCGCTGCACCTTCTGCCAGGACTGCCAGGACTGTTACCGCTGCACCCACTGCCAGGGCTCGGACAGCTGTACCGCCTGCTCGCATTGCCACCAGTGCCAGCGCTGCCACGACTGCTCGCACTGCCTGCGGTCGGAGGGCTGCCGGGGGTCGGCCTACCTGATCGATTGCAGCGCTTGCAGCGACTGCACCTACTGTTACGGCTGCGTCGGGCTGACCAAGAAGGAGTTTCACATCCTCAACGTTCCCTACGACCGCAAGACCTACTTCGCCACCGTCGACCGCCTGGAAAAGGGCCTGCGGGCCGCCGAGTAGCACGCGCGCGGCTGTGTTAAGATCCAAAGGTTGTGACCTTGCGGGTGCATGAGGCCCACAGCGAGCACCCCGGTAGACGAGCGCGATGAGAGTTCGCTTCTTTGGGGTGCGGGGATCGTTGCCGGTGCCCGGCCGTCGCACCGAACGTTACGGTGGCAACACCTCCTGCGTGGAGGTGGTGACCGACGCAGGCACGCGCATCGTGATCGACGCCGGCACCGGCATCCGCAACCTGGGCAAGGAGCTGGTGGCGGCCGAGCGCGAGGTCGGAGCGACAGAGACCCACATCCTGGTCAGCCATACGCACTGGGACCACATCCAGGGCCTGCCGTTCTTCGCGCCCCTGTACCACCCGGGCAGCCGCCTGGTGGTGCACGCCCAGCAACGCAACGGCGGGCCGCTGCGCTCGGTGCTGAACAGCCAGTCCGAGGCGCCCTACTTCCCGGTCGCTCCCCACCAGGTGAAGGCGGAGGTCACCTTCCGCGAGCTGCCCGAGGGCGCGCGCTTCGAGATCCATGACGCCCGGGTCGAGAGCGCGCGCCTGAATCATCCCTACGTCGCCACCGCCTACGCGGTGGTGGCCGACGGCGCCCGCGTGGCTTACGTCTCGGACACCGCGCCCTTCGTCGACATCCTGTTCGGCGAGGAGTTCGTGCCCCGCCCGCCCCCCGGCGACCTGTCGCCGGCCGCGCGCGAAGCGCTGCGGGCGATGCGCGCGGCGGTGGTGGGCCTGTGCGAGGGCGCCGACCTGGTCATCTACGACACCATGTTCACGCCCGAGGACTACCGGCTGATGCCCCACTTCGGCCACTCGCGCCCCGGCGACGCCATCGAGATCGCGCGCGAGGCCGGCGCCCGCACCCTGGCTCTGTATCACCACGCCCCCGAACGCTCGGACGAGGAGATCGACGCCATGCTGGCGCGCGCGCGCGAGCAGGCCGCCCGCCCCGGCTCGGCCCTGCAGGTGCTGGCCGCCTACGAGGGGCTGGACCTGCCGCTGGGACGGCAAGCGGAGGCGCGCTGATGGAGGTCACCTTCTTCGGCGTCCGCGGCTCCATCGCCTCGCCCGGCCCCGGCACCGTCCGCTACGGCGGCAACACGTCGTGCGTGCTGGTGCGGCTGGCCGACGGCGAGATCATCATCCTCGACTGCGGCACCGGCGCCCGCAACCTGGGCATCAGCCTGATGAGCGGCCCCTGCGGCAAGGGGCAGGGGCGCGCCTCGATCCTGCTTTCCCACGCCCACTGGGACCACATCCAGGGTTTCCCCTTCTTCCTGCCGTTCTACACCGCCGGAAACCGTTTCACCGTGTACGGCGGCGCCAACACGCCCGCCCTGCTGGAGGAGGTGCTGGAGCGGCAGATGGCCGCCCAGTACTTCCCGGTGCAGACCATCAAGAACCTGAACGCGCAGATCGAGATGCGGGCGGCGCCGCTGGGTGAGCCGTTCTCGGTGGGCGGGGCGGTGGTGCACGCCCAGGCCAACCCGCACGGCGCGGTCCGGGCCCTCGCCTTCCGCATCCAGGACGGCGAGCGGGCGCTGGTCTACGCCAGCGACGCCGGCTACGGCCCCGAGGGCCCCTCGGCCGAGGCGCTGGCCCTGTACGCCGACGCCGACCTGCTGATCCACGACGCGACCTTCACGCCCGAGGACCGCGCCTCGCGCCTGGATCGGGGCCTGTCCTCGTCGGAGGACGCCATCGAGGCGGCCCTGCGCGCGCACGTGCGCCGGCTGGCCCTGTTCCACTACGACCAGGACTACAGCGACCGCGACGTGGACCAGATGTTCGACCGCAGCCGCCGCAGCCTCGAGCAGCGACGCGCGCAGCTGGAGCTGTTCGCCGCCGCCGAGGGACTGACCCTGCGGGTCTGACCCCGACGCTCAGCGAAGGCCGGCGCTCAGCCGACCACCAGGTAGCCGCGCTGGATCAGCGTGAGCAGCCAGCGGGCGGTGTCCAGGTCGGTGAGGCGGCTCTGGTCCATCATCGACTGGGCGCTGGTCGGGTAGACGGCCAGCTGGAAGACGTCCAGCTCGTCCGGGCGCAGCTCCTTCAGGCGCGGCACCAGCGGGCGGGCCACCGAGATGGGCGCGTTGGCGGCGGGCAGCTGGTTGGTCAGCGCGCGGAACTCGTCCAGCTGGCGCATGCCCTCCATCAGCAGCCCTTCCATCGAATCGCTCAGCTCCTCCAGGGCCGGACGGTCGTCGGGTGGTTCCAGCTCGAACACGCCCTGATTCCACCCCAGCATGCGGAACATCGCCTTGCGGGGCGCCGTCTGGGCCATCTCCTGGATGGTGGCGAAGTAGATCTGCCCCTTGCGGAAGAAGATGCGCCCCACCCCCCAGTCCGAGCGCAGCACCAGCACGCCGGATTTGCGGCTGGTCGACAGCAGCTGCAACAGATCGGGCAGCGGGATCTCCTCCAGGTTGCCCGACATCGATTTCGGCGACGGCCGGTGGCTGGCCGTCACCTGCATCTTCGAGCGCGCCTCCTTCTCGGACAGGGCTTCCACGCTCTCGCCGGTGACCGCGACCAGCTTGATGATCGACGTGCCGATCAGGATCCGGTCTCCATCCTTCAGGTCGACCTTCCGGATCTTCTCGCCGTTGACGAAAGTCCCGTTGGTCGAGCCCATGTCCTGGATGGACACGCCCTTCTCGTCGGTGACGATCTTGGCGTGTTTGCGCGAGACCATGTCCTCGACCAGCACCATGTCGAGGTCCGAGGATCGCCCGACGACGATCTCGCGGTTGGGTCGCAGCGGGAACTCGCCGCCCTGGTATTTGCCGGAGATGAAGCGGAGCGTCCACATGACTGTGTCCGTCCGGGCAGTCCCGGCCTCGGTCGGCAGCTCGTCGGGTAATCTGGTGAGGCTCACAAACGCATGAAATTTTAAATACTTAGACACCTCACGTCAAGGCAACGTGAACGACGCGCACCGGCGACCGCGTCGATGCCGCGGCCGCCGGTGGTACCTGGTCTCCCTGGTGCTCAGGGTTTGCTACAGGTGCCCGCGCAGCCACCCGGTGTCCCACATCCCGAGGGCGTGGGCATGCAGACCGGTGGCACCAGCTCCTCGGGCATGAAGCAAAAGCCGCTGGAGCACACGGTTCCCGAGCAGTTGGGCCCGCACTGGCTGTCGTCGCGACACGGGTTGCGACAGACGGCGTCCACGCAGGTGCGGTCGCTCGGGCACTGCGCGTTGGAGGTGCACTGGGGAATTGGACGTACATCGGGGCGGCACAGCCCGCGATCGCACCGGTCGGCGCTGTTCGAGCAGTCGTCGTCCTGATCGCACTGCTCGTGGCAGCGCCCGTTGAGACAGACGGCGTGGCCCTCGCACTGGACGGTGTACACGCATTCGTCGCCGGGCTGGGGATCGGGCTGGCAGAAACCTTCGGCGCAGATGTCTCCGGTGCCGCAGTCGTCGCCGCTGGTGCAGGGGCGCTGGCAAGCGCCGGCCTGACAGCGGCCCATCACGCACTGGCCGCTGTGGCGGCAGATCGGGTCGGGCGTGGCGGGAGCGCCGGCGTCGGGCGCGGGCGGCGGGGGCGGCGGGGGAGGAGGTGGTGGCGGGACCGCGGCGTCGGGAGCGGGATGTGGAGGAGCGGCGTCGGGCGAGCGGGTCTGGCCGCCGCTGTCGCGCGGTTTCGGGCCGTCTTTCGAGGCGCCGCCGTCCGGCTGTTTCCAGGTGTTCGGACCGCCCGCGCCGCCGCCGCCGCGGCCGGCCGAGCCTCCTTGCGATCCGTTCCAGTTTCCCCCGTGGTGGGGATCGTCATCCACTTCCAGCACGCACGCAGGCAAGACCGCCGCGGCCATCAACGACGCGAACACAGTTACCGATGCCCGTTTCATGGTGATCACGCTCCTGGCGGCCGCGCGGTCGCAATCGTCACGCCACTGGAGGGGCGGGTGATCGGGACCATGACCGGGCGAAAAGTCCGCGCGGAAAAAGGAACGATTCGGGATCACACGGACGGCCAGCGGCGTGATGGCAAACACCTGATGTGTCTGCGATTCACGGCCACCGTGATTTTTTGCTCCGGTGGGTGCGCGCTGGACGCGGACGCGGCCGCGGCCGCAGGGGAAAATTACGCCGCGCGGTCCTTGTTGTGCTCGAGCGGCCGCGGGCCGGTGCCGGCGGTGGTGATGGCGCGGATCAGCTTCACGAAGCGGCTGATGCCGGTGGCGTTGCTGGTGAGGCAGAGAAAAACGATGCCCGCCACCGCCAGCCAGTGCATCGGGTGGCGATCGTGCGGGAAGGCGATGGCCTCGAAGATCGGCGCCAGGGCAACGGTGGTGCCGAGGTACATGATGCGTTCGGTCCGCTGCATGAGGCCGTCCCTGACCGGAAAGCCCAGCGCCTCGCTCTTGGCTCGCACGTAGGGAACGACCGAGGTCCCCACCAGCGCGAGGAACACCGCCACGACCACCCAGCTGTCCCGGTAATAGACCCCCAGGCCCACCAGCATCAGCGAGTCGGTGTAGCGATCGAGGATCGAGTCGATGGCCGCACCCGCGGGCGTGACCTCCTTGCGCGCGCGGGCCAGGCGGCCGTCCATCGCGTCCAGGATCCCCGAGAAGATGAACAGCCAGCCCGCCAGCGCGAAGCGACCGAAGGCCGCCGCCACGCCGGCGCCCACGCCCATCACCGCGGCGATCCCGGTGACGGCGTTGGCCGACAGGCCCGTGGCCAGCAGCAGGCGCCACAGCGGGTTGATGAACCAGAAGAAGTACAGGCGCAGGTGCGTCCCCACCAGCGCGGTACGGCCGCGCACCTCCTTGTCGAACTCGTGGGGCACACCCCGCACGAGAACGCGTACGAGGTACGCAAAGTAGCCGATCAAGAAATAGGACGAGACGAGCAGCGCCGGCGCGAGCGCCGTGAACACGCGCGCCCGTGGGCTCAAATCACCGTAAATCCAGTGTGGAAGCTCTCCCATCCCGAAATCCATTCGCGTGGGGATCGATCACCGCCGGCGCGCAGGCGGTCATGTGCGAAGGTAGCACGTTTTATTCACCGAGCATTTGCACCACCGACGCGCCGCTTGCACACAGTGGACGCAATTTCGCGCAATCGTCCGAAAGGACACGGACGACCTGCGCGGGGTCAGGTGCGAAGCGCAGAAAAAGAAGCGGACGCCCGACCGTCGCCGCCTGCAAATCCAGGCGCCGCGCGCCCGTCCCATCCCCGACATCGACGGCTGCCCCGGATCGCGGAGCCTGCGAAACAATTCGAATCTCAATCGCACGGTCTAACCCGAGTGGCGACCACAGTCTTGCGTCGCAGCGTTCCCGTCCCCGTCCTCGTC
>JBKPRZ010000304.1:0-13625 GCA_046734815.1 Myxococcota bacterium | reverse complement strand
TGGGCTCGACGCTGCCCACCGCCACCGGCTCGGTCTGCACCAGCCGCGCCGCCACGTCGAGGTCGCCGCACATCAGGTAGCCGGCGCGGGTGGCGGTGTAGTCGACGGCGTTGGACCAGACGTGCAGGTCCGCCTCCTCCTTGGTCTCGAGGAACCGCTGGACCACCACCGCCAGCTGCTCCATCAGCTGCGGCGGCACCGTCTTGCGCAGCAGGGCCAGGTATTGCCCCACCGCCTGCTGCATGTCCTGCCGGATGTTCGCGTTCGGCTGCACCAGCTTGACCGCGCCCAGGAACACCACCCGCAGCTCGGCCACGGTGGGCACCACGTGCGGCCAGCGCACCAGGTGCTCGGGCCGCATCAGGGTCAGCCGCTTGCCAACGACGTAAGCCAGGTCCTTCTCCGGCCGCCCCTGCAGCAGGCCCGAGCCGACGACGAAAGACGGCACCAGCTGCGTCTTCTCCCTCGCGTTGGCCATGTCCAGCTCGCCGGGCGATTCGGGGCGCAGGTACAGCTCCGGCGGCGGCACCGCCAGCACCTGGGCCACGTAGTTGAACACCTTCGAGAACAGCAGCTGATCGGTGCTGGGGTCGCGGCGGTCCTTGCGCTTGAGCCCCCAGTCCTTGTGCTCGCGCGCGCGGATGGCCGCCACCGGCAGGCTGACGGCAGCCAGCACGTGCGAGATGAAGCGGTCCTCGTCGGGGTGGTAGATGTTGCGCTGCCACAGCTCCTCGGTCAGCCGCGCCTTGGCCCGGGCGAAGTTCTTGGGCTTGTATTGCTCGAAGAAGCGCTGCTCCTCCGGGTCGGCCTTGCGCAGGAACGACAGCACCGAGGCCACGCACCAGGCGCGGTCGTATTGCCCCAGGTCGGCGTACAGCTTGCGCAGGGTCTTGAGGTGCTGGGCCATCAGCCCGAAGTCGTCGGTCCGGCGCACGATGGCCCGGTATTCGGCGATGGCCCGCTCGTACGCCTCCGGCCCCAGCAACTGGTACAGCTCGGCCAGGATCTGCCGCCGCGGCAGCGCCGCCGGCTCCAGCTCGACCGCCACCTCGAAGGCCTGCGCCGCCGCCCGGAAGTCCTTGAGCCGCGAGCGGTAGATCTCGCCCAGCGCGTGCCACAGCGCCACCTGGGTCTGCTTGCGTTCGGTCCCCACCTCCTGACCCAGCCGCTTGATCATGCGGCGGTAGGCCCGCTCCTGGCTCTTCCAGTCCTTCTTGGCGGTCAGGATCTTGTCGATGCGCTCGAAGGTCTTGAGGTTGTCTGGGTCCTCGTCCAGCGCCTGGTTGTAAAGCTCGATGGCGTCGTCGGCGGCGTGCAGCTCGTAGTTGGTGATGTTGCCGGCCGCCTCCAGGTATTTCGCCCGCAGCTTGCCGCTCTCCAGGCCGGCCAGCTTCAGCAGGATCTCCACCGCCTTTTTCCACTGCTTGGTCTCGGTGAAGAGATCCAGCACGTCATGCAGCAGCTTGTGGTCGGCCGGCTTGAACTCCAGCGCCTCCAGATAGGCGGCGATGGCCTTCTGCGGGTTGCCCAGCTTGGACCGGTAGATGTCGATGATCTGCTGCTGGATGTCCAGCTTGCGCTCGACCTCGTCGGTGTGGGTCAGCAGGGCCCGCCGCTGGCGGATCACCGCCTCCCAGTCGTTGGCCTGGGTGTAGATGTCGATCAGCGCCTCCAAGGTGGGCCGGTGGCCCGGCTGGATCTCCAGCGCCTTCTCGAACATGTTGATGGCCTTGGCCCGCTCGCCGGTCTTGATCTTGATCTGACCGATGCGGTGAAAGATCTCGACGATGTCCGAGTCTTTCTGGGCCTCGCGGTGGTGGACCAGGATGGTCTGGTACAGCTTGAAGGCCTCGTCCCACTGCTCGCGCCGGTACAGCAGCGCCGCCCGATCCAGCAAGGTCGGGAAGTGGGTGGAGTCGAAGTCGTAGGCCTGCTTGTAGTGGCGCAGGGCCTTGTCGGCGTCGCCCAGCTGGTCGGCGGTCTTGGCCAGGCGGTAGTGCAGCAGGGCCAGCTCGGCCTTGGGCCGGCGCTCGGTCTTGCGGACCAGCATCTCCAGCACCGGCAGCAGGTAGCCCCAGGCCTGCCGGCGGAAGTAGATCTCCGACAGCGGCTCGGCCGCCTCGACGTGCTCGGGGTCCAGCTCCATGGTGCGGCCGAACAGCTCGGCCGCTTTGTCCTCGTCGCCCAGGTCCTTCTGGTAGATGCGCCCGGCCTCGGACAGCAGGCGGGTCTTCTCCAGCAGGTTGGCGGTGTGCTGCTCGGCCCGCACCATCAGCTGGGCCGCCTTCAGCATGTCGCCGCGCCGCCGGTACAGGTTCAGCAGCGCCAGCATGCTGGGCACGTGCGTGGGATCGAAGGACAGCGCCTCGATCAGGCGCTCCTCGGCGATCTCCGGCATGCGCATCTGCTCGTCGAAGATCCGGCCCAGGCGGAAGTTCAGGTCCACCTTCTCGCGGTCCTCGACCAGCGGGATCAGCCGCCGCATGGAATCTTCGGCCCGGTCCCACTGCTCGGTCTGCTCGTACAGCCGCGACACCCCCCGCAGCGCCTCGACGTGGTTGGGTTCGGCCGACAGCACGTCCGCGTAGGCCTCGATGGCCCGCTCGGGATCGCGCAGCTCGTCCTCGTACACCTTCCCCATCTGCAGGTACAGCTGCACCCGCTCGTCGGGGTCGGTGGAGATGAGGATGTGGTTGCGGTAGTTGTCGGCCAGCGCGTCCCAGCGCCGCTCGGACCGGTACAGCCGTTCCAGGTCGCGGTAGGCGCCCTCGTTGCGGGCGTCGACCAGCAACACCTTCTGCAGGCAATCGATGGCCCGGTCGGGCTTGTCGAACTGCTGCTCCCAGACCTCGGCCATGCGGGCGTACAGCGCCACCCGCTCTTCCTCCGCCGAGGTGACCTCCAGCTCGTGCTCGAGGACCTCGAGGTAGGCGTCCATCTTGCCGGTCTTCTCGTACAGCCGCTCGAGGGCCTTCAGCGCCTCGAGGTTCTGCGGGTCGACCGACAGCACCTCCTTGAACGCCTCCACCGCGCGCTCGTTGTCGCCGAGGCGCTCCTCCCACAGCTCGCCCACCTGCAGGCGCAGCTTCACCGCCAGCTCGCCGTCGTCGATGGTGTGGGCCTTGCGGTTCAGCACCTCGACCAGGCGGTCCCAGGCCTGGGTGCGCCGGTACAGCCGCTCGAGCGCGTTGATCGCGTCCAGGCAGCGGTCGTCGTTGTCCAGCGCCTGCTGGTAGGCCAGCATGGCCTGGGCGGCGTCACCCAGCTGGGTCTCGTACACCTCGGCCAGGGCCAGCAGCAGCTCGACCTTGCGGACCCCCTGCGATTCGACCTCGGCGTGGCGGGCCAGCACCTGCACCAGCTCGCGCCACTGCGCCTGCTTGCGATAGAAGTCCTCCAGCGCGGTCAGCGCCTCGATATGGGTCGGGTCCAGCTGCAGCGCCTGGTTGGCCGAGGCGATGCCGTAGTCGGTGCGGTTGACCGCCGAGTCGTACCAGCGCGCGATCTTCACCCACAGGTCCGCCGCCTGCTTGGCGTCGGGGATGGTCTGCACCACCTGGGTGTAGTCGGACAGCAGCTCGTTCCAGCGCCCCGCCTCGGTGGCCAGCCGCTCCAGCTCGCTGGCCACGTGGTCGTTCGAGTAGTCCTCGCGGAAGGCCGCCTGCAAGGTGACGAAGGCGCTGTCCCGATCGCCCAGCTCCTTCTCATAGGTCTCGGCGATCTGCCGCAGCAGAACGATGCGTTCCTTGTGGTCGGCCAGGAACTCGGTGCGCGACAGCAGCAGCTCGACCAGCTTCATCCAGCTCTTGCGCTGCCGGTACAGCTGCTCGAGCTCGGTCGAGGCGGTCATGTTGCCCGGGTCGAGCGCCAGGATCCGCTCGTACACCTCCGCCGCCGCCCCGCCGTCGCCGATCTTGTCGACCCAGATGTTCGCCACCTGCATCAGGACGTCGACCTGGTCCTCGGGGCTGGCCAGCGCCGCCGACCGCCGCTCCAGCACCTCCACGCACTCTTCCCAGCGCCCCTCCTGCGTGTACAGCGTCTCCAGCGCCGCCAGCGCCCGGAAGTCGCCGGCGTCCAGCTCCAGCACGCGCCGCCAGGCCAGGATGGCCCGATCGGTGCGCATGAGGGTCGCACCCTCCAGCTCGCCCAGCTGGGCGTACAGCTCCTTCAGCTCGTCGTCACCCAGCGCCGCCGCGCCCAGGTCGATCAACCGCTGCAGGGTGTCCGACAGCTCCTCCCAGGCCCCGGCGATCTTGTAGTTCTCGGCGATCGCCCGCAACGCCTCGACGTCGCTGGGGTCGATCTCCAGCACCTGCTGCCAGGACTCCAGCGCGTTGCGCTCGCGCTGCAGCTTGTCCCCCCAGATGCGCCCCAGCCGCTTGTACAGCGGGATCCGGTCCTGCGGCGCCTCGGTGGCGCGGATCTGGCTGTCGATCACCTCGGTCAGCTCGCGCCACTCGCCCGCCTGCTCGTACAGGTCGGCCAGCGCCGCCAGCCCCATCGGGTCGGCGCCCCGCAGGTCCAGGACCTTGCGCCACAAGGTGATGGCCTTGGTCCGGTCGTCGAACGCCTCCGAGCTCAGCCGGGCCATGCGCGCGTAGCAGTCCGCCTGCGCCGCCGACCCAGAGGCCACGTCCAGCATCTTCTCGTAGACGCTGAAAAGGTCCTTCCAGCGCTCGCCGCGCAGATAAAGGCGCTCCAGCGCCTCCAGCGCCTCGCTGTTGCGGGTGTCCTGCTCCAGCACCGCCTGGTAGCTGGCGATGGCGCCCACCGGGTCGCCCAGCACGTCCGCCAGGACGCGCCCCAGGCGCAGGTGCAGGGCCACCAGCTCCTTGGAATCGACGGTGACCGCCAGCCGCCGGCGCAGCACCTCGGCCAGCTGGTCGAAGGTCCCCTGCCGGTCGTAGATCCGGTCGAGGAAGGCCAGCGCCTCCACGTCGGTCGGTGTCTCGGACAGGACCTGGTTCAGCACCTCCTCGGCCCGGGCCAGGTCGGCCAGGTCGATCTCGAACACCGAGGCCAGGCGCATGAGCACGTCCCGGCGGATCGCCGGATCGCTGGCCTGCTGGGCCGCCTCCAGCATGGTGCCGACGTAGCCGTCCCACTGGTGGGTGGTGCGGGCCAGCCGCAGCAGCTGCTCCAGCGCCTCCTCCGAGCGCGGGTCCTGGGCCACCGCCTTCGACCACCACTCGAAGGCCTGCACCTGATCGAACAGGCGGTTCTCGGCGATGTCCGCCAGCCGCCGCAGCATCTCCTGCCGCTCGGTCGGGTCGGTGAGCCGGCCCAGCTCCAGCCGGTAGACCTCCTGCAGCTTTTCCCACTCCTCGCCCGCCTTGTAGAGCGGCTCGAGCACCTGGGCCACCTCGTGCTGCATGGGCCCGCTGGTCAGCAGGCGCTCCAGCGCCGCCCGGGTCTCCGGATGCGTGGGGTTGGCGGCCAGGATCTCCTGGTAGGTCTCCACCGCGCGCGGCAGGTCACCCAGCTCGACCTCCAGCACCTGGGCCAGCCGGAATTGCAGCTGGATCGACTCGTCGGTGGTCCGGGCCAGCCGGATCTCCGAACGCAGCACCTCGGACAGCTCGCGCCAGATCCGCGCCCGGGTGTACAGGCGATCCAGCGCCACCAGCGCCTCGATCCGGTCGGGCTCGGCGTCGGTCACCCGCCGGTAGACCGCGATGGCCCGGTCGGTCTCGCGCAGCTCCTCTTCCTGGATGCGCGCCACCCGCAGCAGGGTCTCGACCTGCATGCGGCTGTCGTGGATGTTGGGCAGCTCGGACTCGTAGACGGCAGCCAGCTCCGCCCACTTGACCGTGGCCAGCGCCAGGCGGTCGAGGTTGGCGATCACCTCGGCGTTGTTGGGATCCAGCTTGAAGGCGCGGGTGTAGGCCCCGAAAGCCCCCTCCAGGTCCACCCGCCGGCGCTCGTGGATGCCGGCGATCATCGACATCAGGCCGATCTTGCGGCCCGGGTCGTCCGAGTGGCGGGCCATCACCTCGTAGACGTGGGCCACCTTGTCCCACTCGCCCGCGCTCTCGTACACCGGCTCGAGCACCTGGGCGGCGAGGAGCGCGTCTTCGCCCTCCATCATCTTGTCGAGCGCCCGCAAGGTTGGCTCGTGCCCGGGATCCAGGGTGAGCACCACCCGGTAGGCCTCCGCCGCCCGGGCCGAATCCCCCAGCTTCTCGCGCCACAGCTCGCCGATGCGGAAGCGCAGGGACAGCACCTCGGACGGGTTCGGCGACAGCTCGGTCTCCCGCTCCAGCACCGATAGCAGGTCGAACCAGCGTTCGGTGTGGGCGTACAGCCGGTCGAGCGCCTGCAGCGCCTCGTAGTCGTTGGCGTCCAGGTCCAGGACCGCGTTGTAGGTCTCGATGGCCTTGGCCGGGTCGCCCAGCTCGCGGTCGTACACCTGCCCCAGCACGAACAGCATCTGCCGCTTCTGGGCGGGGTCAGTGGCCAGGTCCGCCTTGCGGGCGTAGATGTCCTTCAGGTCCTCCCAGCGTTCGAGCCGGATGTACAGCCGCTCGAGGTTCTCGAGAGCGGTGGGATCACTCTCGTCCAGCGCCAGGATCTGCCGGTAGACAGCGATGCTCTTGCCGGCGCTGTCCAGCACCTCCTCGTAGACCTTGGCCGCCTTGAAGCCCAGCTGCTTCTTCTCGGCCAGGTCCTCGACCATCCCCATCTTGCGCTCGTAAAGCTCGACCAGCCGGGCGTGGTTCGACCCACGCACGTAGATCCGTTCCAGCGCGTTGGCGGCGTCGAGGTCGCCCCCGCCCAGGTCCAGCGCCTTGAGGTAAGCAGCGGCCGCCCGGTCGTCGCCGTTGGGGCCGGCCTCGGCCAGCGCGGCGATCTTGTGGTACAGCGCCCGCCGCACCTCCTCGTCCGTCACCGTCTCGGCGATCTGCTCGTAGCGGGCCAGCAGGTCGTCGTGTTTGCCCAGCACCCGCGCCAGCCGCTCGATCCGCTGCTGGGTCTCGGTGTCGACCGGGTTCTCGGCCAGCGCCCGGGTGAGGGCCTCGTAGGCCCGGGCCGGGTCGTCGCAGCCGTCCTCCCAGGCGGTGGCGATCTCGTGCAGCAGCGCCGTGCGCCGGCCGCCGTCCTGGGCATGGCGGGCCTGGATCTCCAGCGCCCGGATCAGGTTGGGGAAGTCGTTGCGCGACCGGTATACCGGCTCGAGCATCCCCGACACCTCCAGCTCCTGCTCGGGATAGGGCAGCAGGCGTTCGAGCGCCTCGATGGTCTCGAGGTGCACCGGCGACAGCTCGAGCACGCGCCGGTAGGTCTCGACCGCGCCGGCCATGTCCGACAGCCGCTCCTGTCGCAGCCGCCCCAGCCGCCCCAGCAACATCACGATCAGCTCGGAGTCGTCGGTCAGCTCCAGCTGGCGCTGGAGGTTGTCGGCCAGCTCCAGGTCCAGGCCGCGCTGCTGGAACAGGCGCTCGAGCGCGCGCAGCGCCAGCAGGCTCCGCGGGTTGTCACCCAGCACGTCTTTCCAGGCGGCGGTGGCCTCCTCGGGGTTGCCGATGGCCTCCTCCCACAAGGTGGCGATCTGGATGTGGGTGCGCTCGCGCTCGTCGGGCGAGCTGATGAACTCGGTCTTCTTGCGCAGCGTCTCGACCAGATCGGGCCAGCGCTCGGTGCGGGTGTACAGCCGCTCCAGCGCGTCCAGCGCGGCCGGGTCCTCGGGCGTGATCTCCTGGGCCCGCTGGAAATACTCCACCGCCTTGGACGACTCGCCCAGCTTCTCGTCGTAGGCGATCGCCACCCGCAACAGCAGCTCGCGCTCGAGGTTCGACTCCAGCTTGCGGCTGCCCAGCGCCTCGCCGTACAGCCCCACCAGCGTCTTCCAGCGGTTCAGGCTGTCGGCCAGCTCCTCCAGCGCGTGGCGCGCCGGCTCGGACTGCGGGTCCTCGCGAAACGCCTCGGCGTAGGCGTTGAACGCCTCCTCGCCGCGCGAGAGCGCCGACTCCAGCGCCCCGATGCGCAGCTGCAGCGCCACCCGCCCGGGCGCGTCCTTGGCGTGGGCCAGGCGGATGCGCAGCACCCCCACCAGCCGGGCCAGGTCCTCGCCCCTCTCGTAGATCGGCTCCAGGGCCGACACCGCCACCAGCTGGTACTTCTTCTCGGTGAGGTACGACTCCAGCGCCGCCCGCGCGCCGGCCTGGTCGGGATCCAGCGCCAGGGCGTCGCGGTAGGCCTCCACCGCTTGCTTCTTCTGGCCCAGCTCCTTCTCCGCCACCTCGCCCTTGCGGAACATCAGCTCGGCCCGGGTGACGTCGTCGGTGGCGATCTCCAGCTCGCGATCGACGATCTCGATCAGCTCCTTGAACTGCCGGGTGCTGCGGTACAGGCGATCCAGCGCCCGCAGCGCCGCCGGGTCGCGCGGGCTGCTGCCCAGGATGTCGCGGTAAAGGCCGATGGCCCGCTCGGTGTCGCGAATCTCGTCCTCGTACAGCCCGGCCAGCTGCAGCTGCACCTGCCGGCGGTCGTCGTCGCTGGCGGCCAGGCTCAGCTTCTTGTCGTAGATGGCCAGCAGCTCGGCGTGTTTGCCGGTCGCCACGTACAGCCGTTCCAGCGCCAGCACCGCCTCGCTGTTGCGCGCGTCGGCCTTGAGGATGGCCTTGTTGCGTTCGATGGCCAGGTCGGGGTTGCTCAGCTCCTTCTCGTAGGCCCGGGCCAGGGTGGCCAGCAGCGGCAGCGCCGCCCCGGTCCCTTCCACCACCGCCAGCGCCTGCTCGTAGGCCCCCACCAGATCGATCCAGTTGCTGGTCTCGGCGGCCAGCTGCTCACCGCGCTCGCGCGACCAGCTGGCCAGCGGGTCCTCGGAGAAGGCCTGCAGCGCCATCGCCAGCGCCGCCGGCTTGTCCGCCACCTCCGTCTCCAGCAGCTCGGTCAGCCGGTTCATCAGCTCCTGCCGCGCGCCGGGATCGTTGGTGTGCTTGAGGCGGACGGCCAGCACCTGGGCCAGCCGGGCGGGGTCCTTGTTCTTCTCGTAGAACGGGATCAGCGCCTCGGCCGCCAGCAGGAAGTCTGGCTGCAGCTGCAGCGCCCGCTCGAACGCCCGCTGGGCCCGGTCGGCCTTGCTCAGGCGGTCGCGATACAGCTCGCCGATCTTGCCGAACAGGCCCACCTTGGCCTTGTCGTCCTCGACGTCGGTCTGCCGCTCCAGCACGCGCACGAACTCGTCCCACTTGTTCTGGGCGGCGTAAAAGCCTTCCAGCGCGTCCCAGTCCCGCTGCTGCAGGTACAGCTTGCGGAGGGCGTCCTGCGCCCGCCGGTTGTCCGGCTCGGCCTCCAGCAGCGCCCGCCAGGCCACCACCGCGCGGCCGTTGTCCTGCAGCTTCTCGTTGTAAAGGAGTGCCAGCTTCAGCAGCGCAGCGCCGCGCTTGCTGCCGTTGGTGACCTGGGTCTGCCGCTCCAGCACGGCCGACAGCTCGTTCCAGTCCTTCTCGCGCTCGTACAGCTTCTCCAGCTCGGTCAGCGCCTCGTCGTCGTCGTCCTTCTCGTTGAGGACCTCGCGCCACAGGTCGATCGAGATGGACGGCTTCTTCAGCTTCTCGGAGGCCAGGCGGGCCACGTCGATGCGGCGTCGCCGCCGCTCGTCGTCGTCGGTGATGCGGGTGACCTCGCCGCGGGACAGCTGCACCAGCTTGTCCCAGTCCCGGCGCTTCTCGTACATCTGCTTGAGGTAGGTGACCGCCTTGTCGTTGCCCGGATCCAGCTCCAGCGCCGCCTCGAAGGCCTTGATGGCCTCGGCCTGGTTGGAAAATTTTTCCAGGTACAGGTTGGCGACCCGCAGGTACAGACTCACCTTCTCCGCGGTGTCCGCCACCACCGCCGCCTTCTTGCGCAGGATCGCGATCAGCTCGGGCCAGCGGCCCATCCCTTCGTACTGGCTGGCCAGCGCATCGACGGCCAGCAGGTTGTCCGGCTGGATGGTCAAGATCTGGTTGAAGGCGTTGACCACCATGACGTCGAGCTTGAGGCGGTCGCGGTACACCTCGACCATCTCGAACAGGACCGGGATCTTCTCGGACTGCGAGGAGAAGTGAGCCTTCTCCACGCCCTCCTTCAAAGTCTCGACACAGGCCTTCCAGCGTTCGGCTTGCTTGTACACGCGCGCCAGTTCACGCCGGGGCGCCCAGGCCGTGGGCGCGGTAGCGACAAGCTTCTTCCAGGCATCGATCGCGCGATCGAGTGACTGATGTTCCGCCTCCATCGCCGCCGCCGCCTGATCTCGCAGCTCCTGCGGGAAGTCTGCCAGCGCCCCATTGTGGTCCTGGCCGCTATGTTCCTGGTCCGTTTCCTTGGACGTCCCCACTTGTTCCTCCGGAATGTCTGCGTCGCGGGCTCGTTCTCCCGCTGACCCTGCTTGCTGGACCCCGGTGACCGGGCGTTGACCGAACGGCGCAGACATCGTCCGGCGGCCAGTAAGTAGGCGAAAAGCGTCGAGAAAAAGGTGAAATTTTATACCACGTACGGGTCTTTTCTCTCAACCAGCACACCGCGCACAGAAGGCTCCGAACGGCGACTTTCTCCGACCTCGATCCCCGTCGCCCGACTTCCCGGCGACCATCCGCCAGGCGTCCCGGCGGCCCCACGGCGAAGCCAACCGAGCCGCTGCCAGCGGCCCCGTCGCCCTGGCGGCAGGCTCTGCCCGCGGCCGGCACGCACGCGACAAGCGCCCGGCGGCTGCCGAAGCTACGAACTTTGCTGCCCTTTCCATGCCCTGGCCCCCCCCACCACGCCCGGACGCTCGGCCCGGGCCACTCCGATGGATCCCATCGGCAGACAGAGTGCGGGCGCCGAGATCGAATTATCCTCGGCAATAACTGCGCCCCGGCGAGCGGCCGCTCGGGGCGCGCTCGCCGATCGCAGCCCATCGGGCCGCAGGTAGGCGGAGCTGGGCGGAGCTGGGACCCGTCGAAGGGCTACAGCTCGAGCCAGGTCGGAGGCAGCGAGCGGTCCGCGCGGTACGCTGTCGCTAGGACCCGCTGAGCGCGTACAGCTTGTCGTTCGCGGCCTTGACGTAGCCGAAGCCACCGTCCTTGGCGCCGGCGTTGCCCACGTACTTCTGCAGGTACTCGCGCGCCTTCTCCTTGTGCTCGTTGGAGCGGCTCTGCTCGTACCAGTCGGCGTAGGTCATGCCCACGTTGTAGATCGCGGTGGTCAGGCCCGGCTCCAGCTCCAGCGCGTGCTTGAACTGGGTGGTCGCCTGCTCGTATTGCTTCAGGTCCTTGAGCGCCAGGCCCCAGCCGTTGAAACACTCGGCGCTCATCTCGTTGGCCCGCACGCACTCGGAGAAGACCTGGGCCGCCTCCTTGGCGGCGTCGTACTCCATGTACAGGTACCCCAGCGCCACGAACGGCTTGTCCAGGCGGGCGTTGGCCTCGATGGCCTTGCGCAGGGCCGCGTCGGCGTCCTTGGGACGTTCGAGCTGCTTGTAGACCTCGCCCAGCCGCCAGTGGGCCTTGAACAGCTTGGGCTCCAGCTCGGACGCCTTCTTCAGCGCGCCCTCGGCCTTGTCCAGCTGCTTGGCCTCGAGGTACATCTCACCGAGGTCATAGTGGTAGTTGGCGTTGCTGGGCGCGCGCTGGACCGCGGCCTCGAACGCCTCGATGGCTTTGTCCCACTTGCGCTGCTTCTGGTAGATCTTGCCCAGGTTGTACTGGGCCATGTCGTAGGTGGGATCGGTCTGGATCGCCAGCTTGGTCTCCCGCTCGGCCGTGTCGTACAGGCTCGCGTTGAACGCCTCGATCCCCTTGTTCGTGTGCTCGATGGCTCGTATGCGTTCGCGGCTGGCGAACACATCGCAAGCCGACATCGACAGCGCGAACGTCAGCAGGACTTTCAGACCACGACTCATGTTCTTTCCGCCTCCGCTCACTCGCCGGCGCCGCCGGCGGGCGTGAAGTTGAACGGGTAGGTGACGATGACGATACCGCCGCCGAGGGGCTTGGGGAACTCCCAGCGCCGGACCGCCTGCACGACGCAGCTCTCGACGCGGGTGTTGCCCATGGTCGAGTTCTGCAGCACCGACGCCACCACCGACCCGTTGGCGGCGATGGTGAACTGCACCGCGACGCGGCCGCCCAGCTCGGGCTTGCGGGTCAGCTCCTGCTCGTAGCAGTACTTCACCTCGTTGATGTGCCGCCGGATGATGCGGCGGATGATCTCCTTGTCCAGCGACCCGCGCACGTTGGCCTGGCCGGGCAGCACCTCGGGCGCCCGCGCCCGGCGACCGCCCAGGCCGCCGGCGCCGCGTCCGTAGCCCGCGCCCGAACCGCCGCCGCCACCCTTGCCGATGGTGCCCAGGTTGCCGAGACCGATGGTGCCCTCGCCGGTGCCGCCGCCGCCCGCGCCGGTGCCCACCAGCCCCAGACCGCCGATGCCGTAGGCCTCGCCGATCTGGTTGCCCACCAGGCCGCCCAGCACGTTCTCCGGATCGGTGCCCAGCGCCGTGTCGCGCCCGAAGATCGAGGCGATGTGCGAGCCCTCGGCCTGCTTCAGCACGCCCAGGATGCCGGCGTTCTTGATCTCCTCTTCGGCCAGCTTCTTGGCCAGGTGCGGGTCGATGTTGTCCTTGGGACCTTTCAGGCCGTAAAGACCCTGCTTCTTGTCAGAGGTCTTCTTGCCCATCTTCCCTTCTTCACCCTTGTGCCGCTTGCCCTTGCCCCCCTGCTCGTCGGGCCCCTTCTTCTTGAGCCACTCGGGGATCTCCTCTTCCTTCTCCTCCGGCGGCTTGATCAGGAAGTTGACGAAGCGGTTGTCCGAGTTGAAAAGGTCGAGCGACAGCGACTTGGGGTCCGGCGGGACCGAGAAGATCATCAGCAGGAACAGCAGGATGGCCACCGCCGATCCCACCGTGTACATCTGCTCGCTCCACTTCCAGATCAGGAACGGCGTCTCCAGGGCGCGCGGCCGCGGGGTGGAGTTGACCAGGAAGGTGGTCTCGCCGGCGATGATGCGGGCCCGCCCGCGCTCGGGCAGGGTGAAGCTGGGACCGCGCTGCTGGGCGAACTGCTGCAGCGGCAAGGTCTGACCCTCGACGCTCACGTCGCCGGTCATCGCCGGCGTCACCTGCACCAGCAGGTCGTGCCCCTGGCCCTTGACCAGGACGTGGTTGGCGCCGCCGGTGAACTCGGGCGCCACCGGCGCGTCGGCCTCGGTCCCCGCGCCGATGATGTAATCGTGGTGCTTCTCGCCCCGGCGCTTGAGCCCCATGTAGATGAGGGCGATGCCAAGGATGGTGCCGGCGGCCACCAGGAAGTCGGGGGCCAGCGAGCGCGGCTTCCACAGGAAGGTGTGCGGCTCCTTGTTGGCGGCCAGATGCGCGTCGTAGGCCACCTTCTCCTTGCCCACGTCGACGACGGTGACGATGAACGTCACCAGCGCCAGCAAGGTCAGGGCCACACCGCCCAGAATCATGCCGCGCGCCCGTGCCGACAGCGCCTTGACGCTGGGGTCGAACAGGTGGCGGGTGTTGACCACCACGCCCCGGAACAGCGCCTGGACCTCCAGGGCGCGGGTGCCGTCCAGCTCCTCCACGTCGGCGGCGACGTGGGAGGGACCGGCCCCGGCGCCGGGAGGCGGCCAGCTGGGCGGAGGCGCCTGTCCGTAGC
>JBKPRZ010000303.1:0-3867 GCA_046734815.1 Myxococcota bacterium | reverse complement strand
CACCCCCGCCGGAGCCACCCGTCCCCGCGGAGCCGCCGGTGCCGGTGGCGCCGCCGCTGCCTCCCGTGGCGGAGCCGCCACCGGCGCCCGTGGTGCCGCTTCCGCCCGCACCGGCCGAGCCGGAGCCGCCAGTCGCGGTGGATCCGCCGGTGCTGCTGGTGCCGGGAGGGGTGCCCTTCTCCTCCATGGCGGCCGGGCTGCACGCGGCGAGCGAGACGAGGGCGAGCAGGCCCAGGGCGGCGCCTGCCGGAAGGTTGGGGCGGGAGCGGAACGGTGTCATCGTGATTTCCCTTTCGCGAAACAGGAGGAGCGCCCACGGCCCGCGGCCATCGGCACTGATCTCCGTCGCGAGAAGTGCCCGCCAGGCTGATCAGACGGGCAGAAAAGAGAGTCACCCGCTCGGCGGGATCGGTTCGACGGCCTCACCCGCGGCGAACGGGATGGCGCGCGGCGCCCCCGCCTGCGCGAACAGCAGAAGAGTGCGCAAACAGCACAACCGCGCGCCGACTGACCACCGGGGCGGGTGTCAGAGGGGCTTGGACATGAACAGGCCGGCGCCGGCTCCGGCGGTGAGGGTGGCCTGAGCGAACCCGCTGGCGGTGTACAGGGCCAGAGCGCGCCGGTTGTTCTCCATGACTTCCAGGGTGAGCTTGCAGCAACCGAGCACGCGGGCCCGTTCTTCCACCGCCTGCAGCAGGCGGCGGCCCAGGCCGCGGCCGCGCTGGTCCGGGAGCACGACCAGGTCGTGGATGTTGATCAGCGGTCGGGCGTGGAAGGTCGAGAAACCGAGGAAGCAGGTGACGATGCCGACGGCCCGGTCGCCGTCGAAGGCCAGGAAGACGAGGGTGGTGGGGTGACGGCGCAGTCCGGAGATGAGGGCCTCCGCGACCGCGGGATCGAGCGGGCGGCCGTTGCCCATCGGATCGCGGGCGTAGGCGTCGGTCAGGTCGAGGACGGCGCGCTGATGGTCGGGCCGGGTCAGGTCCGCCTCGACGATGCGGATGGCGGGAGGGGCGGACCCGCTCGCCGTGCCAGCCGCGCGGAGCGTGCGCCGGGGGCGCGGCGCCAGCTCGCCCTGGCAGTTCGGGCAGCGGGAGGCGCCCGCGGCGCAGGTGTGGCAGTAGGTGCATTCGTGGCTGCAGATGAACGCGGCGCCGTCGGGAGCGAGGGGCGCGTCGCAGGTCTGGCAGTGGGTTTTCATCTCGAGGCTCATGGGGATCATGCTGCGGTGGCGGGGCGCTCTGGCTCAAGGACACGGATCGGACAGTTCCGGCCACGCCGGTGTCAGCGGGCGGCGCGGGGGCCGAAGCGGGCGCGGTATTCGCGGGGGGACAGGCCGACCCGGCGGGCGAGCGTGCGGCGCAGCGACTCGGGGGTGCCGAAACCGGCGGCGGTGGCCACGCCGTCCACGGGCAGGGTGGTGGTCTCCAGCAGGCGGCGGGCTGTCTCCAGGCGCACGCGCTCGACGTAGGTGGCGGGGGTCAGACCGACCTCGGCGCGGAAGACGCGCGAGAAGTGACGCACGCTCATCGCCGCCCGGCGGGCCAGCGCGGGAACGGCCAGATCGGCGTCGGGGTGCTCGACGATCAGCGCCTGCAGGTCGCGGATGGGGGCGCGGTGGGCGGCCTGGGCGGCGAGCTGCGCGCTGAACTGCGACTGGCCTCCCGCGCGGCGCACGAACACCACCAGCGAGCGCGCCACCTCGCTGGCGATCTCCCGGCCCAGATCTTCCTCCACCATGGCCAGCGCGAGATCGATGCCAGCGGTGACACCGGCGGAGGTCCACAGGCGGCCGTCGCGAACGTAGATCGGATCGGGATCCACCTGCACCTCGGGGCGCAGGGCGCGCAGGGCGTCGGCGTAGGCCCAGTGGGTGGTGGCGCGGCGGCCGTCGAGCAGGCCGGCGGCGGCCAGCAGGAAGGCGCCCGTGCACACCGAGGCCACGCGCCGGGCGCGCCCGGCGGCCTTGCGGATCTGCTGCAGGATGTGCGGATCGCGGGCGGCCATGCGCGTGCCCAGGCCACCCGCAACGATCAGGGTGTCGACCGGGCGTCCGGCGGTGACCCGGGCAAGGGCGGTGGTGGCGTACAGGCCCAGGCCGCCCTCGCCGACCAGGCGCCCGGGGCGGGGGGCGGCGAGCTCGAGGGTGTAGCCGGCGCGCTTCGATCCCCGCTGGATGAGGGTCTGGCCGGCGCCGGCGAAGACGTCGTGCGGGCCCACGACATCCAGCGGCTGCAGGTCGTCGAAGGCGACGATCACCACGCGGCGCATGGCAGTGAATCCTGCCCCCGGTGGGGCGGTGGCTCAAGGACGATGATCGGGCATTTACGGCCATGCGGGGGCGGAACGCCGGCGTGGACCTTTGCGGGGCCGGGCCGTTCGGATATTCATCTCCTGCGGCGCCCCGCCGCCCCGGGAGGTCGCTACTCATGCACGTCGCACTCTGCAGGATCATGGCCCTCGTGCTGGTGTTCACCGGGGGCAGCGCCGCCGCCCGGGCTCAGACCTGGCAACCACCCGAGCCCGGCAAACGTTGCCCCTCGAAATGGGGAGCGGACGATCAGCGCGGGTCGGCCAACCACATGAAGCCCGCGACGGTCTTGCGCGCGGTCCGGCTGATACGCACCGGCGAGGTCATCGAGCTGGGCCGCGTGCTGACCGCGACGATGCCGTTCTTCGGCACGCGCCGGTTCGAGCTTTACACCAAGCGCACGGTCATGAACCCCGGGTCGAATCGCCGCGGTTCCAACGAGGAGATCGTCTTCTCCGAGATCGGCCAGGTGGGAACCCAGTTCGATGCCTTCTCCCACCAGACCATCGGCGACAGTCTTTACAACTGCTTCAAGCTGGAGGAAACGGCGACCCGCACCGGCTTCACCAAGCTGGGTGTCGAGAACGTCGGCGCGCTGTTCACGCGCGGGGTACTCATCGACGTCGCCGCCTCGAAGAACGTGGAGATGTTGCCCGACACCTACGAGATCACGCCCCAGGATCTGCAGCAGGCGCTGCAGCGGCAGAAGATGAAGCTGCAGCCGGGCGATGGCGTCATCGTGCACACCGGCTGGGGCAAGCTGTGGGGCAAGGACAACCCCCGCTATTCGAAGACCCGCCCGGGGATCGGGGCCGCCGCCGCGGAATGGCTGGCCCGGCAAGACCCCATGCTTGTCGGAGCGGACAACGCCGGTGTCGAGGTGGACCCCAACCCCGACCCCCAGCTGTCGTCGCCGGTTCACCAGATCCTGCTGGTGGTCCATGGCATCCACATCCTCGAGAACCTGAAGCTGGACGAGCTGGCCGCCAAGCGGGTGCACGAATTCGCCCTGGCGTTGCAGCCGCTGAAGATCCAGGGCGGCACGGGGTCGACGGTCGCGCCGGTGGCGATCCGCTGATGCTTCAGCGGCGGCCTTCGCAGCTGTAGGTGACGTGGAGGTCGTGGCAGAAAGGGCGGGTCACCCCGCCGATCCGCAGCGGACGGTATCGCCAGGTCTGGGCGGCGGCGACCACCTCGGCGTCCAGTGTCCGGTCCGCCCCCTGGACCAGGCGCACGCTGGACACCGCCCCTTCGGCGGCGACGCAGATCCGGAGCGAGATCCGGTAGCTCATCCCCGGTCGTGACAGGGCGCCGGGCAGCGAGGGGAATCGCTCGTAGATGCGCAGCGACCGCGACAGCTCGGCGGGCGCCTCGAACACACCTTCCGGGTGAGACGCACCCCCCGGTCCGGCCCCGCTGCGATCCGGCGCCGGCTGCGGAGGGGCCCCCGCGGGTGGCCACTGGATCGGCGGCGGCACCACCGCCGCCGACGCGGTCGCCAGGTCCGGCAGCGGCTGGACGGACGGCGCCGGCGCCCGCGCGCTCATCACGGCAGC
>JBKPRZ010000302.1:0-5620 GCA_046734815.1 Myxococcota bacterium | reverse complement strand
GGCCCCCGGCCGAGCCCGAGCCGCCGCCGCCGGTGGTGCCGCCCTTGCCCCCCGCCCCTCCGCCGGTGGTCGATCCGGGCGCGCAGCCGCCGATCGATCTGCCGCCGCCGCCGCTGGAGTCGAGCGGCCCCGCGGGGGTGCTGGCAAATTTGAAGTGGGAGGGGCTGGTCGACAGCTATTACCTGTACAAGCTGAGCGGGGCGAGCTCGATCGAGGACCCGGATCTGCGCGTGTTCGACACCCTGGGGAACACGTTCACCCTGGCCTACGCGAAGCTGGCGCTGCAGATGGACGCCGACCCGGTGGGGCTGCGGGTGGACCTGGGCTACGGCCAGGTGGGCGCGATCATCAACCGGTCCAGCGTGGCGGGATCGGACCCCATCCCGGCGGCTGCCCTGTACAACGGGGCCTTCATCATCCAGCAGGCCTACGCCACCGCGCGGCTGGGCATCGCCACCTTCGACGCCGGCAAGTTCAACACCACCGCGGGCGCGGAGGTGACCGAGTCCAACCGCAACTGGCTGTATTCGCGCTCGCTGCTGTTCAACGGCATCCCGTTCGTGCACACCGGGCTGCGGCTGACCCTCAAGCCCAACGAGCTCTTGAGCGTGCAGGCCAGCCTGGTCAACGGCGCGACCAACAACGATCCCGACAACAACGCCTGGAAGACGCTGGGGCTGTCGGTGGGCTTCACCCCGACCACCGCCACCTCGCTGTCCTTGACCGCCTATCTGGGCAAGGAAGGCCCCGCGCAGGATCAGGGGAGCAACCGGCTGCTGCTGGACCTGGTGGCCGGTCAGAGCTTCGGCGAGCGGGTGGCCATCAACCTGAACGTGGACTACTCCAAGGACGGCGACGCGTACTGGATCGGAGGCGCGCTGATGGGGCGGTTCGTGCTGGGAGAGCTTCTGTACATCGCCATGCGCGCGGAGGCGCTGGCCACCCGCAAGGGCGGCTACGGCGGGCTGACCCAGGACGTGAACCTGTTCGAGACCACCTTGCAGGGCGGGATCACGGTGGGGTCGAACTACGAGATCCGGCTGGAGCTGCGGGGTGACTACTCGAACCGGGACCTCCTGCGCCATGGGAACGAAGCGCGCAGCGCCCAGCTGACCGCCCTGGCCGCCTTTCTCGCGTCGTTCTGATGGTCACAGGGGGCCGCTCTGCAGGATGCCGCGGAAGAGGGCGATGGAGACGGCCTCGGTGCGGCTGCGGGCGCCCAGCTTGCTGAGGATGCTGCTCACGTACAGGCCCACCGTGCGCTCGGAGATGCCCAGCGCGGTGGCGGTCTCGCGGTTGGAGGCGCCGTCGGCGATCTGCTCCAGGACCTGCAGCTCGCGGCGGGTCAGCTGCGGGCGGCTGGCGCTGGCCTCGATCCGGCGGGCGATCTCGGGCGGGAAGAAACGTTCACCCGCCGCCACCGCCTGCACCGCCGCCAGCAGCTCCTCGCCGGGCGTCTCCTTGGTGAGATAGCCGCTGGCCCCGGCCTTCAGCGCCTGGAAGATGTTCTCGTCGCCCTGGTAGTGGGTCAGCACCAGGATGCGCGCGTCTGGCACCCGGGCGCGCAGGGCGCCGATGAGCTGCAAGCCGTCCATGCGCGGCATGCGCAGGTCCACCACCGTGACGTCGGGGGCCAGCTGGGCGAACAGCTCCAGCGCGTGGGCGCCGTCCTCGGCCTGGCCGACGATCTCGATGCCGGGCTGGCCGCGCAGGAAGGCGGCGGTCCCCAGACGGGTGTAAAAGTTGTCCTCCACCAGCAGCACCCGGATGTCCGTGGCGGGTTCGATGGTCTGGCTCATGTCTGTTCCTGGCTCCGCGAGTCCGTGGGCACGAACAGCGAGACCTCGCTGCCCCGGCCGCGCTCGCTGTGGGTGGTGAGCGTGCCGCTGATCCGGCGGGCGCGTTCGTGCATGCCCATCAGGCCGAAGGCGCCGCCCGAGCGGGCCGCATCGGTCGAGAAGCCCTTGCCGTCGTCACGCACCCAGACGTGCAAGCCCTCCTCGTCCGACAGGATCCCGACCTCGATGGTGCGCGCCTCGGCGTGGCGGAGGGCATTGGTCAGCGCCTCCTTCACCACCAGCGGCACCTCGTGCGCCAGCAGGCCACGCACCGGCACCGACTGGCCGCCGGTGTGCAGCTGGATCGCCGTGGGCGGCGTGATCACCTGATCGGCGATGACCTGCTGGATCAGGACCTCCAGTCGCTTGTCCGCCTCGCCGCTGTCGCGCATATCCCAGATCGCCCCCCGCAGCTCGGCGTGGGCGGCGCCGACGATCTCGCGCATCTGGCCCAGCCGCTGCGAGGCGTGCTGATCGGGCGCCTCCTGGCGTACACGATCGGTCAGCAGGCCGATGGCGGTCAGCTTCTGGGCCAGCCCGTCGTGCAGGTCGCGGGCGATGCGGGCCCGCTCGCGGCTGATCGCCCGGTGCTGCAGCTGCAGGCGGGCCACCCGCATGCGGTGGAAGGCCAGCACCGCGCCGGCCGTCGCCATCACCAGCGCAGCGATGAACCAGGGTGTGCGCCACAGCGGCGGCACGGCGACCACCTCCAGGCGCAGGGCGGTCGGACCGGCAGCGGTGGCGATCTCCAGCTGGTAGCGCCCCGGGCCCAGGCCGCGGTAGTGGGCCAGCGCGGGAGAGCCAGCCGCGACCCAGTCCGGGTCGTATCCCAGCAGCCGGTGCCGCAGGCGCGGCCGACCCGCCTCCAGGAAAGACGGCGCCGTGTAGCGGATGACCAGGTCGTGGCTCATCGGCCCCAGGCGGATGCGTGAGCCTCCGTCGACGGGCACGCCGTCCAGCCGGATCTCCTCGATCATCGGGGTGACCACCGGGCGCTGCGCCTGCTCGGGCGGCGGGAAGACGCTGACGCCCTTCAAGGTAGCCACCCAGACGTTGCCCTGCGCATCCAGGGCCATGTTGGGCTGGAAGGCACCGGTGCATTCGGCCGCGCGCATCCCCTCCTCCCGGCCGAAGACCGTGGCGTGCACGGCGGCGCAGCCCACGTCGGCGCAGCGGTGCAGATCGCCCTTCGCCACCCGCCAGACCCCCGCCTCCGAACCGATCCACAGATAGCCCCGGTGGTCGTCGAGGATCCCGGTGATGTTGGCGCGCGGCAGCCCCACCGCCGCCGGGATGGTCCGGAAGCGCTTGTCTTTGAAGCGCACCAGGCCCGCGCCCCACCCGGCCCCCAGCCAGACCGTGCCCTCGCTGTCCTCGGCGACGGCGCCGATCTGGGCGGCTGGCAAGCCGTCCGCGGGGCCGTAACAGCGTGCCTTCCCGTTGCGTACGCGGGTGGCGCCGATGGGCTGCGATCCGTATTCGCTGACGAACCACAACGAGCCGTCGGCGGTCTCGATGCCGTGGGTGAGGCCGGCGCTGCACAGGCCGTCCTGCGGCCGCAGGCGCAAGGTGGGCGCCGACAGATCGGTGCGGCTGAACCGCAACAGGCCGGTGTCGGACTGGGCCAGCCACAGATCGCCGTCGCGGGTGGCGACAACGCTGGGAAAGTCGATCTCGGCCAGCGGCGGATCGGTGTTGAGCACCATGTGGAAGCCGCCGGGCCCGCCGCGGGACAGTCGGCTGCTGGCCACCCAGATGCCGGCATTGGGGGTGCCGGGAAAACCCTCGGCCAGGTTGCGCCACCCCCAGCCGACGTCGTCGCCGGTGGGCCAGAGCTTGAAGGTGTGGTCGGCGTAGCGGGCCAGGCCGCCCTGGGTGGCCACGTACATAGAGCCGTCGCGCGCGGCCAGCACCGAGAAGACCACCTGCCCGGGCAGCCCCTCGGGCGGGCCGAAGCTGCGCACCCAGGGGGCGCGGATCTGGCTGACCTTGCCCTCGCGGGTGGTGCCCCAGATGCTCCCTTCACGGTCCACCAGCAGGCTGTTGCGGCCGCTGGGGCTGAGGCTGGGCGGGTCGACCCGCTCGCCGCCCGCGAACACGACGGCGTCGCCGGCCCAGACGTTGTCTTCGGGATCGACCACCACCGCCGCGGGCGTGCCGTCGGTGGGGAAGCTCTTGCGGGTGCCGTCGGGATCCACGCGCAGCAGCTGGTCGCGGATGCAGGCCCACAGGCGGCCGGCGCGGTCCTGGGCGACGCTCACGACAGGCTGGGTGATGGGCGTGGGCAGGAACCGGTCCTTTCGCCGCACCACCACGCCGGCGGCGGTCCCCACCAGCAACGCGCCGTCGGGCGCCAGGGCCAGCGCGGTCACCAGGGTCGAGGGCAGCCCGTCGCTGTAGCTGCGGAAATGACCGCCGGTCAGCAGGGCCAGCCCGTTCTCGGTACCCACCCAGATGCCGACGCCGGGTTGTTCCACCATCGCCCAGACCCAGGGATCGGGCAGGCCATCATCGTCGGAGAAGCGGCGCAGGCGCTGGGCCTCGCCGCCCGTGCGGTAGGGCCACAGGCGCAGCAGGGCGGCGCCGCGCTGGTCGTGCTGGGCCAGCAGCCGACCGTCGGCGGAAAAGCCCAGCGTGCCAGCGCCCGTGGCCACCCAGACCGAGCCGTCGCCGGGTGCCAGCACCCGGCGCAACCAGGGGCGTTCGCCATCGTCGCCGAGATCGACCTCCACGAAGCGATCCCCGTCGAAGCGGGACAGGCCCGCCTTCGAGGCGATCCACAACATGCCGTCGGGACCCTGGGCCAGCCCCTGCAGGCTCTCGGAACGATCCCACGAACGCGTCGAAAAAGGCCTCTGGCGCAGGTCGAGAGCGTGCGCCGCCCCGGGCAGCAGGAGGACCAGGAGCATGGGGCAGCAAAATCGTCGGACGGGACGGCTGCGAGTTGAGAAGGCGTGGCCCGCCGTGGGCACTTGTGTCACCTACCATGGAGACGCCCGCTGCGCCCGGATGTCACGCCTGACCGCAACGGGTCAAGCAATCACCGGAGCATCCAGGCGATGGCCGCGTCCAGCAGCGTGATCGCCGGGGGCGTGAGGTTCTCGTCGCGGTTGTCATGGAGGAAGAAGGCCAGCCGCTTGGCCGGGGCAGTGACGCCCACCATGCGCGAGCCGGGCGGGTAATAGAAGATGGCCTTGTGGGTCGCATCGGCGGGGACCGCGGCCACGCTGATGGCGTCCGGACCGGGAACGCCCCAGGCCAGCCGCCAGGGCATGGCGTACACCACCACGCTGCCACTGAGGCCGCCGGCCAGCGGGTGCCGGTCGTCGGTGATGGTGAGCGTCGTCTCGGTGCGACCGGTGGCACCGTGATCGCTGTCGCCCGGCCCGGTCAATTGCATCTGACCCATCAGGTTGGGCTCGAGCAAGATGAGCGGAACCGGCACGGAGCCGAATGCCGGATCCAGCCCAGCGACGGTCACGCTGGATGTGATGACCACCAGCGCCTTGTCGCGCGCCTGGTCGGCGGTGGCCTCGGTCTGGCCGCGCACCTCCACCGTCGCCTGCGCGGCCAGGCGCTCCTGGACGGCCCGGTCGGTGGCGATCAGCGCGGGATCACCGACCACCAGCAGCGCCCGCGGCGGCTCCTGCGGGGCCGCGTCGACCGCGGGCAGCGGAGTGGGATCGGGCGATGGCGGAGGCGGGCTGGCGGTCGCGTCGGGTGCGGTCGGGGCAGCGTCCGGGGGAGGCGGGGCGGCGTCGCCGGGCGGCCGGGCCGTGTCC
>JBKPRZ010000301.1:0-15205 GCA_046734815.1 Myxococcota bacterium | reverse complement strand
GCCCCCCGGCACGCCGGGGCCCCACTTCACCTACCGCGCCCCCGACGGACACGCCGTCGACACGCCCCAGCCCGACAGCGAGCTGATCGCCGAGGTCCCCTTCGCCGGGTCCGCCGAAGGCGCGCGCCAGTACGCGCTGGCCCAGCCCCGCGGGGTCGCCGTGACCCTGCCGCGCGCGCACTCGTTGCTGCCGCTGGGGCGGCACGCCGTGTTCAACGAAGGGTTTCGCTATGTCTGGATCCGCGAGCAGGAGCAGGGCGGAATCCAGGTGCGTTTCATGTTCGCCTATCGTACACCCGTGCTGCGCGCGCTGGAGGTGGACGAAGGCATGGTCCGCGTGCGGGTAGCTCCCCTCCGGGCGGCAGAGACGAACTGACATGGCATTCCAGTTCCAGAAGCTGTTCGAGCACGGTCCCGACAACACCCCCTTCCGCAAGCTGGGCAGCGAGGGCGTCTCCACCTTCGACCTGCGCGGCCGCCCCGCCCTGCAGGTGGACCCCGAAGCGCTCACCCTGCTCACGCGCCAGGCAATGATCGACATCGCCCACCTGCTGCGACCCGGCCACCTGCAGCAGCTGTCGAACATCCTCGCCGACCCCGAAGCCTCCGACAACGACCGCTTCGTCGCCCTCGAGCTGCTCAAGAACGCGAACATCGCCGCCGGCGGCGTCTTGCCCGGCTGCCAGGACACCGGCACCGCCATCGTCATCGGCTACAAGGGCGAAAACGTGTTCACCTTCGGCGACGACGAGCAGGCGCTGGCCAAAGGCGTGCACCAGGCCTACGCCGAGAAGAACCTGCGCTACTCGCAGATGGCGCCGCTCGACATGTACACCGAGAAGAACACCGGCTCGAACCTGCCCGCCCAGATCGAGCTTTACGCCACCCCCGGCGACGCCTACAAGTTCCTCTTCCTGGCCAAGGGGGGAGGCTCGGCCAACAAGACCTTCCTCTACCAGGAGACCAAGGCGCTGCTGAACCCCGACTCGCTGCTGAAGTTCGTCGGCGACAAGCTGCGCACCCTGGGCACCGCCGCCTGCCCGCCCTACCACCTGGCCCTCGTCGTGGGCGGCCTGTCGGCCGAGCTGACCCTCAAGACCGTCAAGCTGGCCAGCGCCCGCTACCTCGACAACCTCCCGACCTCCGGCAACGATCAGGGCCGCGCCTTCCGCGATCTCGAGATGGAGGCCAGGGTGTTCGAGCTGGCCCAGAAGACCGGCATCGGCGCCCAGTTCGGCGGCAAGTACTTCGCCCACGACGTGCGCGTGATCCGCCTGCCCCGCCACGGCGCCTCCTGCCCGGTGGGCCTGGGCGTCTCCTGCTCGGCCGACCGCCAGGCGCTCGGCAAGATCACCGCCGACGGCATCTTCCTCGAGCAGCTGGAGACCAACCCCGCCCGCTACCTGCCCGAGGTCACCCACGAGGACCTCGGCGGCAAGGTGGTCGCGGTCGATCTGCGCCAGCCCATGCGCGACATCCTGGCCGAGCTGCGCAAGCACCCGATCGCCACCCGCCTGTCGCTCACCGGCCCGCTGATCGTCGCCCGCGACATCGCCCACGCCAAGCTGAAGGAACGCCTGGACCGCGGCGAGGAGCTGCCCGCCTATTTCCGCGATCACGCCATCTATTACGCCGGCCCGGCCAAGCGCCCCGAGGGCTACGCCTCGGGCTCGTTCGGCCCCACCACCGCCGGCCGCATGGACGCCTACGTCGACCTCTTCCAGTCCCACGGCGGCAGCATGGTCATGCTGGCCAAGGGCAACCGCTCGCCCCAGGTGCGGCAGGCCTGCCGCAAGCACGGCGGCTTTTACCTGGGCTCCATCGGCGGCGGCGCCGCCCGCCTCGCCGAACACTCGATCCGCAAGGTGGAGGTGCTCGAGTACCCCGAGCTGGGCATGGAGGCCATCTGGCGCATCGAGGTCGAGGACTTCCCCGCCTTCATCGTCATCGACGCCGAGGGCAACGACTTCTTCACCGGCCTGCTCGAGAAGGGCCGCGCCCCCGGCCTGGCCGTGGTCGGCGAGTAGCCCGGCCCCCCGAACGAGCGGCGGCTAGAACTCCCGCCCCAGCACGAAGGCCATCGACCAGATCCGCGACAGCCCGGCCTTGCTCTCCGCCTCGGTGACCGACAGGTAACGCAGGTCGATCGACAGCGGCTCGAAGGTGGCGAACCACTTGCGGTATTCGGCGTTCAGCCCCAGCGCGAAGCCGCTCTGCAGCCGGAACAGAGCGTGGCTGGGCCCGGCGTTCTCCGACACGAACAACACCTCGCCCCGGAACACGCGCAGGATCGGCTCGACCGCCAGCCGGAACGTGCCGCCGACGATCGGGATCGGAAAGCCCAGGGACAGCAGGTCCAGCCGGAAACCCCGCCGGGTCACCGGCCCCTCCTGCTCCCAGTGGTGGGCGAAGGTCAGGTGCTGCCGGATCGTCTGGCCCTCCTGGAAGATGAAGCGCAGCCCGGCGGCGCTGGCCGACTCGTTGGGGTGGGCGAGGTCGCCGTCCTCGCTCAGCACGTGCATGCCCTCGAAGCCCATCTGGAACGCGGGCACCGGCGGCGGCACCTTGACCACGATCACCCGGTCGGACGGCAGCCCCGCCAGCCCTCCGGGCGGATCCACGGTCTCGGCCCGCGCGGAGGCCGCGGCCGCCAGCGCGGCCGCCGCCACCGCTGCCGTCCGCCAGAGGGCCGTGACCCACATGTGGCTCACTATTACACGAGGTGGCGAATCCTGCGCGGTTCTGCCCGGCCCCGGGCCTTGCCCGGCGGGGGTCCTGACCCGCATACTGCCCCGCTGGAGGCTGCTCGGATGACCAACGGATCGACGGACTACCACTTCGAGTCGGAGATGACCGGCCTGTACGCCGGCGGCGTGCTGGGCGGGCTTTTCTTCGGCGCGCTCGGCGACCTGCTCAAATCCGAGGTGCACACGATGTTCTGGTACGTCTCGGGCGTGCTGCTGGGCGCGGTGGCCGGCGCCATCGCGGGGGCGATCTTCCGACGCCTGCCCCAGGATCAGGAGTCGCTCGAGCCCAGCCCGTAGCGCTTGACCTTCAGGTGCAGGGTCTTGTAGTCGACGCGCAGAAGGCGCGCGGCCTGGCTCTTGTTCCCGTTGGTCTTCTGTAGCGTCTCCGAGATGGCTCGCTTCTCCGCCTCGGCCACCGCCGCGTCGGCGATCTCCTTGAGGCTGGTCCCGCCGCCGGTCGCCATCGGCTCGCTGGGGGCGTCCCAGCCGGCCAGCAACGGCTGGATCTGATCCGCCTCGATCACGCTGTCCGGAGCCAGCAGCACCGCCTGTCGGATCACGTTGCGCAGCTCGCGCACGTTGCCTGGCCAGCTGTGCGCGCGCAGGATGCGCGCCGCCTCGTCGCTGATCGCCGCCACCGGCCGGCACAGCTCGAGGCTGGCTTCCTGGCGGAAGCGGTTGGCCAGCAGCACGATGTCATCGGCCCGATCGCGCATCGGCGGCACCACGATGGTGAACTCGGTCAGGCGATAATACAGGTCCTGACGGAAACGCCCCTCGCGCACCGCCGTCTCCAGCGGCACGTTGGTGGCGGCGATGAAACGCACGTCCAGGTTGCGCGGGGTGGTCGACCCCACCGCCAGCACCTTCCGCTCCTGGATCACCCGCAGCAGCTTGGCCTGGATGCCGGGGGGCAGGTTGCCGATCTCGTCGAGGAACAGGGTCCCGCCCTCGGCGATGACGAACAGGCCCTCTTTCTTGCGGTCGGCGCTCGAGAAGGCGCCCTTCTCGTGTCCGAACAGCTCGGACTCCAGCAGGTTCTCGGGGATGGCGCCGCAGTCGATGGGGACCAGCGGGCGGCCGGCGCGGCCGCTCTCCTCGTGGATGGCGCGCGCGACGAGCTCCTTGCCCACGCCGGTCTCGCCCTGGACCAGCACGGTGAAGTTCGAGGTCGCCACCTGCCGCACCCGCCGCACCACCGACTGCATGCCGGGGCTGCCACCCAGCAACGACCCCAGCGCGCTGCCGCCGCCCACCTTGCGGCGCAGGCTCTCGATCTGCTGCAGCAGCTCGGACCGTTCCAGCGCCCGCTGCACGATCACCGTCAGCTCGTCGGTGTTCATCGGCTTGGTCAGGAACTGGTAGGCGCCCAGCTGGATCGCCTGCACCGCCGTCCGCACGTCGGTGTAGCCCGTCAACACGATCACCGGGATGTCGGGCGCGATGGTCTTGCACCGCTGCAGCACCTCCAGCCCGCTGATGCCCGGCAGGCCGAGATCCAGCACCACGATGTCGGGCGGGTCGGCGGCGACCTCATTCAGCGCGGCGGTGCCGTCGTGCACCGCCGTCACCGTCAGCCCGGGCGTGTCGCGGAAGAGCGCGGTGAGGATGCGCCCCTGCATCGGATCGTCGTCGACCGACAGCAGCCGGCGGCGGGTCTCCGCGGCGGGTACGGCGGGCGGGGCGGGGACGGGCTCCCCAGCCCCCTCGCCGTCTTCCCGCGCCTGGTTGATGCCCTCGCTTGCCATGCCGCTTCATCGCCCGCGGAATCCACCGACGTTACACCAAGGCCCTGGCCCAGGCGACAGCGACAGGATAGCGCAGAGGTTCCGCGCGCGTCGGGGCGCCCCACCCGTATTCCTCGACGGCGAACCGCCATGCACGACCCGGGACGAACCACGATGCCTCCGGAGGTTGCCGCTGGCCGCGGGCGCTGCATGGTTTCCCCGGGCCGGCGCTGCGCATGCACGCCGCCGCGATGCTATCCTTGAGCGTCACCAGGAGGAAACCATGACGAGCCTTATGGCCCGCGACCGAGAAGAGTCGAAGAAGAAGGGAATTATGGCGCTGGGTGCGGCCGGCGGAGCGGGCCTACTGCTCACCCTGGGCTTTCCGATCCTCGGCACCGGCGCGGCGGCGGGTGCGGTGTACCTGGGCTACAAGTGGTTCATGTTCCGCGCCAAGCGCGGAATGCGGTTCTAGCGCCCCCGGGCCCCCGCCTCAGGGTGTGCACGAACACCGGGGCGGGCCTCAGGGATTGACGAACACCGGGGCGGGCCGCGCGGGCGGCGGCTCGGCCTTGGCCGCGGCGGGCGCGGGCGTGGACGTCGAGCCCCGGATGCTCAGCGGGAAGTGCACGGGAACGGGGTCCCCGCTGAAGGTCGGCAGGGCCAGACCCGCGGCCACACCGGACACACACCGTTCGGGCCCCGCGCCGCCGCCCTGCACGCGAAGGTTGCTCGCCCGGCCACTCGGGTCGGCGTCGAACGAGAGCGAGACGGTCAGCGAGCCCTGGCTGCCGTCGAAGCAGGCGGCGAACGAGGGCATCGCCGCGTCCAGCACCTGCTGTAGCGCTTCGCGTTTCAGCCCGTTGGGGTCGCCGTTCAGGGTTCCGGCGGGCGCCGCATCCGGCCGCGCGGGCAGCTTCGCCGTCGGCGGACGCGTCTGATCCGCCACCCAGGAACTGGTCCAGGTCGCCGACTTCAACGTCCGGGTCGGCCTGGTGGCAGCGGCGGGGCGCGGAACGGGAACCTGTTCCAGCGGAGCCGGCTGCGGCGGCGGGGGCTGTTCGTTGACCTTGGTGCATGCGCCCAGCAGCGCGAACACGAGCAGGCACACCCCACCACGGATCATGGCTCTCCCCATCGGCGCCTTCTCCGACGAACGTGAGCCGGGCCGTGGTACGGTTGCGCGATGCGCATCGGCATCGACCTCGGCGGCACGAAGATCGAGGGCGTCGCCCTCGACGATGCAGGCGAGCAGCGCGCGCGCTTCCGCGTCTCCACGCCCCAGCACGACTACGGCGCGACGGTGGACGCGCTGGTGGGCATGGTGGAACGCCTGGAGGAGGCGGCGGGCGCGCGCGCCAGCATCGGCATCGGGATCCCCGGTGTGGTCTCGCCGACCACCGGCCTGGTCAAGAACGCCAACAGCGTCTGGCTGATCGGCCACCCGCTCGACCGCGACCTCGAGCAGCGGCTGGGGCGGCCGGTGCGCGTGGCCAACGACGCCAACTGCTTCGCGCTGTCCGAGGCGGTGGACGGATCCGGCGCGCATACCGGCCCGCCCGGCCCGTACCCCCACGTCGTGTTCGGCGTGATCATCGGGACCGGCGTCGGCGGCGGCGTGGCCGTCGACGGCCGGGTGCTGGTGGGCCAGAACGCCATCGCCGGCGAGTGGGGCCACAACCCCCTGCCCTGGCCCACGCCCGACGAGTACCCGGGCCCGGACTGCTACTGCGGCCGGCGCGGCTGCATCGAGACCTTCCTGTCGGGGCCGGGCATTGCCCGCGACCACCAGCGCCACGGCGGCGCCGCCATCGACGGCGCCACCATCGTCCAGCAAGCCGAGGCCGGCGAGCCGGCGGCGCAGGCCACGCTTTCGCGGTATGAGGACCGGATGGCGCGCGCGCTGGCGTCCATCCTGAACGTCCTGGACCCCGACGTGGTGGTGCTGGGCGGGGGCCTGTCGCGCATCGAGCGGCTGTACCGCAACATCCCGGCGCTGTGGACGCGGCACGCCTTCTCCGACGCGGTCACCACGCCGCTGCGCCCACCCCGCCACGGCGACTCCAGCGGCGTGCGCGGGGCGGCCTGGCTGTGGCCGCGCCCGTCCACCCCCGTCGCTCCATGATCGAGGTCCGCAAGCTCTCGAAGACCTACCGCGTGCACAAGCGGCCCCCGGGGTTCCTGCCCGCGCTGCGCTCGCTGTTCCACCGCAGCTTCGAATCGGTGCACGCCCTGGTCGACGTCGGCTTCGACATCGCCGCCGGCGAGCGGGTGGGCTTTCTGGGCCCCAACGGCGCCGGCAAGACCACCACCCTGAAGATCCTGTCGGGGCTGCTGTACCCCGGAAGCGGCGAGGCGAAGGTCGCCGGGTTCGTCCCGCGCGAGCGCTCGCCCGCCTTCCTGCGCACCATCACCCTGGTCATGGGCCAGAAGCAGCAGCTGCTGTGGGACCTGCCGCCGGCCGAGACCTACGCCATGAACCGGGCGCTGTTCGACATCCCCAAAGCCGAGGCCGACCGCACCCTGGCCGAGCTGGTCGAGCTGCTGGACATCGGCGCGCTCATCGGCAAGCCCACCCGCCAGCTGTCGCTGGGCGAGCGAATGAAGTGCGAGCTGGCGGCGGCCCTGCTCCACCGCCCCAAGGTGCTGTTCCTCGACGAGCCCACCATCGGCCTGGACGTCTCGATGCAGGCCCGCATGCGCCAGTTCATCCGCGATTACAACGAGCGGCACGGGGCCACCGTGATCTTGACCAGCCACTACATGGAGGACGTGGCCGCCCTGTGCCCGCGGGTGATCGTCATCGACAAGGGCCACCTTGTCTACGACGGCGACCTGCGCGAGCTGGCCCGCCGGATCCGCCCCGAAAAACGCATCACCGTGCGCGTGGCCGACCCCGCCGACGTCGGCGTGCTGGGCCGGGTGGGCAAGCTGGTCAGCCACTCGGACACCGAGGCGGTGCTGGCGGTGCCGGCCGAGCGGCTGAACGACGCCCTCCGCGACCTGCTGTCGGCGCTGCCCGCGCGCGACCTGTCGGTCGAGGATCCGCCGCTGGAAGAGGTGATGCGCGAGGTGTTCCAGCAGGGCCGCAGCGCCGTGGCCACCCCGCCCAGCCCCACCACCGACGGCGCCGCCACCCACCCCCTTCCGTGAGCTCGATGACCCACGGATCGACCCACACCGCGAGATCGAGGAGGAGCGGCGCCCCCTCGATCTCCGCGCAGGCACCGTCGTGACTCCCCCCTCTGCCTCCTTGCCGGGTGGCGCCCCATCGCGTGCAAGCCCCAGCTCGCCCCGCCAGCGCGCGCGCTCTTTCCGGCACGCGCTGCGCGCCTACCCGACCCTGATGCGCATCGGGTTCGCCGAGATGGTGGCCTACCGGGCAGAGTTCCTGGTCTGGATCCTCACCACCAACATGCCGCTGGTGATGATGGCGCTGTGGAACGCCGTCGCCGCCGACGGCCCGGTGGGCGGCTACGGGCAGCAGCAGCTGAACACCTATTATCTCACGACGCTGGTGGTGCGGATCTTGACCAGCACCTGGATGGTCTGGGAGCTGACCATGGACATCCGGCAGGGGCGGCTGGCCTCCCGCCTGCTGCGCCCCCTGCACCCGCTGCTGGCCTACAGCGCCCAGCACCTGGCCGCGGTCCCGCTGCGCGCGCTGGTGGTCTCGCCGCTGATCGTGCTGGTGTTCGTGATCAGCAAGGGGCAGCTGGCGTTGACCGATCCGACCCAGCTGGGGATCTTCCTGCTGTCGCTGGCGGGCGCCTGGCTGCTGCAGTTCGTGATCATGGTGCTGATCGGCAGCCTGGCCATGTTCGTCGACAGCGCGCTGTCGGTGTTCGAGCTGTGGCTGGGGATCCATTTCGTGCTCTCCGGCTACCTTGTGCCGATCGAGCTCCTTCCCGGCTGGGCCATCAGCCTGGCCCGGGCCCTGCCCTTCTGGTACATGCTCGGTTTCCCCATCGAGACGGCGATCGGACGACTCGATCAACACGCCGCCCTGATGGCCCTGGGCATCCAGTGGCTCTACACCGCAGTCATGCTGATCTGCGCGCTGACGGTGTGGAAGCTGGGGATGAAACGTTTCGTAGCCTTCGGTGGGTGACCGCCCGGTGACCACCGTCCGACGCTACCTCCGGCTGCTGACCATCCAGGTGCGGATCTCCGCCGCCCTGGCCATGCAGTACCGGCTGGATTTCTTCTTCAAGGGCATCATGGCGCTGTTCTGGCTGGGCGTGACCCTGGTGCCGCTGCTGGTGGTGTTCTCCAAGCGCTCGTCGGTGGCCGGCTGGACCTGGCCCGAGGCGCTGGTGGTGCTGGCCTGGTTCTCGCTGCTCAAGGCGGTGCTGGAAGGCGGGGTCACCCCCAGCCTCACCAACGTGGTCGAGGGGGTGCGCACCGGCTCGCTGGACTTCGTCCTGCTGAAGCCGGCCGACGCCCAGTTCCTGGTCTCCACGTCGCGCTTCGAGCCCTGGAAGCTGGTGGACCTGTGCGGCGCCCTGGGTCTGATGACCTTCGCCTTCGCCAAGCTGGGCCGCTGGCCCGCCGCGAACAATGTGCTGGTGGCGGTGGTGCTGCTGGTGGTGTCGGTGCTGCTGCTCTATTCGATCTGGATCCTGGTGGTCAGCGCTTCGTTCTGGGTCGTCCGGGTGGACAATTTGTCGTACCTGTTCCAGTCGATCTTCGACGCCGGCCGTTGGCCCATCGACGTGTTCAGGGGCGTGCTCCGGAACGTGCTGCTGTACCTGTTCACTGTGGTCTTTCCGCTGGCCCTGCTGACCACCTATCCAGCCAAGGCGCTGCTGGGCAAGCTGACCGTGCCCCGCGCCGGCCTGGTGTTCGTGGGCGGCATCGCTTTCGCCGGCGTCGCCCGCGCCGTCTGGAAGAAGGCGATCGGCTACTACACCAGCGCCAGCAGCTGACTGGGCGTGCAGCTAGCGGGTGTGCAGGATGGTCGAGATGACCAGGAACGCGCCCATCAGCACCCAGAGGACGCCGAAGAACAGGTGCCGCCGGTAGGTGCTGCCGCCCGGGGCGGCTGACCATCCGGCCGCGCGCGACTCGCCTTGCTCCTTCGCCTCGGGCGTCTCCACCGCCTCCTCGGCGGGTGGCTGCCCGTAGTCGTCACCGGCCAGCTTCTCCAGCTCCCGCTCCGCCCGCGCCTGTGCCCTGGGTCGCTGCTTCCAGCCCAGCGTGTACGCCCGCAACGCCCCGAACACCATCAGGACCACGCCCACCCCGTACAGCAGCGCGGGCGGCAGCTGGATGCCGTTCATGTTCCCCTACCTACCGCGGATTTGCGCGCGCGCAAACCCTGGCCGCAAAAGCCTGGTGGCACCTAGTACTTGTAGTTGAGCCCCAGCCGGATCCGGAACGGATCCTGGCGATCGCTGGGCCGGCCGAAGTTGGGTCCGTCGTTCTCCTCGACGTCGGTGATGGTCCGGGTGGCCAGCACGTTGAGCACGTCGACGAAGAACTCCAGCCGCTGCCCGATGAACGGCAGCAGGTTCACCCGGGCCTGGAGGTTGAAGCTCATCAGATCCGGCAGGCGCAGCTGGCGGTCATCGTACGGGTCGTTGATGTTGTTGCCCGGGTTGATCCCCTGCGGGGCCCGGTAATCGGTCTGTCCGTTCGTGTACGGGTTGCGGTAGATGCGGTTGTAAGGCGTGCCCGAGCGGTAGCTGTAGCGGATGCCCGTGCTCAGCCAGTTGGTGAACTGGTAGGTCGACAGCGCCTTGACCTCGTGGCGGTGGTCGTCCGGCAGGTAGCCCCACAGGTACACGTCCTGCCCGGGGTTGTCGCCGTAGCGGCCGTTGGCACCCTGCAGCTTGCTCAGCGTGTAGGAGGCCTGCAAGCGGAACCGTCCCTCACGCTTGCGCACCGACAAGGTCGTCCCCATCCAGTTGCGCCTGGCCCAGTCCGGGGTTCCCAGGTCGCTCACCGTCTGGTTGCGGCCGTTCTTGAACGCGCCCCCCACCTGCAGACCCGTCCCTGCCGTGTTCCAGCGGTAGTTGGTCTCGCGGGTGTCGAACTGGTTGCGGAACGCCCGGTACATGCCGTCGAGGCCGATGGCCAGACCCGGAAACACCTCCCGCTCGGCGCCCATGGTCAGCTCGTGGGTGCGGGGGATCTGCAGTTTCTCCCGGCAGTCCCGGCCCAGGTCGTCTACGCCGGTGCTGCCGCAGGGCAAGCCGATGGTGTTGCGGCTGGCCCCGCCGCTGTAGGTGCAGTTCTTGTCGAATGACTGGTTGTCCGGGTTCCAGTCGCACTTCTGGCTGACCCGGCTGCCCAGCGCGTGCTCGGCGAAACGCTTGATGTCGACGTCGCCGAAGGCGCTGTAGCTCCCGCGGATCACGGTGCGTCCGTCGTGGGTCGCGTCCCAGGCGAAAGAGATGGCGGGAGAGAAGGCTCCGTTCGAGAAGCTGCCCGCGCCGTAGGCGTTGAACGACTTGCCGTAGATGTGCGAGATGGCCGGCGCGATGGTCAGGTAGCGGGTGGCGCGGTAGGCATCGCTGATGGTGCCCACGTGGCGCATCCAGTTGACCTCCTGGATGTACCAGCCGTAGCGGGCATCGGACAGCCGGGGATCGTTCGAGTAATAGGTGGTCTGGTTCTGCGGCTCGCGCTGTCCGGCCCCGCCGGCGGCGCTGCCGTTGTACTGGATGACCTGGTCGCCGGGCACCGAGCTCATCTCCACGTCCCGCTCGTTGAACACCGTGCTCTGGAACTTCAGGTTGTGCTCACCGAACGTCTTGCTGTCGACGAACCAGTCCAGGCGGTTGACGAACTGGGTGTGGTACGAATCGTTGCGCTCGTGCCGCTCGTCGTTGACCCACTGCTGGTCCGACGGGAACGACTGCCGGACCGGGGCGATGTGGTCGCACTCGGGATCGGTCACGCACAGCTCGGGGAAGATGTGCTCGCCGAAGTAGGTGAACCCGGCCTGGCTGCGCAGGACCAGGCTGTCGGTCAGCAGCGATTCCCAGATCAGGCCGGTGAACAGCCGGCGCCGCAGCTCGCGCTCCTGGGCCTCCGGCTCGACGCCGGCGCCGTTCTTGCCGTTGTACACGCGGGCGGCGTCGAAGTTCGACAGGCTGGTCAGCTTGTTGCGGCGGGTGAGCTGCCAGGTCAGCTTGAGGGTGCCCTTGGGGATGAACTTGTTGTAGGGCGGCCGCTCCGGGAAGATGCCCGCCGGATCGAAGTTCCGGTTGTTCTGGATGATGTGCCCTTCGGCGTTGAAGAAGTACCAGAGCTTGTCCTTGACGATCGGCCCCGCGATGGTGGGGTTCAGCGCGTAGTAGTAGGTGGCGGCGCCGTTGTCGCCCTGGTCCTTGAAGAAGGCCAGCCGGTTGCTGTCGGCGGTGGCGTTGAACTCGAACTCGAACTTGTTCGAGCCCGACTTGGTCACCAGATTGACCGAGGCGCCCGGCGAGGCCGGGGCGTCGCCGCCGTGACCGCCGGTGAGGATCTCGTAGGCCGCCGACGTCTTGGTGGTCGGCTGCTGATCGCGCATGTCGAACCCGTCCTGCGTGAACGTGGTCTGCGACGAGGTGCCGCCGCGCACGTTGCGTCCCGAGGCGCCGGCCACCATGCCGATCAGCTGGTTGTGGGGCTGGTCGCGCCCGTCCAGCGGCATGGACTCGATCATGTCGAGGTCGATGGTCTCCTTGATGGCGGCGGTGCGCGTGTTGACCATGGGCGCGCGCTCGATGACCGCGATCTCCTCGGTGGCGGTCTCGACCTCCATCACCACGTTGACCTCTGTGGGCGCGGACACGCCGACGGCGATGGCCTTGACCACCACCTGCCGCATCTTGGGCGCCGCGGCCCGCAGCTCGAATTGCCCCGGGTGCAGGGCCATGAAGCGAAAGCCACCCTCGTCGTTCGAGTAGCGGCTGACCTCGCCACCTATCTGCGTGTCCGACGAGATCGTTACCTTGATCCCCTTGAGCGGCATGCCGCTCTGATCGAACACGGAGCCGACGATAGAACCGTTTTGGCCTGATTGCGCGTGTGCTGGACCAGCAGCCAGGCACACCGCGAGCACAACGAGTACCAGGGCCCCGAACGCTGAGCGTTGCATTTGCACCCCCTCGACGTCCCACCTTTTACCGCTTTTGCGTTCAAAAACGAAGTCTATCTTACATAGTACACATGCGTAAACACGTCGCATACATTCATACAGTGCGCTACTTCTACTGAAAACGTTCCTATATCCGGGCAGATGGCCCGGATTGAACGGCGATCGGGCCGCGGCGTCACTCGCCGGTTCGCGCCACGGCTCTCAGCTCGCGGATGACGGTGACGCGGATCTGCCCGGGGAAGCTCAGCTGCTCGGCTATCGCCTTCGCGATCCCGATGCTCAGGTCCACCGTCCCGCGGTCGTCGATCTCGTGTTCACGCACGGTCACCCGCACCTCGCGCCCGCCCTGGAGCGCGAAGGCCTCCGCCACGCCGGCAAAGCCTCGGCTGATGCGCTCGAGGTCGGCGATCTTGGCGACGTAGCTGTCGTCGGTGTGGCGGCGGGCGCCCGGGCGCGCACCCGACACGGCGTCGGCCGCCGCCACCAGGTGCGCGTAGGGGCTGGCGAAGGGCTCGTCGGCGTGGTGGGCGCCGATGGCGTTGGCCACCAGCTCGGCCTCGCCCAGCCGCCGGGCCTGCTCGGCGCCGATCACCGCGTGGGCCCCGTCCAGCTCGTGGGTCAGCGCCTTGCCGATGTCGTGCAGCAGGGCCGCCCGCCGGGCCAGTGCCCGGTCCAGCTGCAGCTCGTCGGCGATCATCCCGCACAGGAAGGCCGACTCCAGGGCGTGTTTCCACTGGTTCTGCATGTGGCTGGTCCGGAAGTTCAGCCGGCCCACCAGCCGCACGATGTCCGGGTGTGCGAGCGGAAGCCCCAGCAGGTGGAAGGCCTTCTGCCCCAGCTGCACCACCTCCCGCTCCACCTCGGCCTGCGCCTGCCGCGCCACCTCCCCCACCGCGGTCGCCCCACCGACGCTGTCGCCGTTCAGAAGTCGCCCGAGCGCACGCCGGGCGATCTCCCGCCCCACCCCGTCCAGCCCCTCGATGCGCACCTGATCCCCGGCCTCACCCAGCAGCAGCTTCACCCCCGCCACCGCCTCGATGGCAGACAGCTCGCCCGGCGAGACCGCCGGATGTCCCCCGCGCGGGCGGCCGGTGGGCACCAGGGACTGGTTGCGCTCGGTGAGGTAATGGTCACGCACGCGCGCACCCGCCAGCTCCAGCAGCCGGGCCGCGCCCCGGGCGGCCTCTGGCGCAAGGTCGACCGGCCGGGTCTCCTGCGCCGACCGGGTGCGGGCGGCATCCAGCTCCTCCTCCACCAGCCCCGCCTGCAGCGCCTCCGCCCCCACCCCGGCCACCCGCTCGAGCGCGGCGCGCGCCTGGGCCAGGGTGCGCGCCGCCTGCTGCTCCAGGTCCTCCCGGTCCCACTGCCGGTCGGCCAGGGGGATCTGGCGGTCGCGCAGCAGCCGGCGCTCCTGGTCCAGCTCACGCTCGGCCTCCACCGCCGCCGCCTCGCGCGCCTCCAGCACCAGCGCCGCACGCGCCCGCCGCTCGTCCTCGCGCCGCTGCTCAGCACTGAACGCCGCTCGCCGCTCCAGCGCCTCGGCGCGCGCCGCCAGCAGGGCCTCGCGCGCCAGAGCCTCACCGGCCAGGCGCGCCTCGATCCGGATCCGCTCTGCCTCGCGAGACAAAGCGGACATGGTCACCCGATGGTCAGCCCCAGGTGCTCACGCAGGGCGAAGAACTCGTCCGACACCGTCCACTGGATGAGGTCCCGGATCTTCTCCTTGGGCTCGACGCTGCCCACCGCCACCGGCTCGGTCTGCACCAGCCGCGCCGCCACGTCGAGGTCGCCGCACATCAGATAGCCGGCGCGGGTGGCGGTGTAGTCGACGGCGTTGGACCAGACGTGCAGGTCCGCCTCCTCCTTGGTCTCGAGGAAGCGCTGGACCACCACCGCCAGCTGCTCGGTCAGCTGCGGCGGCACCGTCTTGCGCAGCAGAGCCAGATATTGCCCCACCGCCTGCTGCAGCTCCGGCCGGATGGCCGCGTTGGGCTGCACCAGCTTGACCGCCGCCAGGAACACAACCCGCAGCTCGGCCACCGTCGGCACCACGTGCGGCCAGCGCACCAGGTGCTCGGGCCGCATCAGGGTCAGCCGCTTGCCGATGACATAGGCCAGGTCCTTCTCCGGCCGCCCCTGCAGCAGCCCCGACCCGACGACGAAGGACGGCACCAGCTGGGTCTTCTCGCGGGCGTTGGCCATGTCCAGCTCGCCTGGTGATTCAGGCCGCAGGTACAGCTCCGGCGGCGGCACCGCCAGCACCTGGGTGACGTAGTTGAACACCTTGGAGAACAGCAGCTGATCCGTCGCCGGATCGCGCCGGTCCTTGCGCTTGAGCCCCCAGTCCTTGTGCTCGCGGGCGCGGATGGCCGCCACCGGCAAGCTCACCACCGCCAGCACGTGCGAGATGAAGCGGTCCTCGTCCGGGTGGTAGACGTTGCGCTGCCACAGCTCCTCGGTCAGCCGCGCCTTGGCCCGGGCGAAATTCTTGGGCTTGTATTGCTCGTAGAACCGCGTCTCCTCCGGGTCGGCCTTGCGCAGGAAGGCCAGCACCGAGGCCGCGCACCAGGCGCGGTCATATTGCCCTGTCTCTTATACACATCTGACGCTGCTGACGAAAGTTCTAGTGGGTAGTTCTCGGG
>JBKPRZ010000300.1:0-5937 GCA_046734815.1 Myxococcota bacterium | reverse complement strand
GATGGTGACAGGCACCGCTGCGCTCATGATGGAAATGCAACCAGTTCTGGAGGTATGGCCTGAGGCGGTGAAAGCAATCATCATGGTAACCGCGAGAGACAACGTCGAAGGGTCCACGCGGCTCAGCGAAAAGGACGGCGCCGGAGGGATCTGGTCATACGGTGCTATGAAGGTCGTCAATGGCACGGAAGGAAACTGGATGGCCCAGGCAATTTCCTGTGCTTCAGCTTTCCCGATAAATTTCTCGATCCCTCTCACGGTTAATCGCGTCACCCGGATCGTGATCACATGGGATCAAGACCCTGATTACGCTAGCTACAGCACTCGTCCGAGTGCTGATCTCGATATGGAGCTCAGGGGCCCTACCGGAAATTTCATAACTGCGTCGACATCCTGGGACAACACCTACGAAATCATCGAGTTTACGCCGACCGCGACCGGGAATCACGAGGTCCGCGTCACAAAGCCACGTTGCGACCAGCGACCGGAAGCTCTAGGATTCGCCTGGTATCAATACCCATTCCCCTAACCCGGGTCATTGTCGCAAATTGCAAAATCGTTGGTATCGCGGGTGCTGCTTGTCCTGTGAATCTATCGGACTGGCTGCCTTGGTACTCGTCATTGCCTGCGCTGGCTGCGGCTCGGGCTCTGGCGAGTGCAAGGAGGTATTGGAAGTGCGCGCTCAAGGAGCGCCTGAGGCCCCTTGTCCGTTTCCTGGCTGCGAACAGGTCAAGGATGAGCCGAGTCGACGGCTCAGATTCATCTTCGTGTTGAACAAGGCAGCACCGAACGGCATGGGATACTTGGACCCTTTCCCGGCTGACAAGAAGAGGAAAAACTGGGAGTGCGTCTCTGACATGCTTCGCAAGACGGGGGCGGAGATACGGCCGCGCGATGAACTCAACGACGTGGTCGTGGTGGGTTCCTACGGGCAGGTAAAGAGAGCATTCAGTCTTGTGTCGGTAGTGAGTGTTCAGGTCGACTGCGATTCGGGGCAGCTCTGCAGGGATTGTCTGACCAGGGCGTCGGCCGAGTGCGAGACTGACCAGTTCTGCCGGGGTCTGGTGCTGCAGAGAGTGGACTGGACGAACGAGTGCATCGAGCCGGGCCAGATGGTCGCCTGCATGCCGCGCGATACGATTTGCAATTTCGTCGTGACTTTCTCGCGTGACTCCGCGGGCGACTGCTGGAAGGGTGGGAACACCTGCCTCCCGGCGAATTTTCGCAGCGATGGTGCTTGCCAAGCGCGCGCCCAGTCGTATCAGTCTTGTTCCTTGTAGCGGTCTGTGGGCAGGTCGGGGGCGGGCGGACCTCTCAGGAGTGCGCGCCTTCGCGGAAATTCAGTGAGGCAAGCGCGTCACGCTTCGTGTTGGTCATCGAGACTTCCTCGTGCGCTGGCGGACGTCGACGGTGGCGGGTGTCTCTCCCCGCAGCGCCCTGATCACCGGCAGCTCGAACAGCTCGCGGCGCGTGCGCGCGCCCAGGCGGCGGCAGGCGCGGGCGAACAGGACCCGGACGGTCGCGTGGGACAGGCCCAGCTCGTAGGCGATCTCCTTGTTGGACCGGCCGCAGGCGGCGCTGGCGATCACCTGCTGCTCGCGGGTGGTCAGGGTGGCGAGGCCAGCGGGGGTGGTCTGGTTCTCGCGGGCGACGATGTAGCGTTCGCCGCCGCGGTCGAAGGCGTCGATGAGGGTCCAGCGACCGCGGATGCGCGGGTGCCAGCCAGCGGTGGGCTCGCGCTGGCGCGAGCGGCGGATCCCATCGATGCGGCGGGTGGCCTGGCGGAGGGCCTGGCGGGCGTCGGCCGGTTCGGCCTCGCCGCGCGCCTCCAGCAGCTGGCCGTCGGGGTTCAGCAACGCTTCCCAGTGCACCAGCGGTTGCTGTTCCAGCTCGGCCAGGCGCCGTCTGATCCGGTAGGCCGAGGACAGGTGCTGCGCCAGCCGCTGGAAGACCAGGACCTCGTCGGCAGTCATGGCGGCGCGCTCGGTGCCGAGGCCGATGAAACAACCCCTGGCGCTGCTGTCCAGGCCGTTGAGCCCGAAGAAATCGACGGTCTCGAGGCGCGACAGCACCTGGTCGCTCTCGTCGCTGACCGCGCCCAGCGGGCGACCGAAGCCCAGGCTGACCGACCGCAGGTTGCGAGCCAGGAACTCGGGGGTCTGCTGCGACATTCCCCGGAAGACCAGAGCTGCGATTTCCGGCGGTCCGCCGCGCACGACGGGCGTCGAGACGCGAAAGTCGAATACGTCGGAGCCGTCGTAAGTGAAGCCGCAGGCCCACCGCGGTTGCCCCCACACGCGCGTGGTCGCGTCGGCCAGTCGCGCCAGCCATTCCTCTTCGGGGAGATGCCAGGCATACGCCGCTTCGAGAAATTCGAGGGATCCCTCGATCTCTTTCGGCGCCGGCATGCCGGCGAATCTACCACCCTGATCCGGCTGGCCGCACAGGGCCCGGTTGCGCCTATTCCGGGTCGCCGCGCAGGGCGCGGATGTCGGGGAGGCGGAACAGCTCTGCGCGCGAGCGGACGCCCAGGCGGGCGTAGGCGCGCGAGAGGAGGACGCGGGTGGTGGCGTGGGAGATGCCCAGCTCGTAGGCGATCTCCTTGTTGGACTTGCCGAGCGCGGCGCTGGCGACGACCTGTTGCTCGCGCTGGGTGAGGCTGTCGAGGCCGGGGGCGGGGGCCAGGTTCTCGCGGGCCAGCAGGCAGCGCTCACGGCGGCCCACCGAGGCGCCCACCAGGGTCCAGCGGGTCGCCACCCGCGGGCTCCACAGGGTCATCGCATCCGGGTGACGGGTGCGCTGCAGAAGGCGGGCGATGCGCTGGCCGGCGTCGGCGAGGGCTTCCCGGGCAGGGCCGTGTTCGGCGGCGGCGTCGCGCGCCTCCAGGATCCGTCCGTCGGTGGACAGAACGGCCTCGGCGTCGTCCACGGCGCGCGTGCGGGCAGCGCGGAGCCGGGAGCGGCAGCGGTAGGCGGAGGCCAGATGCGCGGACAGACGCTGGATCAGGGTCGCCTCGTCGCGGCTGAGGCTCGGGCGGGCGACACCGAGACCGATGAAGCAGCCGTGCCCGCCGCCGTCGCGGCCGTTGATGCCGAAGAAGTCGGCGGTGCGGGTGTGGGCGAGGAAGCGGTTGTCGGCCGGCGTGAAACCACTGAGCGTGCCGGCGTAGCCGTACCCGAGGCCCCGGTAGAAGCGCGCCATGCCGGCACCGTTCTCGTTGAGCCGTTCGATCAGCTTCTGCTTTACCGGCGCGGTGGCGCCCCAGGACTCCATCGGCCCCATCTCGAAACGTCCCGGCCGCGAAACGTCGTATTCGTAGGCGCACGCCCAGCGGGGCCGGCCGCAGACCTTCATCGTCGCCCGGATGAGGCCGGCCAGCCACGGCTCGTCGTCCATTTCCCAGGCGTAGGCCGCCTCGAGAAAATCCAGGGCGCCGGCGTATCTGGGCCGCATGGGACCCATATCACTACCAGAAGCGGGGCGCGGCTGCGCGAGGCGCTCGACGGCACCTCTCGAGGGACATCGACCGCGCGCTCGGTCAGTTCTGCAAGGACAGTCGCGCTCTCGAAGTGGACGTCGACCGCCAGCTGAGGCATTTTTCGCGTTCGTGGCCAGCGATCTTCGTTTTTTCCGCCTTCTCCCGCTTCTCCCGCTGATCCTGCTGGCCGGCTGTCGTGCGCGGCCGCCGGTGGTCACGCCGCCGGCGGCGGTGGTTGCGCGCGAGGGGGCGCTGTTTCAGGAGGGGGACCACATGCCGGGGCGGACGGACCTGCGCATCTGCAAGAAGGAATGGTCCGCCGAGCAATGTTGTGACTTTCTCTGCCGCTGCCTGGGGCAGATCTGCGCCGATTCCGCCAAGGGGCGCCCCGGGCTCGCGACCTGCGGCAGCTGGTGCCCGCAGATCAGCGACACCGCCCGCCGCTGCCACGTCTACCACTGCTTCGTCTCCATCAGCCCCACCGGCGGGATCAAGGATCACGACTCGCACTGCGGACACGCGGCCGACCAGGTGCGCGGGGGCGGGTGTCCTCCGGAGGTCACCCGGTGATGCGGGTGCCGCCGGGGGACGTGACGGCGCGCTGACGCGTGGGCTCGGGTTTACGGCGGCTGTAAACGCTTTTGTAATTGACCGAGCCGGCGCTGGCTTGCCATGGATGGACCACACTCCACGCGGCTGTGGGAGGCCAGAGATGGAACAGGTTCTGTATTACGCGATCTTCAAGGAAGGGGACCAGGCCCCGCGGGCGGCGTTCGCGGCCATAGAGGATGCCTTCGACTGGGCCTGCGGCCGCTTCGGTTCGGATCCGTTCAGCATCAAGGCCTTTTCGTTGCACCCGGGCCCCGACCGTCCCGGCACGCGTTCGTTGCCGTCGTAGCGGCAGGCGGGTGCGACGCCGTCGTAGCGGCGGCGGGCTGCGGTCAGGAGCGGCGCTGGAGCTCGAGGAAGCGGTAGCGGATCAGGCCGTCGCGCAGGGCGCGTTGCAGGGACAGGCGGGCCAGCAGGGGGCGCCAGCGGTCGCCGGAGAAGAACGGGCGTAGCATCGCGACCAGGCGGGCCAGCCAGCGGTCGCGCGGGCGGGCGGGTTCGAGGTGGGCGGTGAGGTCCAGGTCGCGGACCAGGATCAGACCGAAGGGGGCGGCCTGGTCGCGCACCTGCGCGACGGTCATGAGCGAGGTCATGCCGCGGGCCTCGCGCAGGTCACGCAGCAGGCGGGCCGAGCCGGTGGTGGGCTGCAGGGCGCGCGGGGTGAGAAAGTCGTCGCACACGATCAGGGTCCCGCCGGGTCGCAGGGTGCGCGAGGCCTGCTGGAAATAGCGGGCCGGATCGGGGCTGTGCACGAAGGACTCGATCGAGAAGGCCAGGTCGGCGCAGCCGTGCAGGTCGCCGGGCGGTGACAGGTAGCTGGCTTCTCGGCAGCGCAGGCGATCGCTGACGCCGGCGGCGGCGATGGCCTGGCGGGCGAGGGCGGCTTCGGCGGGGTCCAGGGTCAGCCCCTCGCCCACGAGATCGATCCGGCTGGCCAGGTACAGAAGGCTGGCGCCGGCGCCGCAGCCGAGATCGACAACCATCGGGCGCGGGTCGACGGCGGGCAGAGCGCGCAGGATCAACTCGTCGACGTGGTGGATGGCGGCGGCCAGGGTCTGGGCGCCCGGGCCCCAGACGGGGCGGCGGTTGGCCAGGTTGCTCTCGGGCTGCGGCTCGAGCGGCAGGGAGGTGATGGTCCGGCGGCGGCGGACCTGCTCGGCGTGTGCGGCTTCGGCTTCGATGTTCACGTCGTCCGCACTTTACGACATGCGCACGGCGTCGGCTTCAACGCGCCCCGACCAGATCGACGACGCGGGGTGCGCCCCGGTCGGACACTACCCGACGGGTGAGGGCGCGCCGGTCACCGATCGCAGACGCGGCGGCGCAGGATCGTGACGGTGCACCGGAGGGTCACGCCCCGAGCGGCCTGCCACCGGACGCGGCAACGGCAGGTGCGGCCCGCGCGGGTGACGCTGCAGTCGGCGCTGTCGGGGCCGCCGTTGCCGGTGCGGGTCGCCTCGACCGAGCAGCCGCCGCCGACGTAGCCGGGGTCGCAGTCGCGGCCGAGCCAGTCTCCCTGGCGGAACGATTCGTCGCCGGTGCGTTCGAGGATCTCGGTCGAAGCCACGCTCACCTGATCGAGATCGGGCGGGGTGGCGATGGTGCAGGTGCCGCTGCACGAGACGACTCCGCCGCACGCGCCGCAGGGCTGGTCTGCGGTCGGGATGGGGCAGGCGCCGGCGGCGGCGTCGGCGGTAGCGGAACCGGAGTCGGCGGCGCCGGCGTCGGGGACCAGGCCCGGTTCGGGATCGGGATCCGTGGTGCCAGGCGCGGGCGGCGACGGTGGAGGGTAGGGCGGCGTTGCGGGTGGCGGTGTCGGTGTGGCGGGCGTCGGCGGTGCGGGCGTGGCG
>JBKPRZ010000299.1:0-5765 GCA_046734815.1 Myxococcota bacterium | reverse complement strand
CCCTGCTGACCGAGGCCGGCGCGCCCGACCGGGCGGCCATCCGTCCGATCGACGCCGGCGCGGACCGGGGGCCGGATGCGGCGCGGCCCTGTGTCGAGCGGATGCGGGAGATCCGGGCCATCGACGGCGTCAGCCTGGACTACGGTCCGGCGCCGCCCGATGAACCCCAGACCGACCCGCTGGTCCTCGCCGTCGGAAACGGCCACGGGCACGACCACGACATGATCGCCTGGATCAAGTTCCCGCTCGACGTGGTGCCGGCGGGTGCGCGGCTGCGCGACGCCCAGCTGGAGTTCACCGCTCGGGCCAACCCGCCCACGCCGATGCCCGACATCGTCCTCCTTTACAGCGCCTTCGACGGCTGGGACCGGGGAACCCGGGACGCGATGCAGGTACCGGTCACGACCGGGATCGCCGAGGGCTCGGGTTCCCTGCAGCGCGGGCGGCAGCGGGCCATGATCGACGTCCGCGCCTACGGACCGCTGTTCGCCGGCGATCTGACCGACGGCTTCGTGACCCTGGGGCTCGCGCCCGCCGACGACCCGAGCGGCGTGTTTCGCTACGCCACCGTGCAGTCGGCGGTCCCCGGCAACGGCGACGATCCGTTCCTGCTGCTGACCACCTGCGAATGATCGCCGGCGCCTGCTTAGAGGGGGCCGGGCGGCGACCACCAGCCTGTCGCCGGTCGTGCGCGGGATCGCGCGCCGCGCGCCATGAGCGGACCGAGAGCCGGCCGGCCGCAAAATTCGTCGGCCTCCTGCCCGCACGGAAGGCCTACCGTGACAGACGTGCGTACCTCGACACTGTGTGCGGTGATGCTGGTGGCCGGGTCGCTCGGCTGCGCCGGTCGCTACGCGAACTGGTCGGAGAACCACACCGGCAACGTGGTGGTGTACACCGACGCCAAGCTCGAGCACGAATACATGCAGGAGTGGCTGCAGCGTTCGTACACCGTCTACCGGGCGCTGTTCCCCGGCATCGATCCGGGCAAGGTGGATGTGGTGTGGCTGAAGTCCGAGCCCGGGGCGGCCACGCGCTTCTATTCGCCCTTCGACGATCCCCACGCTGGCTGGACCCTGGAGAACCTGCCCAGCGGATCGCGCATCGGCCGCGACGGGCTGATCGTGCTCGAGCGGCGCGAGGAGATGTATCCGTACGGCGACACCTTCCGCATGCGCTCGGTGCGCGACCACGAGCTGGCCAAGCTGCAGATGGCCCACCTGTTCGTCATGCACGCCGTGCCCTCGGCGCCGCTGTGGCTGCAGGTGGGGCTCAGCCGCTACATGTCCAGGTACAGGGTCCGGTACCGCAATCGGTACTACGAGGCCTGCTTCGGATCGGCGTCGTTCGACGAGCCGATCCTGGTCCACGCTCAGCCGGCCGGGGCACCGGGTTCCAGCGCGGGCGACGGCCGGCGGGTGCTGGTGAGCATGCGAGACCTGGTCACTGCCGACTGGTACCGCTACGACGGGGACCTGCGCTACTGGTACGAATACACCGCCTACGCGCTGGTGCACTACCTCATCCACGGCAGCGGCGGCTTCAATCGGGTCCGCTTCACCGGGTTCCTGCGGGCGCTCCGCGACGGCCTGAGCACCGAGGAGGCGCTGGCCCGCTCCTACCCGCAGGTGTTGCCCGACGAGTGGGACGACCTGCTGGCCGACCACGTGCGGCCCGCGTACCGCTGGCCCACCGAGGCGGTGCGCCTGGCGCCCGGGTTCTGCCTGAGAATCCCCACCGAGGTGGAAGCCGACTTCAAGCCTCGGCGCCGGAAGGCCGACCCACGAGAGATCGCGACCTTGATGGAAGACCTGCGCCGGGTGTCGCCCTTCCGGCGGCGCGGCACCTGGATGCCGGCCGAGGTGGTGGCCGCCGAGGCGGCCAAGCGACCGGGCAAGGGCGGCTCCGGGGATCAGCGGCCTGCCGGCGAGCGCACCGGGCCGGAGGATCGCTCGACCCCCACCCTGCGCGATCGGCCGTGAGGGCCGCCCGGCTGGCCGCTAGACCACGAACTCGGTCAGAGGACGGGTGGCCATCGGCATCCCGTTCTCGTCGCTGCCGTAGGCGGTCGCGTTCATGCCGAAGGCCTGCTGCACCGTCAGGTGCAGGTGGGCCAGCTGGGTGTCCTTGGGGTTGCCGCGGCCGTCCACGCCGGTGCCCACCGCGGGATCGGTCGGGTAGTCGACGTGCAGTCCCGTCTTCCAGCGGCCGCCCGCCTTGCCGGCGACCACCAGGGCCACCTTGCGGTGGTCGTGGACGTAGCCGTCGCCGAACTCGCTGCCGAAGTAGATGATCGAGTTGTCGAGGACGGTGCGAGCGCCCTCTTTCATCGCCTTGAGCTTGCCCAGCAGGTAGGCGAAGCGCTCGACGTAGAAGCGGTTGATCTTCTCCAGCGGCGGGATGTTCTTGGTGTGACTGACGGCGTGGTGCCGGACGGTGACCCCCAGGAAGCTGAAAGACCGCGCGTCCGAGAACGAGTGCTCGAACATGAACGTGGCCAGCCGGGTCACGTCGCACTGGAACGCCAGGGCCAGCAGGTCCGACATCAGGTTGATGTGCTCGGTGAACGGGATCTCGCCCATCGACAGATCCCGCGGCGCCGGCGGAACCGTGCATTGACCGAGCGTGCTGCTCGGCGGGCCCAGGCCGTTGCGCGAAATGAGATCGAGCCGCATCTCGACCTCGCGGACGGCGGTGAAGTACTCGTCCAGCTTGGCCTTGTCGGTCTTGCCCAGCCGCTGGCCGAGCGCGCCGGCCCGCTCGGCCACCACGTCGAGGATGCTCTTGCCGTAAAAGGCCCGGTTGTCCGGCGGCGGGGGCATGCCGGGCATCCCCGGTGTCGGCCGGGGAGCGCCGTCCCCGAACAGGCGGTTGAACACGTCGCGGGGATTGATCTGCTTGGGCAGGAAGGTGGTCGGACCCGACCAGGACAGGTTGTTGTTGTAGGCGCAGGCGTAGTTGTCCTCGCAGGCGCCGGTCGCGCTGCTGGCCACCGTGCCGATCTGGATCGACGGGAAGCGGGTCTGGTTCCCGACCTGCTTGGCCAGGATCTGGTCGAGCGAGATGCCGTTCTTGACCGCCATCATGACGGTGCCGCCCAGCGGACACTGAGTCAGGTACGACCCGGTGGCGCGGGTGTGCGAGCCCCCGAACTCGGGCGCGATCGAAGCGGTGTAGTTGCCCAGACCGCTGAGCACGTTGAAGTCGTCACGGTACGGCTGCAGGGACTCCAGCAACGGAGGCGTGGTCCACCCGGTGCCCGTGGTGGCGGGGGTCCACTTGTCCATCAGGAAGCCGTTGGGCGAATACACCATCGCCCAGCGGAGGGGAGCGGCGGTCTGGGCGCTGGCCCGCCGGGGGGCCATCGCCTCCAGCCAGGGGAGCGCCATGGAAGCGCCGACACCTCGCAGAACCGCGCGACGGGAGAGCTGGAAGGATTTCATGGGGTGGCTCCTTGTCTCTCCGTCATTCCGCCTGGCGGTGGGTCATGGCCGGGCTGGTCGCCACCAGCTCGACCAGTCGCGGGAACTTGAGGCCATCGGCAGCGAAGCGCTTGCCGAGGTCCTCGATCAGCGGCCGGTCGCCCTCGCCGAGGTGGCGGCCGGTGGCGTAGGTGAGGACCTGCTTGGCTAGGCAGGCGGGGAAGCGCGGGTCCTTGGCGATGGCCTCGCTCAGCTCGGCCGCGCCGTTGAAGGCCACCCCGGTGCCGGGCATGGTGCCGGTGGCGTCGATGGGCAGGCCGTTGTCCATGTCGCGCCAGGAACCAGAGCCGTCGTAGTTTTCCAGGGCGAAGCCCATCGGGTCGATGATGGTGTGGCAACCCGCGCAGGCGCCGCCGATCCCGTGGTGCAGCTTGATCAGCTTCTGGCGGAGCGTCCCGGTCGGCTGGGCCGAGGGCACGAAGGTCGGGACGTTGCCCGGCGGCGGCGGCACCCGTTCGCACAGCAGGCGGTCGAGGATGAACTTGCCCCGGATTGTCGGCGAGTGCGTGTCCGGATGCGAGGTGTGCACCAGGAAGCTGCCCTGTCGGAGCACGCCGCCGCGGCGGCCGTCGGTGACCATCACCTTCTGGAAGCGATCGGCCGGCAGGCTGGCCGCGCCCGGCAGCCCGTAATACTGCGCCAGCGCCCGGTTAGCGTAGACGTATTTGGCGGTCACCAGCTCGTCGGCCGAGACCTCGCCGGCGAGGACCGGCGCCAGGAACGCCTTCACCTCGGCGGCCATGGCGTCGCGGAGCGAATCGTCCCACTTCGGGTAGGTGCCCTTCTCCGGCTTGGCAAAGGCCAGCGCCAGGGTCAGCATCCACTGCTCGCTCATCGCCGCGGAGAACGAGGAGGCCCGCGTGTCCGCCAGCATGCGCTTGACCTGCCGGCCGATCTCGTCGGCCTTGGTCAAGGTGCCCTCCTTGGCGCGGGTGAACAGCTCCTCGTCGGGCATGCTGGCCCAGATGAAGTACGACAGGCGCGAGGCCAGCTCGAAATCGTTGAGCGCGCGCTTCTGGCCGGGCGTCGGGTCGATCTCGATCCGGAACAGGAAGTCGGGAGCCACCAGAAGCGCGCTGAGGGCCAGCTTCAGCCCCACCTCGGCGCTGTCGCCCTTGCCCTTGGCGGTGTTGACCAGAGCGAGGTACGGCTTCAGCTCGTCTTCGGTCACCGGCCGACGGAACGCCCGTCGGGCCAGCTCGCCGACGATCCTGGGCAGGCAAGCGGCCTCGGCTGCGCCCTTGAAGTCACAGACCAGCAGCTTCGCCCGCGCGGTGTTGGTGGGCGCCGGGTCCATCGCCTGGTCGACGGCGTACTGGGCCGCCGACAGATATTTCTCCACCGTCAGGGGTGACGAAGTGAGCACGTCGCCGTCGTTGAAGAAACCGTCGCCCCACTCGTCGGCCGGGAACTGGAACTTCACCGACGGCCGGGTGTCCGGCGCAAAGCTGAGCCCGAGCAGATCGCGGACGGTGTTGTCGTACTCGATGGTGTTCAGCCGGCGCATCGTCACCCGGCCGGGCGCGAAGGGCGTGGCCGCTCCCGGTGCGCTCGGGTTCCCGCCCGGCCCGTTGCCGGTCGAACCGTTGCCCGGAGGACGCGGCCCGTTGCCGCCCGGGTTGCCTGGTTCCGGCCCCCCGGAACCACCGGAGGGCGCCCCGACACATCCCCCGATCAGCAGAATCAGCACAGTCGCCAGAGCACGACCATTGCCCGACCTAGTAGACGTGACTTCCAAAGCTATCTCCGATCTGCCGTCGAAGGGCCGGCGACTTCAAACCGTTTGCAGCGCCTATGAATACACGATCACGCCTTTTCCGAGCCGCCAAATGTGCCCCCCCGTACGGCCCCGATGCCCGAAGTCGACCGTCGCACCCCCGCGTAACCCATCGGACTCGCTGTGGAATTGCACCCCTTTTACCGTCATGTCCAGTTCTGCTCAATTCTGGTGCAAACGGTTACCTGTAGTCTTCCCCTCTGACAACGGTTCGATCTACTGTCGCCCGCACTTCAAGCAGGCGGGGGTTCCACTCCTGCTTCATTCCGCTGCCAGGAGGCACAGATGCGATCACTTAGTCCGCCGAGGTTTTCATGGTTCCTAGCGGGGGCCCTGCTATCCGGCCTCGCCGCCTGCTCGAGTGACTCCGGCAACAACACCGTTCCAGGTTCGACACCCCCTGGCGGCGGCACCGGCGGTTCCCGCGCCGGCACCGGCGGCGCCGGCGGCGGCTCCTCCACCAGCACCGGCGGCTCCACCGCCGGCTCGGGCGGCTCCAGCACCGC
>JBKPRZ010000298.1:0-8720 GCA_046734815.1 Myxococcota bacterium | reverse complement strand
GGCTGGGGCTGCGCGCGCGGGCCTGTGCCCACAGATCGGCGAACTCGATCACCCGGGGTGCGCCGCCGACGGACGCCGGTGATGTCTGGGCGGCGGCGGGCCCGGCCAGCGCGGCCGCCAGCGCCAGCGCCCCCGCCCGCCTACTTGCCAACGGGTGCCTCGGGCGTGGGCGCCTCCGCCGCCTGCACCGTGGCCCCGTCCGCCAGATCGTCGGGCGGGCTGAGCACCACCCGCTCGCCCACGCTCACGCCGCTCAGCACTTCGAGGTCCGCGCCCATGTCCCGTCCCAGCACCACCGGCCGCGCGGTCACCCGGCCGCCGGCGCCGACCACCAGCGCGCGCGGACCCTCCTTTCGGGTCACCAGCGCCACCGCCGGGATCAGCACCGGCGCGGCGGTCCGCGCCACCTGCAGCCGCACCCGCACGAAGGCGCCCGCCAGCAGCGGACCGCCGCCGGGCAGATGGATCTCCGTGCGCAGGGTGCGGGTGGCGGGATCGAGCGCACGAGCCGTGCGCACCACCTTGCCCTCGACGATCTTCTCGGGCGCCTCGGGCGCGAACACCCGCGCCGCCATCCCCAGCCGCACGTCGGGCGCCAGGGTCTGGGGGACGTCGACGAACACCTTCAAGGTGGTGGTCTGCGCGATGTCGAACAGCGCCGTACTGGCCGCTTTCACCAGAGCCCCGCGGTCCAGGTGCCGTCGGGTGATGGTTCCGTCGAAGGGAGCCAGCACCCGGCGGTAGGCGTACAGCGCCTCCAGCCGTGACACCTCGGCCCGGCTTGAGGCCAGCGCCGCCTCGGCCGAGTTGGCCCGCGCCCGCGCCTCGTCGGCCGCCTCCTGGCTGGAGACGCCACCCGCGGCCAGACGGGCGTGGCGATCGGCCGAGGTCTGCGCCAGCTGCAGGTTGCGCTCCAGCTCGCCCAGGCGGGCGCGGGCGCGGGCCAGGTCGGCCTCCAGCTCGGGGGCCTGCAGCAGCGCCAGCAGGCGCCCCTCCTTCACCCCATCGCCCAGGTCGGCGTGCAGCTCCTGGACAAAGCCGTCGAGCCGGGCGTGGATGACCGTGCTCTGGGCGGGCAGTGCCGTGCCGGGCAACACCAGCTCGGTGCTCGGCTGTCCGCGCCGGACCGCCTGCACCGATACCCGGGTTGGGCCCTGCACCTCGCGCGCGCGCGCGTCCAGCGCCCGCCGCCGGTCCAGCCGCGGCAGCACCCCGGCGGCCAGCACCGTCGCGACGGTGGCCATCAGGAACACCAGGAATGGCCAGCGGCGGCTCCGCGCCGGGACCAGGGTGGGGCGGCGGCCCGCTTCGGCGGGGTCATCGGCGGCGCGGGTCTCGACGGGGAACATGGCGGCTCTTTCGTGGGTGGGCGGGGGTTCAGCGGTGGGCCACCGGCCGCAGGTCGGGCGGCGGTGGCTGGGCGACGGGAACCAGATCGGGATCCACCACCGGCAGGTGGGCGCGGGCCCGCACCAGCCGGTAGATGACCGGAACGAACAACAGGGTGGCGACGGTGGCGCCGACCAGGCCGCCGATCACCGCCCGCCCCAGAGCGGCGTTCTGCTCGCCGCCCTCGCCCAGGCCCAGCGACATCGGCAACATGCCGATGATCATCGCCAGGGCGGTCATCAGCACCGGGCGCAGGCGCACCCGGGCTGCCTCCAGGGCGGCGCGGCGGGCATCCAGTCCGGCCAGGCGCTGCTCGTTGGCGAAGGTGACCACCAGGATCGAGTTGGCGGTGGCCACCCCGACGCTCATGATGGCGCCCATCAGCGACGGGACGTTGAAGGTGGTCTGGCTGGCGAACAGGGCGACCACCATGCCGATCAGCGCGCCCGGCAGCGCGGTGATGATGATGAAGGGGTCGGTCCAGGACTGGAAGTTGACCACCATCAGGCAGTAGACCAGGGCGGCGGCGAACAGCAGGCCCAGCGCCAGGCTGTGAAATCCGGTGCGCATGCTCTCGACCTGCCCGCGCACGAGGATGCGCGAGCCGGGGGGCAGCTGGGGGCGGTACCGGTCGGCCAGGCGCTCGATCTGGGCGGCCACGCTGCCCAGGTCGGCGTCCTGGATGTCGGCCCGCACGTTGAAGGTGGGCTGGATGTCGACGTGGCTGACGAACACCGGCGTGCGCGTGCGTTCGATCCGCCCCAGGTCGCCCAGCAGCTGCATGCCATCGGCGGTGGGGATGCCCAGGGTGGTGATGTCGTCCAGCGAGCCGATGCGCGCCTCGGGCACCCGCACGGTCACCGGGTAGCTGTTGTTGGTCCGCGGATCGATCCAGAAGCTGGGGCTGACCTGCGAGCTGGTCGAGACCGTGAGCAACATGTTGTTGGCGACGTCGCGCTGGGACAGCCCCACCGCGCCGGCCCGCTCGCGGTCGACGGCGAAGTGCAGCCGGGGGGCGTCCACCACCTGGAACAGGCGGACGTCCACCGCCCCACGCACCGCCCGCATGTCGGCCTCCAGCTTGCGGGCGACGGCGTAGGTGCGGTCGCGCTGGGGGCCGGAGACCTGCACGTCGATCGGCGACGGCAGCCCGAAGTCGAGGATCTGGGTCACGATGTCGGCGGGCTGGAAGTAGAAGGCCACCCCGGGAAACCGCCGCGGCAGCTCGGCCCGCAGCAGCCGTTCGTACTCCTGGGTCGAACGGGTGCGGCGCGGGGTGAGCCCGACCAGGATCTCGCCGTCGGCGCTGCTGACGTTGGCCGAGTCGCCCACCGCCATGTTGTAGCCGCCCAGCATGCCGATCTGATCGAGGATGCTGGCCCGGTCGCTCTCGGGGATCAGCTCGCGCAGCGCCGACTCGACCCGCGTGAACAGGCGTTCGGTCTCTTCCAGGCGGGTGCCGGCGGGGGCGTTGACGTGCAGGCGGATCTGCCCGGCGTCCACCGAAGGGAAGAAGTCGCGGCCCACGAAGGGGACCAGACAGGCGGCCCCGGCCAGCGCCAGACCGAACCAGGCGAAGACGCGCCGGGGGTGGGCCAGCGCCGATTCGAGCACGCGCAGATAGGCTGCGCGAAAGCGCTGGAAGCCAGCCTCGAAGCCGTGGTGCAGGCGGGAAAACAGATTCCGGGTGCGCGCCGACGGGGGGGCCTGGTGCCGGTCCACGTCCGCGCCCAGCAGGAACCTGGCCAGGGTGGGGATCAAGGTCCGCGACAGCAGGTAAGAGGCCATCACCGCCAGGCCGACCGCCAGCCCCATGGGCACGAACAGGAAGCGGGCGGGGCCGTCCAGGAAGACCACCGACACGAACACGATACCGATCGACAGCGAGGCCACGAAGGCGGGCATGGCGATCTGCTGGGCGCCATCGAGGATGGCCCGGGTCAGCCGCTTGCCCAGCGCCAGGTTGCGGTGGATGTTCTCGATCTCGACGGTGGCGTCGTCGACCAGGATGCCCACCGCCAGCGCCAGGCCGCCCAGGGTCATGGCGTTCAGGGTGTGCCCCAGCGCGCGCAGCACCAGCAGCGCGCAGACCACCGACAGCGGGATCGAGACGGCGACGATCAAGGTGCTGCGCCAGCTGCCCAGAAAAAGCAGGATCATGGCGGCGGTGAGGCAGGCGGCGATCAGCCCCTCCACCACCAGCCCATCGATGGCCGCCTCGACGAAGGTGGACTGGTCCGAGAGGATCTTCACGTCCAGCCCCTCGGGCGCAGCCGCGCGGATGGTGGGCACCAGATCGCGGATGCGGCGGGCCACCTCGATGCTGGAGGCGTCGCCGGTCTTCATCACCGACAGCACCACCGACCGGGTGCCGTTCTCGCGGGCCAGGTTGGTCTGCACCGCGAAGCCGTCGTGCACGAAGGCGACGTCGCGCACGTAGGCGGGGGGCCCGTTGCGGCGCGGGATCGGGATGTCGTTGAGGGCGGCGATGGCCTCGGGGCTGCTGTTCAGGCTGACCCGATATTCGCGGCCGCCCATCTTCGCGGTGCCGGTGGGCAGCACCAGGTTCTGGGTGGCGATGGCGGCCGACACCTCGTGCGGCGACAGGCCCTGCGCCTTGAGGGCCTCCGGATCCAGGTCGACGACGATCTGCCGGACCTTGCCCCCGGCGGGCAGCGGCATGCGGGTGCCCTGCACGGTGGCCAGCAGGCTGCGCACGCGCAGGTTCACGTGGTCGAAGATCTGCTCCTCGGGCAGGGTGCGGCTGGTGAACGACAGTTGCAGGATGGGGACGCTGCTGGCTGTGTAGCGCAGGATGACCGGCGGGGCGACACCGGGGGGCATGCGCCGGGTGATCGTCTGGGACACCGCCGTCACCGCGGCCATCACGTCGGGGACGCGGGCCTCCGGCTGAAGGTAGACGCGGATGACCGAGGCGCCGTCGAAGGACTGGCTCTCGATGCGGCGGACGTCCTCGACGTTGTTGCTCAGCGAATATTCGCTGAACTGGGTGATCTGTCGTTCGATCTGCTCGGCCGGCAGCCCGTCGTAGGTCCAGACCACGCTGATGACCGGGATGTCGACGCTGGGCAGGATGTCGGCGGGCGATTCACGGATCACGCGCCAGCCGACCGCGACCACCAGCAGGGCGGCGACGACGAACGTGTACGGGCGCCGCAGCGCAAGAGCGACTATCCACACAGTGGTTGTCCCGCTGGCTGTCACGCCGGAGCGCGCTAGTCAAGGATACTCCTTGCTCACTTCCGTCGGGAAACCGAGTGGCGGCGGCGACGGAGGACCAGGCCGGCGAGCACGAGGAGCACCGCCGCGCCGGGCGGAGGCGGGGCGCTCGGGGAAGCCCGGCAGTGGCAGCCACCGCCGCCGCTGCGGATGGCTGCCTTGCCGGCGCGGGCTGGGGTCGGCGGCGTCGCGGCGTCTGCCCGCGGCGCCGGGGTGGCAACGGCGTCGGGCGGAAAAGCAGCGTCGTGGGGAGGAGCTGGCGCCGCGTCCGGCGACGCCGCATCGAGTGACAGCGGCGGTGGCGGGGACGGCGGCGGCGCCTCCGGCTGAGAACCCCCGCTGTCCGGGACCGGGGCGTCGGACCCCGAGGAGGGTGGCGGGCGATCGGGAGGGGGCGCCGCGTCCCACTTCGTGTCCTCGATCCGCATCCTCATGAACTGCAGGCGGTAGGTATCCGTCGTCGGATCCAGGAAGGACAGCGCCGCCACCGCATCTCCGCCGGGAGCCACGGACAGCGCCGATTCCCGCACCGGCCAGGTCTGGTCGCTGGTGACCGCGTACGTTTCCAGCACGGGGCCCTGGCGCCACATCGGCGCGATCTGGACGCGGCCCCACGCCTGGTACGGCAGCGGCGGCACCGCCCACAGACCGGACAGCGAATCACCGTGGGAGGCGCTGGCGAAGGTGCCGCCGTATCCGGTGGCGAAGGCGATCGGCTCGGGATCGAGCACGGTCCCGTCCGACATCTGGATCCGGCGGGCCAGGATCGACCGGGCCGTGCCCGGCAGCGCGCGGCTCCACAGGACCGCCGCGCCGTCGCCCACCGGCGTGACCTCCAGGGTGGAGGGCATGTAGTCATCGGGCCAGACCGCGGTCGGATCGACCGGGGTGCCGTCGGCCTCCAGGCGCCGGACGTGGATGGCCGGGACTGTCGGCGGCGCGGGCGCGCCCCGATCCCAGACAGCGGCCAGGTATTTCCCTCCCGCGAATCCCAGCGCCAGACGCTGGGGCGCTCCGGCATGCAAGCGCACCGGCGCGGGGTCGAGCAGGCTGCCGTCCCCGCCGATCCGGATCGCCGAGACGGCGTTCCCCACCAGGGCAGCGTCGAGCCCATCGATCCACGCCACCAGGTAATCCTGCCCGTCGCTGGCCGCCGCCAGCACGCCGCCGGGCGCAGCGGCGTCCAGCGCGGCGTCGATCGCCAGCGGCGGGTCGTCCAGCACGGTGCCGTCCTCCGCCCGGATCCGGACCGCGAAGATCCGGTCGCGCCCGGCATCCCACCAGGCGACCAGCTGGGTGTCGCCGTTGGTGGCCACGTGGGGAACGACCGGCGACTCGGCGGCCACCGTCGAGATCGGGAACGAGACCGGGGCGCGGTCCAAGGTGGAGAGCTGATCGGGGAAACGCGCGCCGCGCACCTGATGGCCGGTGCGGTCGAGCTCGCTCCAGGCGACCAGGTGATGGCCGCCGGCGAAGGCGGAGCTCGGATGCCGCTGGTCGGGCGCGGTCGCGGTCGCGGGCATGGTCAACGCCCCGGCCGCCAGGCTCGACAGCGAGATCCCCATGCCCTTCATGCCGGTCGGGGCGCCGGGGCTGATCCAGGCCAGCAAGAACAGGCTGGAGCTGTAGGTCGGGATGTAGCCCACGGTCCAGGTGGGAAGGACCGCCGGCTGCGCCTGCTCGTCGATCAACCAGGGTGTGCGCGAGGCGCGGCCATCGGCGCCCAGGGTGGTGGCCAGCATGCGCACGCCCTGCCCCACCCCGGTGTACTCCAGCCAGCTGAGCACCGGCGCGTCCATCGGCCCGGCCAGGTCCAGCCGGACGGTTCGGTTGACGGTGGCGACCGGGAACGGACCCTCCGTCAGCCGTCCGTCCGCGCGGGCGATGCGGGCACCCCGCAGGCTGGTTCCGCCGGGGTCCGGCCACACCGCCAGGAAGCTCCCGTTGCTGAAGATGACGTCCGGGTCGGCCAGATCGGGCAGGTCCAGCTTCAGCCCCGCCGGATCCAGGATCGATCGGTCGTCGGCGCGGATGCGCACGCCGTCGGCGATCCGCTCGCTGTCGTTCCACAGCACCAGGTAGCTGACGCCGTCGAAGGCGGCGCGCGCGCGATGGCGCACCGGCGGGTGGTCACCGGGCGGCGGCGCGTCCGTCACCGGCGGTGTGATGCCGAAGGGTCGACGGTCCAGCAGCGCGCCGTCGGTGGCGCGAACCGCGCGCGCGCAGACGTTCAGATCGTAGGGCGGGTTGGCGCAGCCGTCGTCGGCGCGCGGCGCGCTCCAGGTGACCAGGAAGTTCCCGCCGCCGAAGGTCACGGTGGTGTCGCGACCGGGAGGACCGTCGGCGATGATGAGCGGCCAGGGATCCAGAAGCGCGCTGTCCAGCGACGCCACCCGCGCGCCGCACAGGTGCGAGCGGCCCCAGCTGACCACCAGGAAGACCCCGTTTCCATAGGCCGCCGCCAGATCGCTGGGGCGGTTGTCGGGCGGAAGGCAGCCCTGCTCCTCGGCGAACGGCAGGTCGACGTCGGAGTTCGCGTAATAGAAGGGGACGTGCAGGTCCATCGGTTTGCGGGTGGCCAGAAAGCGGGGCCGCGCCAGGCCGCCGACCGAGCGGAACACCATGTGCACCAGATTGCCCGACGCCACCGCGACGTCATTGATCGCGGATTCGGCCACCGGGTCGGCGGGCAGGCCGAGGGTCTCGCCAAGGGTGACGGTGTGCTCGTTCAGAGCCGCCCGGGATACCGCCACCGCCGCGTCGGACGCGACCTCGTCCGCACAGCCGGCCAGCGCCGCCAGACATCCCAGCACGCAGCAGGCTCTGCTCATGGGTCGCACATGCGGGACGACGTCGTGGTTACTCTTCATGCATCGACAGAAACGGGACTGGCTAGATGCCCGCGCCGCTCCCATGATCCCCGACATGGCCGCCACGGAAAAAGACATCCTCTTCCTGCTGCAGCCCTTCTTCCTCGATGCCAGGTCGGGCAGCGGGCTGTTCCACTGTCCTCACAGCGCGCGGATCGAAGGCCTGCTGAGCTTCTACCCGTTCCTGCGTACGCGGCTGGACGTGCGCTACGTCGATTTTCCGAAGCCGCGGCAGCCGCTGGTCGACCTGATCGGCCCCGACCACCAGAGCTGCCCGGTGCTGGTGGTGGCTGCCGGGCGCGAGCCGGTCGAGGGCGCCACGCGCAGCCCCACCGGCCGGCTGTTCGTGGCCGATTCGATTGCCATCGGCGCCTACCTGTCGCGCGAGCACGGCATCCCGGCGCCGCACCCGTAGCCGCTAGGGCGGCTGCGCGCCGGCGGCCAGGGCCGCGATCTGATCGGCGCCCAGCGCCCGGTCGTAGACCGCCACCTCGTCGACGGCGCCGGACAGCTGTTCGACCCGTTGCCCCTCGCCCGGGCCGTTGATGCCGGTGCCGATGGTCAGGCGGGGCGCGGCCGGGGCGCTGCGCTCGGTGAGGTCCTTCTTGCGGACGTATTTGACCAGCACGCCGTCCTGGTACAGGCGCGTGCTGCCGTCGGCGTTGTGGGTGAAGGCCACGTGCACCCAGCGCCGCAGCGGCACCGGGCGCCCGGCGGTGGCGCCCAGGCCCCACAGATTGCCGAACGCCTTCAGCTTGCCGTCCAGCAGCCCCAGGAAGAAATAGTCCTCGCCCTCCACCCCCAGCTGGCGGGCAACCAGCGCCCGGTGTCCCGGCTGCAGCGCGGACATCCGGATCCAGGCGGCCACGGTGATCTCGGTGCGGGCGGTGGCCATCACGGCGGGCTGCGGACAGTCGATCCAGCCGGCCTGCACGTCGACGCCGCGGCCGAGGGCGCCGTCCAGCCAGGCGCTGTCGGGGTCCAGTCCGCGCAGGACGCAGTCGTGGCGCGCCTCGGACAGGTCGTGCGACACCTGGCTGCCGGCGCCCTCGTCGAAACGCCAGTAGCCGGTCAGCCCGCTGGCCAGCGCTGCCTGCACCGCCGGCAACGGGGGAACCCGCAAGGCCGGCAGCCGCGGTCGCTCGCGCCCGACCACCCATGGCGCCGCCTGCCGGACAGCCGCGGGCGACCCCGCGCGGGTGGGCGGCGGTCCGGCGGCGG
>JBKPRZ010000297.1:0-6385 GCA_046734815.1 Myxococcota bacterium | reverse complement strand
CGGTCGAGCAGAGCCGCCACCGCGTCGGCGGTGCGCGGCCGGCGCCGGAGATCGAGGTCCAGGCAGGCGCGGTACACCCGGCCCAGCGCGGGGTCCGCGGCCGGTTCGGTGCGGCCGTCGGCGGCGGGGCGGTGGCCGGTGAGGATCTCGTGCAGCACCACGCCCAGCGACCAGACGTCGGCCGACTGCTCGGCGCGTGCGCCGGCGAGGATCTCGGGCGCCAGGTATCCCGGCGTGCCCAGCCCGCCGGTGGTGAGGGTGGCCTGCTCCAGCGCGCGCGACAGGCCGAAGTCGGAGATCACGAGACGCCCGTCGCCCATGCGCAGGATGTTCTCGGGCTTGACGTCGCGGTGGATCAGCCCGGCCCGGTGGATGGCGGCCAGACCGTCGATCACCGCGCGCGCGTCGGCCAGCCGATCGGCCAGCGGGCGGGTGGCGGCCCGATCGCCCAGCGAGGCGCGCAGGGTGCCGCCGGAGGCGTATTCCATCACCAGGAAGCAGCGGCCCTGCGATTCGAACACGTCGTAGATGCGGCAGACGTTGAGATGGTGAATCGAGCGTCCAAAGCGCAGCTCGCGGTACAGCTGGGCCACCGACTGCGGGCGGGCCCAGGGCTGCGGATGCAGGACCTTGAGCGCGACCCAGGTCTCGGTGGCCTCGTCGAGGGCCTTGTAGACGAAGCCGCCGACGCCCTCGCCCAGCGAGCCGTCGACCCGGTAGCGGTCGGCCAGATGCTGGCCCGCCACCAGAGGTCCCGGTCCGCGGTGCGGCGGCCGATCCTCCGGGCGCGGAACGGCCGTGTGTGCCTCCGCACCCGAGACCTCACCCGGATCCTGTCCTGCAGGGGCCAACGAAGGGTCGTAACATGCAGTCCGTCAGGTCTCAACCCTGCAGGGTGCGACCGGTGTGCAACATGTCCGCCGACAGGGATCCGGCCAGCGAAGACACGCAGACGGTGACCGCCGGCGGCGCACCGCCGATCACGCGTCCGGCGGGCGGGCTGAGCATCGGGCAGGTGCTGGGCGGGCGCTACGCCATCAGCGCCGAGTTGGGGCGGGGCGGAGCGGGGGCGGTCTACCTGGCCGCGGACGAGCTGGCCCGGGTGCAGGTGGCGCTGAAGGTGCTCGACACGCCGGACTGGCTGGGCGCCGACGTGGGCGGGCAGCTGTTCCGCGAGCTGCGCTTCGGCCGCTCGCTTCAGGACGCGAACGTCTGCCGCATCCACGACGTGTTCGAGGTGGACGGGCGCTGTTTCCTGACGATGGAATACGCCAGCAGCGGCACCTTGCGGGCGACCTTGCTCGAGCGCGGGGGCAACCGGTCGGTCGACGAGAAGCTGGCGGACGCGCGCGCGGCCATCGCCGGGCTGGCCGCCATCCACCGCGCGGGCCTGGTGCACCGGGATCTCAAACCGGAGAACATCCTGCGCGCGGGGGACGGCCGCCTGCTGGTGTCCGACTTCGGCATCACGCGCGCGCTGGCGCAGACCACGATCACCACGCGCGTGGCGGGCACGCCCGGTTACCTCAGCCCCGAGACCCTGCGCGGGCTCGAGCCCAGCCAGGCCGCCGACGTCTGGTCGCTGGGGGTGGTGCTACACGAGATCTTGACCGGCCGCCGGCCGCGCTGGACGGCGGGCGGCTGGCGTGTGCAGCTGCCTCGCCACACCGCCGACCGGCGCGAGGAGGCGCTGGCGCGCGTCTGCCGGGCCTGCCTGCAGGACCAGCCGCAGCATCGGCCCGCGGACGGCGGGGCTGTGCAGACGCTGATGGAGCGTGAGTTGCGCCGGTTCCATCTGCATCCCTGGCTGCGCCGGTCGCTGCGGGCGGCGGCGGTGGTCGGCGCGCTGGCGGTGGCCGCCGGCGTGACCCAGGGGCTGCGGGCGCGGTCGGCGATCCGTCCGTGCGACGGCGACGGCCAGGAGGTCTGCCGGCTGGCGGGCGGCGTGTGCGAGCGGTGGCCGGACGCCTCCGAGCACTGCCGGTGGCCGCAGCTGCGTGCCAGCCAGTGCGGGCTGGGCGCGGCGCAGCCGCTGGATCCACCCAACCAGGGCAACTGGACCACCGTCTCGCGCCCCGGCGCCGGCGAGGGACCGGCCGCCTGCCTGGCCGACGTACGCAACCTGTGCACGGTGGCCGAGTGGCTGCGCTGTCGCTATTTCGGGGCCATCAGCTGCGAGAACCCCGACAGTCGGATGTGCCGCTGGCGATCGGAAGAATCGGACTGCAACGGCCACGCCGACAAGCGGTGCTGGGGCATCTGGACCGCCGCCGCCCACGCCCAGGGCTCGCCCCGCAACGGCGTGCCCCGCAACCGCGAGGGCTCGTGCCTCAGCGAGCTGACCAACCTGACCGGGAAGGCCTGCCCCTAGATTTCAGGCGTAGTCCACGCGCACCAGGGTGAGGCCGGCGGCGGGGGCGGTCATGGCGGCCTTGGTGCGGTCGCGGCTGGCCAGGATGCGGTCGATGTCGTCGGGGGTCAGCTGGGCGCGGCCGACAGCGGTCAGCGTGCCGGCGATGATGCGGACCATGTGCTTGAGGAAGGCGGTGCCCTCCACCTCGATGGCGATCAGCGGGCCGTCGGCGCCGACGTCGACCCGGCGGAGCAGGCGGGTGGTGGTGCGGCGCTCGCAGTCCGAGGCGCGGAAGGCAGCAAAATCGTGCTCGCCCACCAGCCGGGCGGCCGCGGCCCGCATCGCTTCGAGGCCCAGGGGCGCGCGCACGTGCCAGCTGGTGCGGCCGCGTGCGGGCGAGCGCACCGGGTGATTCCAGATCTGGTAGCGGTACAGCTTGCCCCGCGCGGCCCAGCGCGCATCGAACTCCGCCGGCGCCTCCTCCAGCTTCAGCACCGCCACATCGGGCGGCAGGTGACTGTTCAGCCCGCGCAGGAACCCCGCCGCCGGAATGCGCGCGTCCGTACGGAAGTTCGCCACCTGCCCCAGCGCATGCACCCCCGCATCCGTCCGCCCCGCCCCCCGCACGAACGTAGCCACCCCCGTCATCGCCCGCACCGCCTCCTCCAAACACTCCTGCACCGTCCGCTGCCCCTCCTGCCGCTGCCACCCATGAAAATCGGTGCCGTCGTACTCGATCAGCAATCTGACATTGCGCTCGCCCCGCCGTTCCATGGGCCGAAAGAGACTAGTTGATCTCCTTCAGCAAACGCACACACGAACAATCCTCCCCATTACTTTCTGCGTTCGGAGCCGGGCTCCGCCTGGCGGAGAGACACACCCACTTGCAGGTTCGATCCGCCTTACCACCCCCGGGGAGAGGGCCTCTAAAACTCGAAGCCGATGCCCATCAACCAGGTGGTGTCGCCGACGTGGAGGCGGTTTTTCTGGCCCAGGCCGGAGACCTCGAACTTGGCGAACTCGAAGAAGAACTGGGTGTTGTTGATGCCGGTCTCGGCGTCCAGCTCGCGCGCGGAGCCGGGGTCGATAAAGTTCAGCACCACCGCCAGGCCGGCGGCGGCCTGCCAGCCGAAGGTGCCGCCGCGGCCGCGGCCCATGGGCGAGGCCTGCGAGACCTTGTCGTTGCCGTCGTAGACGTTCCAGAAGGTGTAGTTCAGGCCGGCCTTGACGTAGGGGACCAGCGGGATGCCGGCGAAACGCCAGGCCTGGTCGGCGCGGTACACCGCCAGCAGCGCCACCGGGAACAGCGAGAAGCGCGAGTTGTCACCGCTGCGGTCGCTGGGCTGCTCGCCGGCGCCGGGTTCGACCCAGGCCTTGCCGTTCTCGCGGAAGTAGCCGACCGACAGGCCGACGGCGGCGCTGCCGAAGTCCTGGAACAGCTGGTAGTCGAGCTCGAGCTGGGTCATCAGGCGGTGGCCCTTGCCGAAGAAGTCCTGGTGCGGGGTGGCGCCCCCCAGCTCCTCGTCGACGTCGGGCGAATAGGGGCCGAAGCGCAGCTCGAGCATGAAATTCTGCGGGCTGCGGTAGGTCTCGGCGCGGTCGTGGAGGACGACCTGGGCGGCGGCGGGACCGGCGCCGGCGACGACCACTGCGGTCAGCAGCACGGTCAGCAGAGCGGCGCGTTTCATCGGCGCCTCCGGCGCACGAGCAGGGCGGCCAAGGGGGCCAGCACCAGCAGGGTCAGGCCGTGCGCGGGGGCGCGGCGGGGAGCGATGGCGCAGAAGCCGCCCTCGGCCGAGCCGCCGGCATCGCGGTAGCTGCGGTAAAAGTCGCGGGTGGGGATGGGGGACTGCATGACCACTTCCTCGATCGGGCTGGCGTTGCCGCGCTTGTCGACGGAGGCCACGCCCACCACGTAGGGGATGCCGTTCTGCAGCTGGTACAGGCGGGTCTGGGCGGCGCCGGTGATGATGTCCGAGCAGGCGAAGAGTGGGTCGTGCGCGCGGATCTGGGTCGGGGCGGGGCCGCGCGAGAGGACCGGACCGTCGGCGAGCACGTCGTCGGTGGGCGCCGGTGGCGCGGGTGTGGGCGTCGCCGCCAGCGCGGCGACGGCATTGCCCGAGCACAGCGAGGCGGGCGCGGTGTAGTTGGGTTTGTGCATGCCGGGGAAGACGGGGATGTCGCCATTGCGGGCGCAAAAGACGATGTAGCCCTGCAGATCGTCGAGGTAGGGCAGCGGGGCCCACTCGAGCTGCAGCGCCTCGTTGCCCGGCGTGGCGATCAGGCCGGCGGGCACGGCGGGCGGGACCCCGTCCAGGCGCAACGGGAAGTTGATGTCGGTGGTGACCGTGTCGGCGGTAGCGTCGTCGGCGACGTCCATCCAGAACCACAGGTTCTGCATCTCGTCGCGGTTGCAGGCGCTCAGGTCGTCGGCGCTTCTGATCTTGCCGCCCCGGAAGATCGCGCGCACGGTGGTGTCGAAGGTGACGCCGCCGGTGAGGAGCGAGTTGATGTCGCGGCTACTGTCGATCTGATCGCAGTGCTTGTCGCCGCAGCCAGCGCCGGTGCAGACGCAGGTCTGATCGCCGGCCAGCAGCCTGATCTCGGCGCGGCGGATCGCCCGCGCCTTGGTGATGCCCGTGGTCAGCAGGTTCAGCTGCACGCGGAAGGGCTGGTCGCACAGGCAGCGGGCGCGGTTGAAGAACAGCTCGACGTCGGGCGGGCTGATGTCGCGCCAGTCGCCATCGACCTTGCTCTGGTAGTGGATCTGGAAGTCTGCCTTGGTCAGGCCGTTTGCGCCGGTGCCCGTCCCGCCGGTGCCTCCCGTACCGCCGGTCGGGTCCGGGTAGGTCTGGGCGGGCGTGGTGCCGGGAAGCAGCAGGGCCGCCAGCAGGGCGGCGCCGGCCGCGATCAGCGGCGCAAAACGAGCCGGCGAGCGAGCAGGCCGGGATAGAACCATCGGACACCCCATCGGCGGAAGCGGATGTGCAAGGGAAGTGCCGGCCGGAGGAGCTGCAGGCTGGCGTCCCAACCTGTTTATGACTGACCGGCTGGCCAAGCGCTCGCAAAACGAGCGACAAAAAGTCACAGCTGCGGCGGCGCGGGCAGCGCGATCTGCTACGTTCGGGCCATGACGCCGGGTCGGCCTGAAGTCCTGGCGCCGGCGGGCGATCGCGCGGCGCTGGAGGCGGCGGTGGCGGCCGGTGCCGATGCGGTGTATTTCGGCCTGCCCGCGTTCAGCGCGCGGGCGCGCGCCACCAACGTCCCCGAGGCAGACCTGGCGGCGGTGATGGACCACCTGCGGCGGCACGGAGTCAAGGGCTACGTCGCGCTCAACACCTTGCTCTTCGACAGCGAGCTGGAGGCGGCCGAGCGGGCGGTACGCACCTGTGCGGCGGCGGGGGTCGATGCGCTGATCGTCCAGGACCTGGGGGTGGCGCGGCTGGCGCGGGCGGTGGCCCCCGGGCTGCCGCTGCACGCCTCGACGCAGATGACCTGCACCGACGCGGGGGCGGTCGAGCTGGCGCGCAGCCTGGGGGCCAGCCGGGTGATCCTGGCCCGCGAGCTGAGCCTGGAAGAGATCGCGCAAATCGCGCGCGCCGCCACCGCCGAGGTGGAGGTGTTCGTGCACGGCGCCCTGTGCATCGCCTACTCGGGGCAGTGTCTGACCAGCGAGGCCATCGGCGGCCGCAGCGCCAACCGCGGCGCCTGCGCCCAGGCCTGCCGGCTGCCCTACCAGCTGCTGGTCGACGGGCAGCTGCGCGAGCTGGGCGATCGCGCGTACCTGCTGTCACCCGAGGACCTGGAGGCGGCGGCGCTGGTGCCGCGGCTGATCGAGCTGGGCGTGAGCGCGCTGAAGATCGAGGGGCGGCTCAAGGGACCGGAATACGTCGCTGCCACCACGCGGCTGTACCGGGCGGCCGTCGATGCGGCGGCGGGCGGCGCGCCGGTGAGCCCCCGGTTGCGGCGGCAGGCGCTGCAGATGTACAGCCGCGGCTCGGGGTCGGGGTTCCTGGGCGGGGTGGACCACCA
>JBKPRZ010000296.1:0-3903 GCA_046734815.1 Myxococcota bacterium | reverse complement strand
CCGCGACGACATCTTCGGCCGCCCGGAGCAATAGCGGGGGACGGGGAGGATCAGCGGCGAGGGATCGGCGAGGATCGGCGGCGAGGGGATCGGCGAGGATCGGCGACCCTCACCCGCCGCGCAGACGCGGCGGCGGGTGAGGGCCGCCGATCCTCCCCGATCCCTCGCCGTCCCATCCTCCCCGATCCCTCGCCGTCCCATCCTCCTCGATCGGGGATGATATGGTGTCCCCCATTACGTGGGCTGGTTAGCTGATTGCCGCGCGCTGGACCGGCGGGTGTGGGCTCTGGCCGCCGCCCGGCTGGTCGTCACCGCGGGCTTCTCGATGGTGTTCCCGTTCCTGGCGATGCACCTGGCGGTCGACCAGAACGTCCCGACCGTCACCGTCGGCGCCATCTGGCTGGTGGCCGGTGGGCTGGGCGCGCTCGCGCAGTGGGTGGCCGGCGAGCTGGGGGACCGGCTGGGTCGGCGGCCGCTGATGCTCGCCTCGATGGTGCTGCGCGGGGTGAACCTCGCGGCCATCGGGATGGCGATCGCGGCCCACGCGCCCTGGCCGCTGCTGGCGCTGCTGGTGGTGTGCAACAGCGTCCTGCGTGGGTTCTTCGAGCCGCTGGCCACCGCCCTGGTCGCCGACCTGGTGCCGCCGGCGCAGAGGGTGGCGGCCTATTCTCTCCAGCGCGTCGGGCTGAACGTCGGATGGGCAGGCGGACCGGCGGTGGCCTGGCTGGCGGCGGGCGTCTCCTACGCCCACCTGTTCCTGGCCGCGGCTCCGCTGACCCTGCTGGCCACGGCGGGCGTCTGGCGCATCCGCGAGCCGCATCGGGTGCTGGCCGGCCGCGCCTTCACCCTGCCCGAGCTGCTGGCCTTCACGCGGGACCGTTTCCTGCTGCGTTTCCTGCTGGCAACGTTCGGGTTTTTCACCCTGCAGGTGCAGATGTTTCAGACCCTTTCGATCTACTCGGCGAAAGTGTTACACCTGAGCCGCGCCGAGGTCGGCACCCTTTACACCCTCAACGGAATCCTGGTTGTTCTCCTTCAGTTGCCTGCCGTTCACGCCATCTTGCGCCTGGGGACCTGGCGCGCGCTCATGCTGGGAGCGCTGGGATACGCGGCCGGCTACGCGGCCATCGGGCTGGCGGTCGGCCACCGCAGCCTGCTGGTCTGCATCGCCGCCATCACCCTGGCCGAGATCATCAGCTCGCCCGCCCAGCAGGCCACCATCACCTCGCTGGCGCCGGGCGACCGCGTGGGCGCCTACACGGGCCTGTACGGACTCTGTCAGGTGGTCGCGCAGTCGAGCGGCCCGCTCATCGGCGCGGCGCTCCTGGCCGCCCTCCCCTCGCGCGCTGCGTGGTTCGTCCTCGCCCTGTTCGGCGTGGGCGCGGCGCTGGGGTACCGCCAGCTGCGACGGCTGGGTCCGCGGTACGACAAGGCGCTTCTCTCGGTTCCCCGGCCGTGATGTATCATCGACCGTTCCGGCGTTGACAGACGCCCGGCTGCCGGTCACCACCACCAATCCAAGCCTGCAATGGCAGTCGCAATCAGCTTCGGAGAAGGAATGAGCCGCATCGAACGGGAAGTCCTCCAGGTCCAAGAGAAAACCAAGCTGCTCGAGTATTACCGGCAGATGCTCGCCATCCGGCGGGTCGAGGAGGCGGCGGCGAAAGCCTTCTCCCAGGGCGGGAAGATCGGTGGCTTTCTGCACCTTTACATCGGCCAGGAGGCGGTGGCGGTGGGGTCCGCGGCGGCGATCAAGCCCGAGGACTACATGATCACCTCCTACCGTGACCACGGCACCGCCTACGCCAAGGGCATGTCGGCCCGGGCGATCATGGCCGAGCTCTTCGGCAAGGAGACCGGCTGCTCGAAGGGCCTGGGCGGGTCGATGCACTTCTTCGACGCCAAGAACAACTTCCTGGGCGGGTACGGGATCGTCGGTGGTCACCTCCCCCTGGCCACCGGGGTGGCCTTCGCCTCCAAGTACCGGGGCGACGGTCGCGTCTGCCTCTGCTTCTTCGGCGACGGCGCCGTCAGCCAGGGAGCCACCCACGAGGCGCTGTCGCTGGCCGCCCTGTGGAAGCTGCCGGTGGTGTTCATCTGCGAGAACAACCTCTACTCGATGGGCACCCCGCTGCACCGGTCGCTTTCGGTCGAAGACGTGTCGCAGAAGGCGCTGGCCTACGGCATGGCCCGCGACCGCTTCGACGGCAACGACGTCATCCGGGTGCGCGACCGCATCTCGGACGCCGTCCGCCGCGCCCGCTACGAATCGCAGCCGACCTTGATCGAGATCCGCTGCTACCGCTACCGCGGCCACTCCATGTCCGACCCGGGCCTCTACCGCACCAAGGAGGAGGTCGAGGAGTACAAGAAGCAGGACTGCCTCTACATCGCCCAGCAATACCTCGAGAAGCTGGGGTCCGACCCCAAGGAGCTGGAGGCGATCGAGGAGTCGGTCAAGGCGGAGGTCGAGGACGCCGTCAAGTTCGCCGAGGACAGCCCGGTGCTGCCGGCGGATCGCCTCGAAGAGTTCAACTACGTCGAATAGGAAAACAGAAGGTCTTTCATGCCGGTCCTGCAATACCGAGAAGCGCTCAACGAGGCCATGTCCGAGGAGATGGAGCGCGACGAGAACGTCTTCTTGATGGGTGAGGAAGTCGGGTACTACAACGGCGCCTACAAGGTGTCGCAGGGGATGCTCAAGCGCTTCGGTGAGAAGCGCGTGATCGACGCCCCCATCACCGAGAACGGCTTCGCCGGGCTGGGCATCGGCGCCGCCATGGTGGGCCTGCGGCCGATCATCGAGTTCATGACCTGGAACTTCTCGCTGGTGGCCATCGATCAGCTGATCAACAACGCGGCCAAGCTCCGGCAGATGTCGGGCGGGCAATTCAAGTGCCCGGTGACCTTCCGCGGCCCCGGCGGCGCCGCCAACCAGCTGGCCGCCCAGCACAGCCAGGCGCTGGAGTCGCTGTATGCCCACATCCCGGGGCTGAAGGTGATCACCCCGGCCGATCCCAAGGACGCCAAGGGCCTGCTCAAGAGCGCCATCCGCGACGACAACCCCATCGTGTTCATCGAGGGCGAGGTCATGTACGGCGACAAGGGCGAAGTGCCCGAGGGCGAATACACCCTTCCCATCGGGGTGGGCGAGATCAAGCGGCAGGGCGACGCCTGCACGATCATCGCCTGGTCCAAGATGGTGAAGGTCGCGCTGAAGACGGCCGAGGTGCTGTCGGCCGAGGGGATCGAGGTCGAGGTGCTGGACCCGCGCACCTTGCGGCCGCTCGACGAGGAGCTGATCGTCCAGTCGGTCAAGAAGACCGGCCGGGCGGTGATCGTGGAAGAGGGCTGGCCCTTCTCCGGCGTCGGCGCCGAGATCGCCTACCGGATCCAGCGCCGTTGCTTCGACGATCTGGACCACCCGGTCGAGCGGCTGACCAGCCTGGACGTGCCCGCGCCCTACCACCGCCAGGTGGAGGCGTCGATCCGCCCCGATCCCGAGAAGGCCGCCAAGCTGGTGAAGAAGGTCCTCTACCTGGAATAGCCAGGCCGCCGGCGCGCTCCGTTCTGCTCCGGCGGGGCCGGGAGAGAACGGGTGCGCCGCTGCAGCGCACCTACAAAGGAACCAAAGATGGCTCAGCTGATGGACATGCCGAAGCTCTCCGACACCATGAAGGAGGGCGTCCTGCGGAAGTGGCAGAAGAAGGAGGGCGACAAGATCGCCGCCGGTGAGCTGGTGGCCGAGGTCGAGACCGACAAGGCCACGATGGACTTCGAGTCGTTCGACGAGGGGACCATCCTCAAGCTGCTGGTGCCCGACGGCGCGACCGTGCCGGTGGGTGCCCCGATCGCGATCCTGGGCAAGCCGGGCGAGGACATCTCGGCGATGCTGGCCGAGGC
>JBKPRZ010000295.1:0-4926 GCA_046734815.1 Myxococcota bacterium | reverse complement strand
GGGCCCCCCGCCGCCGGCACCCGCCCCACCGCCCGTCGCCGATCCGCCGGCGCCGCCGTTGCCCGCTCCGTCGCTACCGCCGGTTCCCGGCGAGGGGTTCGAGACCGCCGGCGTGCACCCGGCCAGCAGGATCGCCAGACTCAGGGTGCGGATCCGGTCGGCGCGCAACCGTCGCTGTCGTAACCCGCGTGACATGCCTCGAACCGTCGCCCGGCCCCGACCCCACGCGCACGCGAAATATCCTCGTTTGCATGGCGCTTTCCACTGTCATGCCCGCGCCGAGGCGGAACGGAGCGCGGCATCCGGCAGGCGATGCCACGCCCCGCTCCATCCCGCCGCGCAGGCCGCAGTGCCCGAGCGGCAACCAGTCCTCGCCGCCGCCCGCCGTTACAACCGGTTCAGGAAGGCCAGCAGGTCCTGCTTCTGCGCGGGGCTCAGCGACTCGGGTGGCAGGCCGGGGGCCTCGGGTGGGTTGACGGCGGGGAGGTTCAGCGGCGGGACGACGGGCAGCACGAAGCGGCTGTAGCTGTCGACCACGTCCTTGAGGGTGGCGTGGCTGTTGTCGTGGAAGTAGGGGGCCGTCTTCGCGATGCCGCGCAGCTGCGGTACATCGAAGGCCTCGAAGTCCAGCGGGTTGCCGGTGATGGCGGCGCGGCCCGGGTCGGTGCTGAACAGCTGCGGGAAGAAGTTCGGGCCCACGATGGGAAAGCCGTCGGCGTCCAGCGCCGGGTTGGGGTCGCGCGGGTCGCCGCTGGCGGTGACCGGCACCGGCGGCAGGTCGGTGACCTTCTCGGTGCGCGTGCCGTCCTTGTAGAAGCGGAAGCGGTAGTGGGGCAGCTCGACGCTGGCGTTGAAGGAGGGGAACACACCCAGCTGTCCCAGGTACGAGAACAGGCCGAAACCGTAGTTGAAGATGTCGACGCCCGGACGCTTGAGGAACACCGGCGCCGGCCCCACCCCCGGGATGTTCTGGAACTTGACGTTGCCGTCGGGCTTGAGCTCGACGAACAGCAGGTCGCGCACGTCCTGGTTGACGATGCGGTTGCCGGTGGCGGCGCCGTGGCAGGCCTGGCAGGCCTTCACGAACAGCTCCCGCCCGCGCCGTTCCTGTTTATCCAGGCGCATGAACGCCTCCGGCTCGGGGATCTCCTCCAGCGGCACGCCCAGGTCCAGCAGGGTGGAGACGAACTGCGCCCGCGGCGAGGTGAATACCGCGCGCTGGAAGTCGGCGATCCGCTCGAGGTCGTCGCGATCCACCTCCGGACCCTCGCTGTGCGCGGTGATGGCACCCTGGGCCTGGGTGGGCAGATCGGCCGCGCGCCCGTCCAGCTGGTAGGGCGCTGTGTAGCCGGTGTTGGCGACGCTGGGCACGCCCCGCCACACGGAGATGATGCGGTCTTCTGGCGTCACCACTTTGCCGTCCAGATCGATCAGGTCCATGTTCTCCGGCAGCGGCAGGTTGACCCGCACCAGGCCCTTCTTCAGGTGCTCGTAGGTCGGGGTCTCGGCGTCGGGATCGTCGGCGTCGATGCGGTTGAAGAGGGGATCTTCCGGATCGGCGGCCAGGCGCGCCGCCACGCTGTCGGGCAGCAGGGTGGTGTTCTCGTCGAGGACGTGGCAGCTGGCACACGAGCGCCCGTTGGTGTCGTCGAAGGCCGTCTCGAACAGCTTCTTGCCCCGTCGGGTGCCGTGTGTCTGAAGGGCCTGAGTCTGTGGCACGACGTCCAGGTCCAGATCGCCCGCTGGCGCCGCGGAGTCTGCGGGAGAGCAGGCCGGCAGTGCCGCGAGCACGAGCGCTCCGGTCAGCCACAAGATGCGACGATCGCGAGTCATGAGTCTAAGCCTCCGTGTCTTGGGTGGTGATGGTTGTGGAACACCGCGGTCGACCCCGCCTGTCACCGCACACAACGTGGTGACCGGGCGGAAATTCCGATCCGCTTTCACGACCAAGGCGTTCCAGACCGCAGAACATCGTTCCGTCGAGTACGGCGGCGGCCCCGTGACGGATCACACCCGTCGGGAGGACGGCGCGAACGTGCGGCAGCGTGGCGCGGACGGGCGGGATCGGCTCAGTTGCGGAAGCGGTCCGCCTCGCTGATCGGGCACTGGTCCCGGGGCAGCTTGCCCTCGCTGGCCGGCTGCTCCCCCCAGCGCACCACCCAGCAGTCGTCGAGCACCGAGCAGTAGCAGACGGTGATGCCCAGGCTATGCCCTTTTCCCTCGAGCATGTCGAAGAACCGCTGCCGGCTGCGCTCGTCGTCCTTGTAGGCGGAGGCAAACACCAGCAGCTGCCCGGCCGGCAGCACGCGCTCGTTCAGGCCGGTGTACCAGAAAGGCATGCTCTCGCCGAACCCGAAGGCCGTGCTGACCTCGTGCCACATGCGCATCGGCCGCCGGTCCACCGTCACCCGCACCGCGTTCAGTCGCGCCGGCCCGGTACCCTGTTCTCCACGATCAGCTTCATCTCGATGTTGGAAGCTCCCATCTGCACCCGCGGCCAGACCTGCGCCCGCAGCTGCTGACGCTGCAGGTACGATGTGTACCCGGCGACCGCCAGCGCGAGGATCCCGATGAAGGTCGCGATCACCGCCGCCAGGGCATCCCAGTCCTTGCCGCCCGCGGGTGGCTGTCTGGGCGGGCCCGTCGATAGCAGCTCCTCCTGCTGCCGCTCGAGCTCGGCGACGCGTGCTTCCAGTCGTTCGAGGTCGGTGCCGGCCATCGCGGCGGCAGCATAGCCACGAACCGACCAGCGCGTATGTGCGCGCGGTTTCAGCGCAGCCCGGCCCAGCCGACCGCGCCGTGGGTGAAGGTCTCCCAGACGATGTGGTGGTTGACCCCTTCGTTCGCGCGCACGCGCGTGTCGATCAGGCGGCCGGTGTTGGGCATCGGCAGACCGAGGCGATCGTGGAAATGATTGTAGGCCACCTCGCCGGTGGGCAACACCCGCAGGTCGAGCTTGCCCGCACACAGCCAGGGCGGCGCTGGCTGGCCCAGCAGGTAGCCGGCGTGCAGCTCCAGCGCCGCCCGCAGGCGGGCCGACTGCTCCGCGTACAGATCCAGCCCCTGCTGCAGGGCGGTCTCGGCGACGCTGACCGCGCTGGCCAGGCCGTAGGCGGTGTGTCCGAAGTCGCGGCAGGTCTCCTGGGCCACGCCGTCGACCAGGGTCTGTTGCCCGTGCCAGAACGCCAGCAGCGCCTGGGGATCGTCCTTGTACCCGCCGGGCGGCGCGTGCGGGCGCGGCCCGTCAGCCTGCATGTAGATGTACGCGGGCACGCGGCTGCGCCAGCGGTCGGCGGCGCGGTCGAAGACAGCGCGGTCGTCGAGGAACACGCCGATGTCCAGCGCGGCCTCGATCATCACCAGGTCCCAGTTGCCGTTGGTGCCCTCGGCGCTGCGGGTGACCATCGGCAGGAAGACCGAGCGGAGCATCTGCTCGAAGGCCGCCACGTCGGCGGCGGGCCAGCCGGCGCCCGTGTGGCGCAGGATCTCGCCCGCGCGGGGAAAGACCGCGCCCGCCCAGGCGGCCTGCAGGCGGGCGTTGTGGCCGGTGTGGTCGCGCAGGGTGCCCGCCCAGGCGGCGAGGATCTCGGCGGCCTTGCGCGCGTGGGCGGGCTCGCCCGTCACCGACCAGGCCAGCGCGTGGGTGTAGGCGGCGATCGCGTCGTCGCGCTCGTCGGTGCAGCCGTTGTTGGGCCGCGAGTAGGGACCGCAGTCGACCACCGGCCGCGGCCGCGGCGTCCAGTCCAGCGCGCCGTACCGCTGCTGCATGCGCGCGAAGGCGGCGGCCTGCGGCTGCGTCCCGGCGCGGACCCGGTCGCGCAGGAGCGCCAGCTGCGCGCCGTTGATGAGGATCCCCGGGTGCCGGAAGGGCGTCGTGGCCGGACGGGTCGAGGCGGCAGAGGTGGTCGAGGCTGGACGGGATGTCGGCGGCGGTACCGGAGGTTGACGTACGGGCGGGCCGCTCCGGCATGTGCCGAGCGCCAGCAGGAACGCCGCAAGCGCCGTGCGCGCGCCCGGACGTTTCGACGTCGTGAGCATGGGGATCACGCGCGCGAACGCCGGCGCCATCAGAGGCGCGGACGGCAGGGAGATCCGTCCGGTCCTCGAGATCGCCCGTTCATCGGCGATCGCGTGCTCGCGCGCCATCGCGTGTTCGGCACTGGTCATCGCTTGTTCGGCACTCGTCATCGCTTGTTCGGTTTGCGGATTCGCGGCCTCGGAGCTCGCGCCGTCGGCCGGGGCGATCGCGTCTTTGGCCCCGCCGTCGTTGGCGGGCGTTTGCCCCCGGCCGCCGGCGGCTCGCCGTCGAAGGCGCGGATCAACTTCGGTGGGGCCTTCGTCCGCCAGGCGCGTTCCAGCCGCACGCGCGCCTCGCCTGCCCCCAGCGCCGGCATGCGCGCTAGCACGGTGGGCCAGCCGCGGTAGTGGTCGGTGATGAAGTAGATGCGGGGGTGGTTCTCGATCAGCATCTCCTGCTCCTCGAGGTTCTCCAGCAGGAACACAACCGTCTGCCCGTCCTCCTTCAGCCGCACGAATCCCTTGCCCCGCACCTTCAACGCGGGTGTTCCATACCAGACGTCCACGGTGACCTCGGGCAGCTCGCCGCCCAGCTCGCAAAGCCGCTTCCAGGTGACCGGCACGCGGCGCAGTCTACGCCCCATGCCCTTTCTTGCGTTGACAGCATACGCCCATAACGGCGAGTGTAGGCTGCCACCACACACGTTGCGGCATCCCCTCACGGAAAAGTCAGGAGCACCGGTCATGAAGCACGCAGCCCCCACCGCTCTGGTTTCTCTCGCACTGATCGCGCTGTTGCAGTCCGCCTGCCCCAACGCGACGGGCGTGGGCAGCAACACCGGCGGTCGCGGCGGCAGGGGCGGGACCGGCGGCGGCGTCCCGGGCACCGGCGGCGCGGCGGGCACCGGC
>JBKPRZ010000294.1:0-5368 GCA_046734815.1 Myxococcota bacterium | reverse complement strand
GGCGTAGGCCGGTTCCTGGTGGGCGTTGGTCAGGCCGCGGCGGCAGGCGATGCCGCGATCGATGAAGAAGCGCAGGACCTGGTCCTGGTTCAGGAGGGCTCCCGGGCGCAGCAGGGTCGGGTAGCTCTGCCAGTTGGCGCGCACGTTGGCGCGCTCGATCACCGGCGCGAGGACCGGGTGGTCGACCAGCGCGGCGCTGAAGCTGGCGGCCAGGCGGCGGCGGTCGGCCATGAAGGCGTCCAGCCGGGCCAGCTGCGGGCGGCCGATGGCGGCGGACATGTCGGTCATCCGGTAGTTGTAGGCAGGCTCGAGAAAGCTCTCGCGCGCCAGCGGGTCGCGATCGCGGTCGGCCGGGGTCACCGACATCGCGTGCTGGCGCAGCGACCGCAGGCGGGTGGCCAGCGAGGCGTCGGCGGTGGTGATCATGCCGCCGTCGCCGGTGGTGATGATCTTGCGCGGGTGGAACGAGAAGCAGGCCATCAGGCCGTGGGGCCGGCCGATGCGGTCCCAGCGATCCTCGAGCATGATCTCGCTGCCCAGCGCGCAGGCCGCGTCCTCGACCACCGGCAGGCTGCGGCGGGCGGCGATGGCCAGGATGGCCCCGAGGTCGCAAGGGAAGCCCAGCTGGTGCACGCACAGGATCGCCCGGCAGCTGGGCGAGATGGCCGCCTCCAGCAGGTTGGGGTCCATCCCGAAGGTGTCGCGCTCGACATCGACGAACACCGGGCGCGCGCCGGTGGCGACCACCACGTTGGCGGTGGCGATGAAGCTGTGGCTGACGGTGACCACCTCGTCGCCGGGGCCCACGCCCAGCGCGCGCAGGGCCAGCTCCAGCGCGGCGGTGCCGCTGGAGACGGCCACCGCGTGCGTGGCGCCCACCGCGGCGCCCAGCTCGTTCTCGAAGGCGGCCACCTCGGGGCCCTGCAGGACCCAGCGCGAGCGCACCACCCGGGCGACGGCGTCGGCCTCGGCGCGGCCCAGCTGCGGGCGGGTGATGGGGACGCGGATCTCCGGCGGGGCGGAGGGCGGGCTCTGGGAAGGTTCGGGTTGCGGACCGGCGGCCATCAGCTCTGCCCCAGCCGGCCGGCCACCCGGGTCGCCTCTTCCACCGCGCGCGCGAGCACGGACCGGATGCGTCCGTCCTCCAGGGTCAGAAGGCCCGCGATGGTACAGCCGGCGGGGGTGGTCACCTGATCCTTCAAGGCTGCCGGGTGCAGCCCGCTCTCGAGCACCATGCGGGCGGCGCCCTGGAGCATCTGGGCGGCGACGGTGAAGGCGATGTCCCGGCGCAGGCCCATCATGACGGCGCCGTCGGCCAGCGCCTCGAGCACCAGGTAGGCGAAGGCCGGGCCCGAGCCGTTGAGCGCGGTGATCACGTCCAGGTTGCTCTCGTCCAGCTCGTTGCAGCGGCCGACCGCCCGGAAGATCTCCTCGGCCAGGCGGGCCTGGGCGTCGGTGACGCCCTCGGCGCGCGCGATGATCGTCATGCCCTCGCCGATCACCGCCGGGGTGTTCGGCATGGCGCGGATGATCGGACTCTTGGGCAGCCACAGCTGCAGCTGCCCGATGCGGACGCCGGCAGCGATGCTGATCACCAGCTTGCCGGCCAGGGCGCTGCGCATGGGCTCGTTATCGAGCACGGTGGCCATGTGTTGCGGCTTCAGGCAGACCAGAGCGGCGTCGGCCACACGGGCGGCTTCCAGGTTGTCGGCGCTGGTCCGCATCTTGTGACGGGTGGCCAGCTCGCGCACCAGATCGGTGCGGCGGTCGGTGGCGAACACCTGGGTGGGCGCCAGCTTGCCCGACCGGAACAGGCCCCGCACGATTGCCTCACCCATCGTCCCGCAGCCGATGACGGCTAGCGTCTTGCTCCCTTCGAACATCGGGCGGTCGTTATTACACGAATTCCGGCTCGACGCGTACGGGCCCCCGCCCCTGATTGAGGCCGGAAACGCTCACCCGACAGGGTGGATATCCACGAAAGTGGGCGCCGGTGCGACGGCCCGGCGAGACAACGGGCTCAGGCCCCCGCTGTCCGGATTCACCGCAAACAACGCCAGGCTGGCCGAATCCTGGTGCGCCACCACCAGGAAGCGGCCCTCCGGGTCCAGGCAGAAATAGCGCGGCGTCTGGCCGCCGGCGTCCTGGTGGCCCAGCAAGCTGATGCCGCCGCCTTGCGGGTCGATGGCGAAGATGGCGAGGCTGTCGTGGGCCCGGTTCGAGACGTAGAGGAAGCGGCCGTTCGGGTGCACGTGGATGTCGGCGCCCCAGCGGCGGCCCTGGTAGCCGGCGGGCAGCGAGTCCAGGCATTGCTGCGCGCTCAGGGTGCCGGCGCGCGCGTCGTGGGCGAAGACCATCACCGTCGCGTCGAGCTCGTTGATGAGGTACGCGTGCCGCCCGCCGGGGTGGAAGGTGAGGTGGCGCGGGCCCGATCCGGGCGGCGTCGCGACGGTGGGCGGATCGTTGGGACGCAGCGGACCGTCCTCGGGATCGAAGCGGTACTGCGCGATCAGGTCCGAGCCGAGGTGAGGCGCGAACACGTGGCGGCCGTCGGGCGAGAAGACCACCGAATGCGCGTGTTTGCCGGCCGACAGGTTCTGCACCAGCGGGCCCAGCGCGCCGTCGGGCTGCCGCCGGAAGACGGTGACGTTGTGTCCGCGGTAGTTCGCGCACAGGACGAAGCGGCCGCCCTGGTCGATCGACAGGTAGCTGGGGCCCGACTCGGCGGCGTCCGGACCGGGGGGCGCGGGCACGCGGTTGACGAGCGACGGGCGGCCGGTGCCGGGGTCGAGGGCGAAGGCCGACAGCTGGTCGCTGCGGTTCTGGGTCGTATAGAGGTAGCGACGCGTCGGGTCGAAGGCCATGAACGAGCTGGAGGACCCGCTGCTGACGGTGTCCAGCGGCGCCAGCGTGCCGGCGGCCCGGTCCAGCGCGAGCAGCCAGATGTCGCCGGTGGGGTTGGCGTGCCCGACGTAGACGCGAGGCGCGGGTCGGTCCATGAGGAGGGAAGTTACAGCGCCGGCGCGGTTTGGGGATGGTTTCGATGCGGGCCCCTGCCGTCGTCTCCCGGGCTTTCATAGTAGATTCCGCCTTCGTTTTTCAGGCATCGGCCAGGCACAACCGACAGCGTCACATGGACCGCGGCTCGCTGGAACAGGCACACCGGATCGTCGTCAAGCTGGGGACCCACGTGGTCACCCGGGACGGGGTCACCCTGGCGGTCGAGCGGCTGATGGGGCTGATCGACACAATGGCCCGGCTGCGGCGGGCGGGGCGCGAGATCGTGCTGGTCTCCAGCGGCGCGGTCGGCATGGGCATGCGCGCGCTGGGGTTGAAGGAGCGGCCGCGCTCGCTGGGGCTGCGCCAGGCGTGCGCGGCGGTGGGCCAGGGGCACCTGATGCACGTGTACACCGGGGCCTTCTCGGAACGGGGGGTCACCGCGGCGCAGGTGCTGCTGACCCAGGAGGACCTGGGTGATCGCGACCGGGCGCTGTGCGTGCGCACCACCCTGATGCGGCTGCTGGAGCTGGGGGCGGTGCCGATCCTGAACGAGAACGACAGCGTCAGCGTGCGCGAGCTGGTCGAGCACCAGGCGCGGAACGGCGTTCCGCGCGGGAGCAACCCGGCCTTCGGGGACAACGACGGGCTGTCGGCGCTGGTGTCGGTGGCGATGGACGCGGACCTGCTGGTGCTGCTGACCAACGTCGACGGATTTTTCACCGCCAGCCCCAGCGTCGACCCCAGCGCCGAACGGGTGCGCGAGCTGCGCGACATCGACGAGACGGCGATGGCCCAGGCGGGCGGCGCGCACGCCGGTGGGCTGGGCGGGATGGCGTCGAAGCTGGAGGCGGCGCGGATGGCGGTGTCGGAGGGGACCGCGGTGATCATCGCCAACGGCACCACGCCCGGCATCCTGGACCGCGTGCTGGCGGGCGAAGACGTGGGCACCTTCGTCCACACGCCCGAGCGGCGGCCGCGCCGGCTGCGCCACATCGCCGTCTCGGGGCGACAGCAGGGGGCGCTGGTGGTCAACGAGGGGGCGTTGCGGGCGCTGCTGGAGCGCAAGGCCTCGCTGCTGCCGATCGGGGTGGTGGCGGTGGAGGGCACCTTCGACAAGGGTGACGTGGTCGAGATCCGCGACGGCAGCGGGCGCGTGCACGGCCGGGGCCTGGTCAACTACGACGCCGAGGCCTGCCGCAAGCTGCGCGGACACCACAGCGACGAGATCGATGCCTTGCTGGGATACCGGGGCTACGATGCCCTGGTGACGCGCGACAACCTGGTCATGGGAGCATTGTGATGGCCAATCCGACCGCAAACCTGATCGACCTGCGCAGCGACACCGTCACCAAACCTTCGAAGGGGATGCGCCAGGCGATGGCCGCCGCCGAGGTGGGCGACGACGTGTTCGGCGAGGACCCCACCATCAATCTGCTGGAAGAGCGCGCGGCGGCGCTGCTGGGCAAGGAGGCGGCGCTGTACGTCCCCTCGGGCAGCATGGCCAACCAGATCGCGCTCAGACTGCATTGCCAGCCGGGCGACGAGGTGGTGATCGGCGAGGGGTCGCACAACTACTTTTACGAGGCCGGCGCGGCCGGCGCGATCGCCGGGGTGCAGTTCGCGGTGGTGGGCCAGGGCGGCACCTTCACCGCCGCCGACGTGGAGGAGGCGTTCAAGCCCGAGCGCAACCACAGCCTGGCCCCCACCCGCCTGGTCTGCGTCGAGAACACGCACAACCGCGGCGGCGGCGTGATCTGGCGGCGCGAGGACGTGGCGGCGGTGGCGGCCTACGCCCGCGGCCAGGGGCTGGCCCTGCATCTGGACGGCGCGCGGCTGATGAACGCCTCGGTGGCGTCGGGGGTGCGGCCGGCCGACCTGGCGGCGCCGTTCGACACCGCCAGCATCTGCTTTTCCAAGGGGCTGGGCGCGCCGGTGGGCTCGGTGTTCGTGGGCAGCAAGGAGCACCGTTACCGGGCCCACCGCATCCGCAAGATGATGGGCGGGGGCATGCGCCAGGCGGGGATCCTGGCGGCGGCGGCGCTGTACGCGCTGGACAACAACGTGGAACGGCTGGCCGAGGACCACGCCAACGCCCGGCTGCTGGGCGAGCGGCTGGCGGGGGTCGAGGGGCTGGTGGTGGATCTGGCGCGGCTGCAGACCAACATCGTGCTGGTCGAGACCTCCGGTGGGTTCGCGGCCGAGGCGCTGGTGGCGGCGGTGCGCGAGCGGGGGGTGCTGTGCCTGGCCACCGGCGCGCGCCGGCTGCGGCTGGTCACCCACCTGGACGTGACCCGGGCCGAGTGCGAGCGGGCGGCCGAGGTGATCGCCGAGGCGGCGGGTGCGTTGATGGCGGCGCGATCGGGGCGGC
>JBKPRZ010000293.1:0-4443 GCA_046734815.1 Myxococcota bacterium | reverse complement strand
GGGGCGCTCGCTGCGCGAGGCGCTGCCGGCCGGGTCGGCCATGCCGGACCTGGCGGCGCTGCGCCGGGCATTGCCGCCCGAGCGGTTCGCCCCGGTAGCGGCGCTGCTGGGGGCGAAGGACCCTCCCGACGGGGCGCCCGGCGCGGGCAAGGCGGCCGCCGCCACGGTGCAGGTGCCGCTGCTGGCGCTGCGGCAGTTCCTCGAGGACCCGCTGCAGGGGTCGGCGCGCTTCCGGTTGCGGCTGCGCGAGATCGAGGGCGACGACGAGATCGCCGACCGCGAGGACGAGGCCTTCGAGACCGAGCGCCCGCTCCGCACGGCCGTGCTGCGCGAGGCGGTGCTGCGGGCTCTGGTGGAGCCGGGGGAGGCGCCGCTGTGGGAGCGGGCGCTCGCCCATTTCTCGTCGCTGGCCCAGCGCGAGGAGCTGCGCGGACGCGCCCCCACCGGCTTTTATGCCCGGGCGGAGAAGCCGGCCCTGGCCCTCATCCTGCGCGGCTGGCTGGAGGAGCTGGTGATCTGGGCGGGCGGAAAGCCCCTGTCGGGCCAGGTGCACCGTTTCGGGCGGGGCGACGCCCGCGATCGCACCCCCAGCCTGGCCCACGAGCCCGTGGTCCTGGAGATCGACAACCCCCAGTACCTGCCCGACACCGCCGCGGCCGAGCCGGAACGCCTGCGGGTGGAGATCGTCGGCGCCACCGGGCTGCTGCTGTCGGCCGGCGACCGCTGCTCGTCGGTGGTGCTCACGACCCGCAGCGCGGACGACCGCACCCGCCGTCAGCGCGATCGGCTGCGCGCGTTCGTCGATCACCTGGCGCTGTCGGCGGCCGGTCTGTCCAGCGGCGCTCACGGGGCGCTGGTGGTGCGCGCGCAGGGGGGCGAGCACGAAGCTTTTCCGGCGTCCTTCCGGGCATTGCCGGCGGCCGCGGCTCGCCAGGCGCTGAGCGCGCTGGTCACCGACCTGCTGACCGGCGCCCGGGACGCGGCCGGCACCCCCACCGGCGTGCATCCCTACCTGCTTCCCTGCGAGGCGGTGTTCGGCGCCCGCGAGCGCGACAAGGATCTGGTGCAGGAGATCGAGCGCCTGCGCGACAACTACCTCGAAAAACCCTACCTGCTGGGCTTCAGCTCGGTCTACGGCCCGGTGCCCGAGGCGGTCGAGCGCCACGACCCCCCGCCGCCGGCCGAAGCCCGGCGCATGACCGACGCGCGCTTCGGGTTGTTCTTCGACCTGCTGGAGGAGCCCTCGTGAACGGTCCGGCCCGCTACCGCTTCCCGCCCCAGCTGCGCCAGCTGGGCGACCGGCATGCGGTGGTGGAGGCGTCCGCTGGCACCGGCAAGACCTACATCCTCGAGCACCTGGTTGTCGATCTGCTGCTGCGGCGGGACGCGCGGCTCGAAGAGATCCTGGTGGTGACCTTCACCGAGAAGGCGACCGCCGAGCTGGTCGCGCGCGTGCGCCGCAAGCTGCAGGAGCTGCGGGACCTGGACGGCGACCACCCGAACGCGGCCGGCGCCGCCGACGAGGACTGCTGGCGGATCGACGCGCGGGCGCGCAGCCAGCTGGACGCGGCCCTGCACGGTTTCGATCGGGCGAACATCTCGACCATCCACGCCTTCTGCCAGCGGCTGCTGGGCGAGCACGCCTTCTTCAACCGCCGCCTGTTCCGCGAGGAGCTGGTGGACGAGGAGGACGCCTTCGAGGTCGCCTTCGCCGAGACGCTCCGCCGCGACGTGGCCGCCGATCCGGCGCTGGCCCGACTGGTGCAGGTCTGGATGAGCGCCGGGCTGGGGCTCGAGAAGCTGCGCCGGGCGGTGCTGCGCGCCGTGCGCGGGCTGGCCTGCTTGCACCCGCCCCGTGGCGAAGCCCTGCTGCCCGCCGCCCCGGACGAGACGGCGCTTCTGTCCGCCGCCGGCGCGCTGGGGGCGGCGGACATCTCGCGCCTGAAGGACGCGCTGTCGCGGCGGAAGGTGCATCCCAACACCGCCCGGGCGGTGGTCAGCCGGCTGATCGAGCTGCGGGACGCCGCCGCCGGCTGCCGGGAGCCCGCCGACCTGCCCGCCCTGCTGGCGCTGGTCGACGCCATCGACAAGAACCGGGACGGCGCCCTCGAGAAGGTGCGCACCGACCTCGACAAGCACGGCGACGATCCCGAGATCGGCCCGCTGGCCCGGCTGTTCGCGGCCTTCGATCAGCAGCTGGTGCCGTTCCTGGGCGCGGCGGTGGCGCGGCTGCTGCCGCGGGTGGCCGCCCGGCTGGAGGCGCACAAGCGGCAGACCGGTCTGTTCGACTACCAGGACATGTTGACCCTCACCGCCCGCAGCCTGGAAGGGGAGGGCCCCGCCGCGCGGGCGCTGCTGGCCACGTTGCGCGCGCGCTACCGGTTCGGGCTGATCGACGAGTTCCAGGACACCGACGAGGTGCAGTGGGCGATCTTCCGGCGCATCTTCTTCGACAGCCCTGACGGCCACCGCCTGACGGTCATCGGCGACCCCAAGCAGGCCATCTACTCGTTCCGCGGCGCCGACGTCTTCACCTACCTGCAGGCACGCCGGGCCATCGAGGCGTCGGGGGGGCCGGTGGTGCACCTGCAGGACAACCACCGCTCGATCGCTCCGCTGATCGGCGCCTACAACGCCATCCTGGATCAGTCGGCGCCGTTCTTCCGGCCCGAAGGCGGCATCCTGTACGACCACCCGGTGCGCTGCGGCCGGCCCGACGGTGCGGCTGCCGCGGAGGCCGGGGTGGTGGTGCTCGACGTGCAGACCGAGGAGAAGGAGCTCTTGACCTGGCAGGTGAAGCGCTCGTTGCTCGCGCGGATCGCCGGCGAGATCGGCGGCCTGCTGAGCGCGCGCGATCGACCCATCGCGGCCGGCGACATCTTCGTCCTCTGTCGCACCACCCGTGAGTGCCGGGAGGTGGGCGATGCCCTGCGGGCGGTCGGCATCCCGCACGCCTTTTACAAGCAGGAGAAGCTGTTCGACACCATCGAGGCGCGGGACGTGCTGGACCTGCTGCGGGCCATCGCCGATCCGGATGATGTCAGCGCACGGGGTCGGGCGTTCATCACCCCTTTCTTCGGGCTGTCGCTGACCGATCTGGCGGCCTGCGACGACCTCGACGGCTCGCATGCGCTGCTGCGCACGCTGTACGAGTGGCGGGCGCTGGCCGAGGCGGGCGACTTCGAGACCCTGTTTCACCGCGTGGTCGACGACAGCGGGATCGTCTGCCGGGAGGTGTTCGCCAGCGCCAGCGAGCGATCTCTGACCAATTACCTGCACCTGCTCGAGCTGCTGCAGGAAGAGGCCGCCCGCACGAGGGCGACCATCCGGGAGCTGGGCCAGACCCTGGGCGCCTACATCCACGGCACCCGTCAGCCGCCCGGCGATGCGCGCGATCTGCAGCGCCTGGAGACCGATGCCCAGGCGGTGCAGATCATGACCATCCATCACGCCAAGGGCCTGGAGGCGGAGGTGGTGTTCCTTTACGGGGGCTTCTGGCCGGGTCCGTCGCCGGACGTGCGCGTTGTGCACGATGCCGAGGGCCGCCGGATCGTCCGGGTGGGACGGCAGCGGTCCGACGAGCAGGCGCGCTACGCCGCCGAGCAGGACGACGAGGAGCGACGGGTGCTGTACGTGGCGCTCACCCGCGCCCGCCGGCGTCTCTACCTGCCGCGATTCCCGGCGGCCTTCAAACGCCTCCGTGGCGCCTACCGGTTCGTCAACGAACGCCTGGACAGCCTGTTCCGTGGCTTCACGCCGCCGGAGGTGCGGTCGCTGTTCCAGCTGGTGACCGTGCGCTGTCCGCAGGAGGCGCTGTCACCGCCGCTCCCGCCGCCGCCGGCCCGGGTGGCGGGGTGGACACCCCCGGCGGCGCTGCTGGCGGACCCCGCGCCCGAATCGCGGGCCTCGTTCCAGGCCGCGGCGGCCGGGCGCGCGGGCTTCGTCATCACCTCGTATTCGGCGGTCAAGCGCCTGCACCCCGGGTCCAGCGGTGTGGGAGAGACCGATCAGCTGGCCGGCGAGACCAGCGAGGAGGCCGACGCGATCGAGCTGCCCGCCGACGAGCTGCCCCGCGGCCGCCAGTCGGGCCGGTTCCTGCACGAGGTGCTGGAGGAGCTGCCGCTCGAGACGCTGGCCGGCCACCCGCCGCCCGCGCTGGACGACTGGGCGGCGCGGCCCGAGGTGCAGGACCTGTTCGAGCACAAGCGACGCCGCCACGACCGCAGCCCGGCGCACGTTCCCCACGCGCAACGGCTGATCCGCGCGGCCCTGCTGTCCCCGGTGACGATGGGCGACACCCGGTTGCCTCCCTTCGCCGCCCTGGCCCGCCAGCTGCGCGAGGTGGAGTTCCATTACCCGATCCCCGAACGCGAGCACCCGTTGCTGCGGGAGGAGGGACCGCCGGCCGGCGGTGACGACGGCCCCGCCTTCCGGATCCAGCGG
>JBKPRZ010000292.1:0-9234 GCA_046734815.1 Myxococcota bacterium | reverse complement strand
GGGTGTCGCGATCAGGGGCAGCCGGTGCCGCCCGCCACGATGTCGCGGCACGTGGGGCCCAGCGCGCCCAGGATCGCGTTCTTGTCCGCGGCGGGCACCCGGCTGGTGTCCAGCACCTTGATCAGGTCCTCGACCAGCGCGTTGAAGTCCTCGATGGTGATCGGCCGCGGCTTGTTGATGTCCCTGTGGACGGAGGCCATGTCCCTGCACGGTTTGGCCGCGCTGACACCCGACTCGCCATCGACTTCCTGACCGTAGCGGCAGGGACCGGCGGCGGCCTGGCAGACCATGCGGGCCAGGCAGGTGCGCACGTGATTGGCCTGGTCGCCGGTGGCGCCGGCGAAGAAGCCGTTGATCCGCTGATCGGCGAACACGGTGCCCAGGAAGGTGACGATCACCCCTTCGATCCCGGGCCGCCGGCCCAGGCGCGAGTACAGCGTCCCCTGGTTGTTGGTGTCCGCGACGATGTCGTTCTGGGTGGCGTTGACCGCGGCCACCAGCACCTGGATGTCGTTCGGATTGACCTGGTACTTCTGCAGCGCCGCCACCAGGTGGCCGGCGGTGTCCTCGAAGTCCTGCCGCGAGATGTTCAGCCCGGTGTGGACGTCGCGCATGCTCCGGCAGTTGGTGTTGCCGGGGTACTGGTAGGGGCCGCCGGTGGCGGTGGCCACCTGCAGGGTCAGGCATTCGATGATCCGGGCCGGGTCGACGCCCTTGTTGAGGAAGTAGCTGTTGATGCGTGGGTCGCCCGCCACGTTCTTCACGAACTCGGTCATGATCGTGCGGATGCCGGGCGACTCACCCAGACGCCTGTAGAGCGCATCGTTGCCCCCGCCCTCGTTGGCCCCGGCCGGTGCGGCTCCGGGACGAGGCCGTGCCCCCCCGACCTGGCCGGTCTGATCGCACGCCACCGTTGCGGCGAGGGCGGCAAACAACGCCCCCTTCATCGACTTGGAAAATGACATCACGGGTGCCTCCTGGAACAGACTTCGGGGCCTTGTGGGTCCTACCCGACGAAGGCGTTCAGTCGTGAGAGATAGTGATGGATCTCGTCTCCGGTGACCGTCTTTTTAGTACCTCCGCGCACGGTTCACGACAGTTTTGCTTTTGCCGGTATGCGTCGCGTTTCTCCTTTCGTACCGCAGGCGCTCGTTCCCCACAAGAGCCAGTTTGGTCGCAGTCGGATCCCGATCGCGAAAACGGTCGCAGCTGCGGCGGCCCGCGAACGGTTCGCTCCGTCCGCGGCGATGACGCTTACGCCCGGCGGATCCGACGCGAGGTGCGCGCGCGGGCGGCCAGGCCCCGCAGCAGCGACCACACCGTGAGGGCGGCCAGCCGGGCGGTCTGGTGATCCCGGTCGAAGGCCGGGTTCATCTCCACCAGATCGAAGGAGGTGACGGCGGGGCTGCGGCCGGCCTGGTAGGCGGCCTCCAGCCACAGCTGCGGGTCCAGCCCGCCGGCGGCCGGGGCGCTGACTCCCGGCGCGAATGCCTGATCGACCGCGTCGATGTCGAAGCTGGCCAGCACCGGCCCTCGCAATGTGCCGTAAAGACGTTTGATCCGGGCTGCCGTCAGGGCGGCGCGCGGAATCGCCTCGCCCTTGCGGCTGCGGACGAAGTCCACGTGCGCGGCCGCCACCGACTGGGGCAGCAGCCCGGCCACCAGGTATCGGCGGGCCAGGCCGGACCGGTGCAGCAGCGCCTGGCGAAAGGGCGATCCCGAGTGACAACGGCCGCCCGCGGTCTCGCGCACGTCGGCGTGGGCGTCCCAGTTCAGCAAGGTCACCGCGCGGCCGGCCTTCACGTAACCCAGGAAGTGCCCGAAGGCGGTCTCGTGGCCGCCGCCCAGCACGATCGGGAACGCGCCAGCCGCCAGCACATCGGCCACGGCGTCGCCCAGCTGCGCCTGGTCCGCCTCCAGGTCCGAGCTGGTGACCAGGTCGCCGAGATCCAGGGTGTGGCGCACCAGATCGGTGAACGGTCCGGGCGCCTCGGCGTCGGGGGTGAAGCGGTAGAGCAGGCGGCGGATCTCGCCGGGCGCGGTGGCGGCGCCGGGGCGGCCGCCGTTGCGGCGCACCCCCTCGTCGGTGGGAAAGCCCAGGATCACCGCCCGGGCCAGGTGGCGTCCGGCCAGGTCGCGGCCGAGCAGCTGTCCCACCCGCGGGTCGTCGGGCGCGGTGCTGGGCAGCGGGATCTCGGGCGGGCGGAAGGTGGTGGTCATGAAGCGCGCCGTTCGCGAAACCCGGGGGCGCGCCAGCGGACGGCGCCGTCGACCGCGGTCAGCAGCGCGGCGCTGGCGCGGAAGTGGTAAAGCCAGTGGTCCTCGTCGGGCGAGTCGATCACGACGAAATCGGCGGCCTTGCCCACCTCCAGCGCGCCCACCTCGTCTTCCATACCGACGGCGCGGGCGGCGTAGCGGGTGGCGGCCTTGACCGCCTCGGCGGGGGTGAGCCGCAGCCGGGTGGCGGCCAGCAGCAGCGCCAGCGGCAGGTGGTAGCTGGGGGCGCTGCCCGGGTTGAAGTCGCTGGCCACTGCCACCGCCACGCCCGCCTCGATCAGCGCGCGCGCCGGCGGCAGGGCGCCGCCCAGGTACAGGTTCGCGATTGGCAGCAAGACGCCCACCACGCCGGCGCGGGCCAGCGCACGCATGCCCCGGGGAGACACGTGCTCGAGGTGGTCGGCCGAGACCGCGCCCAGCTCGGCGGCCAGCTCGCCGCCGCCGCCGCGGCCCAGCTGATCGGCGTGAAGCTTCAGCCCCAGCCCGGCGGCGCGTGCGGCCCGGGCGATCCGGCGCGCCTCGGCCGGCGAGAAGGCGGTCTCCTCGACGAACACGTCGACGAAGCGGGCCAGCCCGGCGCCGGCGAGGTCGGCGATGGCCCGTTCCACCAGCTGCAGGTATTGCCCGCGGCGTCCGCGGTATTCGGGGGGCAACACGTGCGCGCCCAGGTAGGTGGGCACCAGGTGCTGAGGTCCGCGCCGGGTCAGCGCCGCGTACACCGCCAGCACGCGCGCCTCGGTGCGGGTGTCCAGGCCGTAGCCGCTCTTGGCCTCGACGGTGGTCACCCCCAGCGCCAGCATCGATCGCAAGAAGCCGCGGCAGCGCGTGTAAAGCGCCTCGCTGTCGGCGGCGCGGGTCTTCTTCACCGTCGACAGGATGCCGCCGCCGCGGCGGGCGATGTCGCGGTAGCTGTCGCCGCGCAGGCGGGCCACGAAGTCGTCGACCCGCCAGCCGCCGAAGGCCAGGTGGGTATGGGCGTCGACCAGGCCGGGGATCACCAGGCGCCCCTGCGCGTCCCAGCGCTCGCCGTCGTCGTGGCGGGCGGGCAGATCCCGCTGCCGGCCCACCCAGGTCACGCGTCCGTCGCGGAAGGCGAGGGCGGCGCCGGCGATGGCGCCCACCTCGGCCTGGCCGGCGGCCGCGCGGCAGGTGAGCAGGCGCCCGATGTTGCGCAGGACGGGCACTCAGCTCCCGTTCGGCAGGCGCCGGCCCGCGCGCGCGCTGGCCATCGGTAGATCGATCCCGCGGCGGCGGGCGGTGCGGATGGCCTCCTCGTAGCCGGCGTCGGCGTGGCGCATGACCCCGGTGCCCGGGTCGGCGGTCAACACGCGTTCCAGGCGGTCGTCGCCGCTCTTGCTGCCGTCGGCGACCACCACCATGCCGGCGTGGATGGAATAGCCGATGCCCACGCCGCCGCCGTGGTGGATCGAGACCCAGCTGGCCCCGCAGGCAGTGTTGATCAGCGCGTTCAGCAGCGGCCAGTCGGCGATGGCGTCCGAGCCATCGCGCATGGCCTCGGTCTCGCGGTTGGGCGAGGCCACCGACCCGGCGTCCAGGTGGTCGCGGCCGATCACGATGGGCGCCTGCACCTTGCGCTTCTTCACCAGCCAGTTGAACTTCAGCCCCGCCTCGGCCCGCTCGCCGTATTCCAGCCAGCATATGCGTGCGGGCAGCCCCTGGAACGAGACCCGGGCCCGCGCCTGCTCGATCCAGCGCCGCAGCGACGCCTTCTTGGGGAAAAGTTCGAGCACCGCCTGGTCGGTGACGGCGATGTCCTTCGGGTTGCCCGACAGGGCGGCCCAGCGGAAGGGGCCCGCGCCCCGGCAGAACAGCGGGCGGATGTAGGCCGGCACGAACCCGGGGATCGAGAAGGCGCGGTCCAGCCCGCGGCGGTCGGCCACCTGCCCGCGCAGGTTGTTGCCGTAGTCGAACACCACCGCGCCCGCCTCCTTGAAGGCCAGCAGCGCCTCGACGTGGGCCACCATCGAATCCAGCACCGCGTTCTCGTAGCCGGCGGGATCGCTGTCGCGCAGGTGGGCGGCCTCGCCCAGGCTGTGGCCGCGCGGGATGTAGCCCAGGCGCAGGTCGTGGGCGGAGGTCTGGTCGGTCAACACGTCGGGCTGCAGGCCGCGCGCACGCAGCTGGGGCAGCACCTCGGCGATGTTGCCCACCAGGCCGACCGACAGCGCCTCCTTGCGGTCGCGGGCCTGGCTGACCAGGGTCCAGGCCTCGTCGAGGTCGGCGCACATGCGGTCGCAATAACCGGTCTTGACCCGCCTCTCGATGCGCAGGGGATCGACGTCGACCCCCAGGAAGGCCCCGCCGTTCATGGTGGCGGCCAGCGGCTGCGCACCGCCCATGCCGCCCAGCCCGCCCGAGACCACCAGGCGCCCGGCCAGGCTGCCGCCGAAGTGCTGGCGGGCCAGCTCGGCGAAGGTCTCGTAGGTGCCCTGCAAGATGCCCTGGGTGCCGATGTAGATCCACGAGCCGGCGGTCATCTGCCCGTACATGGTCAGGCCCATCGCCTCCAGCCGCCGGAACTCGTCCCAGGTCCCCCAGCGGGGCACCAGGTGGCTGTTGGCGATCAGCACGCGCGGGGCCTGGTCGTGGGTGCGGAAGACGCCCACCGGCTTTCCGCTCTGGACCAGCAGGGTCTCGTCGCTGGCCAGGCGCTTCAGCGTCTTGACGATGGCGTGGTAGGCCTCCCAGTTGCGCGCGGCCTTGCCCGCGCCGCCGTAGACGATCAGCTCCTGCGGGCGCTCGGCCACCTCGGGGTCGAGGTTGTTCATCAGCATCCGCAGAGCCGCTTCCTGGTGCCACCCCCGGCAGTGCAGCGCCCGCCCACGCGGAGCGCGGATGGGGGCCGCCTGCGCCTTCGACTGACCTGGAACCCTGGGAGGGTTCCAGACCTCCCGCGATGGATCTCCGGCGGCGGAGCCGCCTACGTTCCGACGCGACTGGGCCATGGGCCGTTCATCTTAGCCCGCGCGCGGCGATCGAACATCCCTGGCGGTTGCGGGCGGGGCGGTCAGGGTGGCGCTTCGGGGCGTTCGATCACCACGCCCTGGCTGCGCGTGCGCGGGCGGACCGGTTGCGCGACCGGCGCCGGCAGGACGGGCGCCACCTTCTGGGCCAGGCGGTCGGCGATGGTGGACCACAGCTCGCCCACCCCGCGGGCGGCCGGCTCCTCGATGTGGTGCGAGAGGAAGGCGGCGGCCAGACGAAGCACTCCCGACAGCGCGAACAGGACCTGCAGGTTGTGCAGCGGCCAGCCCGGGATGGGCAGGCGCGCGGGCAGCCACAGGGCCAGCGCGCCCCCCAGGGCGGTGGCGCTGGTGAAAGCGATCCCGCCCACGGCCGCGAAGGCGGCGACATAATAAGGACGCTCGCGGCGCGGAGTCACCGCCAGCGGCAAGGCGAACACCGCCAGCGCGTGCCCGCTCCAGAACAGGCCCGCCAGGATCGCGTCGCCGGCCAGCGGCCACAGCCGCGCCTCGGTGGGCAGCAGCCAGATCAGCGGGATGAAGCCGATGACGAACGAGCAGGCGGTCAGCACCGGCCGCGCCCCCAGCCGGTCGATCAGCTTGCCCCACAGCGGGGCGGCCAGCATGCGCACCGCCGCGGTGCCGGCGCCGTGCAGGGCCACCAGCGCGAACCCCATCTTCAGGTTCTTCAGCATGTGCAGGGTGTAGAAGCTGCCCGCCAGCCCCACCGCCACGTTCCAGGCAAAGTGGTAGCGGAACAGCCCGCGCATGCGCCGGTCGCAGAACGGCGCCCAGGCATCGTTCAGGCGGGCGGGCGTGCGGGTCATGGTGCGATGGTCGGGGTGCGCGGCCGGGTCGTGCTGCTGGCGCATCAACAACACGGTGACCACCCCACACAGGCAGGCCACCACCTGCAGCGCCGCCAGGGCGACGCCGACCAGGCCGCGCCCGCGCGCCCAGTCGAGCAGCAGTCCCACCAGCGCCGAGGCGCACCCACCGCCCAGCATGCACAGGCCCGTGCGCTGCCCGAAGTAGCGGCCGCGGATGCGCTTGGGCACCAGCTCGCCCATCCACGCCACCCAGGCGTTGTTGCCCAGCACCCCCAGCACCGCCGCCAGCCCCGCCACCGCCAGCAGCACCGTCCGCCGGTGGGCATCGTCCAGCGGCAGGAAGGGCAGAGTGGCCAGCGGCAGCAGCACCTGCCGCGAGGCGCCCACCAGCCACAGACACGCACGCCGGTGCCCCAGCAGCGCCGTGGTCCACGCGCCCGGCACGTGAAGCACCTGCGCGATCTGCGGCAGCGCCACCAGCAGCCCGGTGTACAGCGGACTGGCGCCGAGGTGGATCGCCCACCCCGTCAGCAGCGCGCCGCCGGCGAAGGAGTTGATCAGCTCCGCGAACAGCCCCTCGGCGGTACAGGCGCGCAGCGACCGGCGCAGCCACCCGGCGTGGTTGTGGCGCGAGCGCCGCGCGAACGCCGGCGCAGGCGGAGGCGCCCCCGGAAGGGGCGACCCGGCCCCCGGTGTCGACATCCCGGCCCGCCAGGGCGAGATGGCCGCCGCCAGGGTAGCCAGCGACGCCAGGAACCGATTCTGCGACGGCTTCGTTCCGGCCACGCTCGCTTACTCCGCGCCCCTCGCAGCCGGATAAACCCCCCCCGCCACTGGCCTTTTCTCATCGACCCTTTTCCCGTCCGCTTGAGGCTCACCCCCACCCACCCGTGCGCGCGGCAAGAGGGCGGACGCGCTCTCGGCAGGGACCAAACATGACGATCAGGATCGTTCCCTGGCACGGGGACCACGGATTGGCGCCAGGAGGTTCCCGCGTCGGGGCGGACGCCTCTCACCCGTGTGGTGAGGCTGTTCAGCTTCACAGCGACTGCAGCTCGTCCGCTGATTGCCGCTCGATCATCGAACCGTTGCAGGTTCCCTTCGGGCGCGACTCGTCACTCAAATCTGACATCGCTTGCGTGATTTTCGGACCCAAAGTCCGGTTTCACCGTCCATACCAGTTGGCAAATTCCTTCCGGTCTGCGAAGACCAGGTTGCCTGGGGGTCAGGCACTCGGTGCCCGTCGTTTACAGAGGGGTTCCCTTTGAGCACTACGAGATTTCCTGGAACGTTCGAGCTTATTGCGACGGCGGTCTGGCTCTGTGGTTGCGGCCCGAGCGCGGTCGTAAATCGGGTCGAGCTGGAGCCCGACCCGCCCCGGCCGGTTCCTGGTACGCCCGCCAACCAGACAGGTGCTCCCAATCCGGAGCCACCGCCACCGGTCAACGCGAGCCCCGGTCCACCCATCGATACGCCCCGGTCGCCCGACGGATTTTCCTGCAAGGAAGACCGGGGGTGCCAGTCGCTGCACTGTGTGGATGGCGTTTGCTGCCAGACAGCCTGCACGGGCGTTTGTGAATCGTGCGACCAGGCCGAAAATGTCGGGCGCTGCCTTCCGGTCCCCGCTGGACAGGATCCCGACGAGGAATGCGCCGAGGAGGCGCCCACCAGTTGTGGACGCGACGGCGCCTGCAACGGCGCGGGCGCATGCCGCTTCCATCCGGCCGGCTCGGTGTGCGCCGTCGGCCACTGCGAGATGGCGACCGAGCAGGCGGCCAGCCTGTGCGACGGCAAGGGGACCTGTGTGGTCGGCGGGGTCAAGAGCTGCGCCCCGGCCGAATGCATGGGCGACGCCTGCGCCCCTCCCTGCGCGGTGGACGCCGACTGTCCGATCGGGCGGTGGTGCGACAGCGGTACCTGTCGTAACGGGCGCGAACAGGGCGGCCCCTGCATGCGTGCCGCCCAGTGTAGCAGCGGCTTCTGCACCGATGGCGTCTGCTGCAACATGGCCTGCAACGCCAGCTGCTACGCCTGCAATCTCGAGGGCGCGGTCGGTGTGTGCAAGGCGATTCCCAGCGGCCAGGACCCCGGCCGCGAATGCCGGGTCGAGGCCATCGGCACGTGCGGAAACCTCGGAGGCTGCAACGGCCGCGGGGCCTGCATCAAGCACCCGGTGGGGACGTTCTGCGGCTACGGCAGTTGCATGAACCGCACCCAGTTCGGCAACAGCATCTGCGACGGGATGGGTGGCTGCCGACGCGGCCCGGGCATGAGCTGTGGCAACTTCACTTGCAACGGCAACCTCGTCTGCTGGAACGCCTGCGCAGACGACGGCCAGTGCGCACCCGGGCGCAAGTGCAACGTCCACACCTGCGAGTAGCCGCATTTCGCATCGCAAACCTCAAGTCTGCGTGCTCGGCAGCGCCGAGCCTGGATCACGTGCCTACGAGCTGGCGGGGCAGGCGGGCGAAGCGCTGGCCAGGCTCGGCGTCACGGTCGTGAGCGGGTGCGGCAGCCCCGCAACCAGGGTCGCCGCCGAGCGCGCCATCCAGGCGAGCGGTCTGGTGCTGAGCATCGTGCCGCCCGATCAGATGCCTCCTCCCGATTGGCCAGCGACCGTCGTTCTCCCCTGCGGGATGGGAGACGCCCGCAATCTGTTGATGGCTCTTGCCGGCGATGCGTGCATCGTCATCGGCGGTCGCGCGGGCACCAAGTCCGAGGTCCACCTGGCCTGGCTGCACAGGCGTCCCTTGCTACCGCTGGTCGGTTGCGGTGGCTGGTCGGACGAGCTGCCGTCGAATCCGCCGGACGAACGCGCGAGCTCGCAGATTCTCCCCTGGCGCTCAGTCGCCGAGCTGGAGGCAAACCTTCGCAGTCTCGGGCTGATCCGAGTCGCCTGACCCTTCGCCGCACCCCGAGGTTGGTGGACTGGCAGGTGCGGGCGGCGTGAAGTTACGGCTTCTTGCGGATCTGCTGGACGTCTTTCCAGACTTTGATGGCCTTCTCGAAGTCGATCGGCACGCGCTTCTTCAGGCCGCCGATCACGTCCGGCTCCTCGCCGGCGGGCGGTTCCTGGGTGGGGGGAGGCTGGGCGGGTGGGGGTTGGGCCGGTGGCTGGCCGGGGGCGGGCTGGCCCGCTGGCG
>JBKPRZ010000291.1:0-6075 GCA_046734815.1 Myxococcota bacterium | reverse complement strand
GGGGCGGGGTGTGCGGCCGCTTCCCGACGGGCGGACGGCGCATTGGCTGCGCGCGGTTCGGGCCGCCGGCGGCCTCCTCCGCGTCCGCAGGGACCTCGACCTGGCGCTCCTCCGGCGCGGCCGCCGCCGGCTCGGGCTCGGGCGCGCTCGGCTCGATCGGCGGGAACAACCGCGGCTTGTTGTCCAGCAGCTTGGCCGGCGCCACCGCCGCGGGCGGAGCCGGAGCCACCGGCGGCGCCTCGGTCTGCTGCCACATCCGCAAACCCAGCACGAGCCCCGCCCCCACGCCCACCAGGGCAGCGGTTCCTGCCAGTACGGAAACAGCCATCAACAACGTGTTGCGAGCCAAGACGCGAGCCTCCTGCGGGCCGGTAACGAGGTTCCCGACATTACACCGGGCCCGAGCCGGCGCGCCACCACCACGCGTCTTGGCGCGCTGTCCGCAGGATGGTAAATTGTCCCTCGTGATCGCGATCGCCGCACGACGGACGGCCCGTTGCCGTTCCGGCCGCATGTCCATGCGCATGACGCTGCGCCGGGCATCCGCGCCGACGTCGTCGATGCGTTCGTTCATCTGAAGCGATCCATCTGACCACGCGCCCGGGTCGCCCGACGGGGACCCGGGCGTTCCTGCGTCCAGGTCCTCGTCTGCGCCCCGGGCCCTTGCACCCGAGGAGAAGGACCATGACCAGCGATGACCGCCGACCCTTTTACATCAGCACCGCCATCCCGTTCGTGAACGCCCCGCCCCACATCGGCTTCGCCTTCGAGGCGCTGCTGGCCGACGTGCAGGCCCGCTACCACCGCCTGCGGGGCGCTGCCGTGCGCTTCCAGAGCGGCACCGACGACAACAGCCTGAAAAACGTGCGCGCCGCCGAGCGCGCGGGCCTGGCGCCCGAGGCGCTGGTCCGCGAAAACGCCGCCCGTTTCCAGGCGCTGGCCGGCACCCTGCAGCTCAGCTACGACGACTTCGTCCGCACCAGCGTCGACCCCCGTCACCGCGCCGGCACCGCGGCCCTGTGGCGGGCCTGCGCCCGGGCCGGCGACCTCTACCGCGGGCGCTACCGCGGCGTCTACTGCGTCGGCTGCGAGGCGTTCCTGGCGGCGGCCGACCTGGATGACGGCCGCTGTCCCGAGCACGGCACCGCCCCCGAGCCGGTGGAAGAGGACAACTGGTTCTTCCGCCTCTCCCGCCACCAGGCCGCCCTCACCCGCCTGGTCGAGACCGGGCAGGTCCACATCCGTCCCGCCTCCCGGCGCAACGAGGTGCTCGCGTTCCTCGGCAGCGGCCTGGCCGACATCAGCGTCTCGCGCTCGCACGCGCGGGCGCGCGGCTGGGGCCGGCCCGTGCCCGAGGATCCCGGGCAGGTGGTCTACGTCTGGTTCGACGCCCTGGGAAACTACATCCACGGCCTGGACTGGGCCGGCGGCGGCGCGGACTACCGTCGCTTCTGGGACGGTCCCGGCCAGCGCGTGCACGTCATCGGCAAGGGCATCGTGCGCTTTCACGCCGTGTACTGGCTGGCCATCTTGCTCTCGGCCGGTCTGCCCCTGCCGACCGACCTGGTGGTGCACGGCCACCTGACCGTCGACGGCCGCAAGATCGGCAAGTCGCTGGGCAACGCCATCGATCCGCAAGAGCTGGTCGCCCGCCACGGCGCCGAGGCGGTCCGCCACTACCTGCTCCGCCGGATCCGCCCGTTCGAGGACAGCGACTTCAGCGAGACCCGCCTGCGCGCCGCCGCCCGGACCGATCTCGCCGATCAGCTGGGCAACCTGCTCCGTCGGACCACCACGCTGGTCCAGCGCTCCTTCGCCGGCCGCGCGCCCCACCCCGGCTCGCACGACCCGCTGGACCAGCACCTGCGCGGCAGCCTCGCGGCCCTGCCCGCCCGCCTGCACACCGCCCTGGAGGTGTTCGCACCCGACGAGGCCCTGGCCGCTGTCTTCGACGCGGTCGCCGCCACCAACCGCTACCTCGAGGACGCCGCCCCGTGGCGTTCGCTGTCCGGCGGCGACCACACGAGGGCCGGCACCGTGCTCGCCCACGCCCTGGAGGCCATCCGCATCACCGCCTCGGCGCTGGCCCCCTTTCTCCCCGCCACCTCAGCCGCCATCCTCGCCCAGCTCGGCCACCGGCCCGCGGTGGCCGGCGCCTGGGACGCCTCCCTGGGCTGGCAAGGCGCCGCCTGGGACCGCCCCGTGCCCGGCGGTCCGGTGCTGTTCGCTCGGGAGGTTCCGACCGGCTAGGCTTGCTGTCCATCCGTGGAGGCCGACGTGCGCATCGCGTTCTGTTCCGACGAGCCGTACCCCGTCCACCAGGTCATCCGCGCCGAGCTCGAGCGCCGCGGGCACACCATCGAGCCCTTCGGCGCGCCCGCCAGCGGCCGCGAGGAGCCCTGGGCGGCGGTGGCCGAGCAGGCCGCCCAGGCGGTGGCCTCGGGCCGCTGCGACCAGGGTGTATTCCTCTGCTGGTCGGGCACCGGCATCAGCATGGCCGCCAACAAGGTGGCCGGCGTGCGCGCCGCCCTGTGTACCGACCCGAAGACGGCAGAGGCCGCCCGCATCTGGAACCACGCCAACGTGCTCTGCCTGTCGAACCGCCTGCTGTCGAACGACCTGGCGAAGGAGATCCTCGCGGCCTGGTTCGACACCGCTCCGGGCGACAAGGGCTCGGCCGGCGTCGCCCTGCTGGACCAGGTCGACCAGCGCCACCGCGTTCCCTGAAGCGCGAACGCCCCCAGAAAAGACGAAGGCCCGGTCCGGCGTCACCGCCGTCCGGGCCCTCGTTCCTCTATCTCTTCGTGCTGCTGTTAGCGTCGGCCTCGGCCGTTGTCCGCCGGCGAGGTCCGGGCGTCATTACCGTCCGACCACGCGAACAGGATGGCGGCCTCGAGGAGGTCGTCACCGTCGGCGTCCAGGTCAGCCAGGGCGTTCTCGGGGATACCGAAAGCCACCCGGGTGCCCGGCGCCTCCTGGTCGCGGTCCATCTCGTCACCCTCCTGGTAGGTGAAGAGGAGGGCGCGGTTGCGGTTGTTCAGCTGGGTCAGCACCACCTCGGCGTCGAGGCCCGGCTCGGCGAAGCCGAGCTGGACGTTGTTCTGCGAGATCTGGACGCGGTCACCCTCGCGGAGGTTCACGGCCTCGGCGATCTCGTTGTTCTCGTCCTCCAGATCGACCTCGCGCGCGTTGACCCGCACGTCGTCGTTCTGGCCGATCATCCGCATGTCTTCCAGGACGTTCGAGTTCAGAACGAGGACGGGATATTCCTCGTTCCGGTACTCGCCCTGGACCCCGTTCGCGCTCTCGGAGATGATCACCAGGTTGGCGTCGATCGCCTCCCGGGAGTTCTCCTGGTCGTCGAGCACGGTGGCGTCGAACTCGAGGTCGTCCAGCAGGTTCTGGAGCTCGTCGTCGCCCCGACCGACGTTCTGGTCGTTGCCGACGATCAGGTACACGATGTTGTCGTCCGGCGGCGGATCACCACGACCACCACCGCCCGGCGGATCGATCCCCGGAGGGGGGCCCGGCGGCGGAGGAGGCGGAGGACCCGGCGGCGGGTTGACGACCGGCGGCGTCGCGGGCGGCGGGGGTGGCGGCGGAGGAGGCGTCGCGCCCGGAGCCGGGGGCGTAGCCGGGGGATAAGCCGGGGGGGTCACCCCAGGCGTGGTGGGGGGTACCGGCGGCGGGGTCGCCGGCGGCGTGGGACCGGCGTTGCCGGTCGGGCTCGGCTTGTTGCCGGGGGCGTTGTCTGCTGGGATGCAGGCCCCGGTCACCAGTGCGGCGGTGAGGAGGACAACCGCAGCCAGCGCCGGAAGCGGGAGCTTACGCACTCGCCTAACAGCACGAATGAGTGTGTGGGTCATGATGCCTTATGAGTGGCCCGACCCACCCACAGCCGCTCGCCTTGTTGCTGGAACGGGCCAGCAACCGCTTTTTTTTTCCCGTGATTTGACATACGTTGAGCCCAGGTGCGCCACGGCCCCCCAGCCGAATGGTATTGACCCCGGCTGCGCCGCTCCCTTAATTTCTACATTGTAGAAAGGAGCGGTCATGGGCTACGAAACGGTCAGCCATTCGATTCGAACCGGCCTGCGGTCCGACGGCGCCCCCCGGCGTTCACCCGGCGAGGTCCGGGCGGACATCAACGTGACCCCGCTGGTGGACGTGGTCCTGGTCCTGCTGATCATCTTCATGGTGGTGGGGCCGACCATCGCGCAGGGTCTGCCGATGGACCTGCCCCGGACCGCCCACCACAGCAGCAAGACCGACGACGGCAAGGAGCTGGTGGTCGGGGTCAGCAGCAGCGGCCAGCTGTTCATCGGCACCACCCCCGTCGAGCCCGAGGCAGTCACCCGGCAGGCCGAGGCCCAGCGGGCGCGCGCGCCCGAGAAGAAGGTGCACCTCAAGGCCGACCGCGGAAGCGACTACCGGACGGTCCGGAAGGCCATCGAGGCCATCCACAAGGCCGGCGTCGAGCAGGTCGAGCTGCGGACCGAGCCGCTGTCTCCGACGGAGCGCTGACCATGGCGATGGACATCCCGGGCTCGGGTCGCGGCCGCGTGAAGGCCGACATCAACATCACCCCGCTGATCGACGTGGTGCTGGTGCTTCTCATCATCTTCATGGTGCTCATCCCGCTGAGCATCCGGCAGCTGAGCGCCACCGTCCCCCGCAAGGCCGACCCGACCACCTCCACGAATGCGACCCAGCTGGTGCTGCGGATCGGGCCCAAGGGCGAGCTGGTCCTCGACGGGCAGCCGCTGCCCCGCGGGGACCTGGAGCAGACCATGCGCAGGCGGCTGGCCGTGGCCGGGGAGAAGGTGGTCTTCTTCGACGTGGCCGACGAGGCTGGATATGACCAGCTGGTGCGGGTGATGGACGTGGTCAAGGGCGTCGGCGCGAAGGGTCTGGCCCTGGTCGTGCGCGACTGATGTCCGGCGCGCGCCGTGGCGGCCCGCGGCGAGAGGTGTAGCGTTTAGGTTGTTGCTTCCCGGCGAGGTTCGGACGACCATGGTGCCTCCCCGCGTTCCTGCAGGCCCCTGATACGCAATCGCCGGCCACTGCCGGCGAGAAAGGTCGATGTTCATGCGGCACCAGGCGCCCTCCTCGTCCACAGCTGTTTTCCGTTGGGTCCGCGTGCTCGGCCTGGTCGCCGGGTCGATGGGCGTTTTGGCGGCAGGTTGCGGCGGCGAGGCCGATCTCGACGATCCATACGGACAGGCGCTGACCGAGGCCAGCGACGAGCCGCCCACCCTGCCGGTGGTCGGCGGCGACGAGACCCCGGTCTGCGGCGTTCCCATGACCGCCAAGATCCCCGGATGCACGGCCACGTTGATCGCCCCGACCGTGCTCCTGACCGCCAAGCACTGCGGCCCCAAGGCGGGCATGAACGTGCAGTTCGGCGAGAAGCCACCGTTCGCCTTCACGATCAAGGCGGACAAGTGCGTGACCGCGACGAACAACGACTCTGCCTATTGCATCCTGCCCGCCGACGAGCGGCTGGCGAAGATCCCCACCGTCCCGGTGCTGGCCGGCTGTGAATACACCAAGTTCATGAAGGCGGGCGCCCGGATCCTGGGCGTCGGCTTCGGGCAGACCCGCAACACCGGCCCGGCGCGCACCAAGATGATGGTCGAGGTGCCGGTGGTGCGGGTGCGCGACAACTTCATCGACGTGGGCGACATGACCCACGACCTGTGCTTCGGCGACTCGGGCGGCGGCGCGTACATCCACCTCAAGGACGGGGACAAGGACTGGGGCTGGCGCATGATCGGGACCGTCACTGGCACCGCGCGCATCCCCGGCGGCGGCGCCTGCGGTGGCACCGATTACACGACGGTGCTCCGCCACATCAAGCTGATCGAGGACACCGAGAAGATCGACATCACCCCCTGCACGAACGAGGCGGGTGAGTGGGCGCCCGGGCCGAACTGCACCGGCTTCCTGACCGACATCCAGGCGGGTGGCGGGGCCTGGCCGGCCTGCACCGCGGGCGCGCGCACGACCTTGCCGATCGACAGCTGCGGCATGGGCCCCGGTCCCAGTGTACCGCCGCCGGGCGCGAACCCGCCC
>JBKPRZ010000290.1:0-7408 GCA_046734815.1 Myxococcota bacterium | reverse complement strand
CTCGATCCCCGCTCGCGCAACCGTCCCGATCCCCGGTCGCCCCGCCGTCTCTCTCGGCGGTGGCGCCCCCGCCGCTCCTGGTGCCCACCTCACCGCCCCCCACCGCCGGCGTCGCCAGCACGCGCGCGTCCGCCGCCGAGGCAAAGCCCGCGAACCGGCGCTGGTGGCTGTGGGCGACCATCGGCGGCGTCGTGGCCGCCGGAGCCGTCACCGCGCTGGTTCTCAGCCGCGGCGGCGAGCCCCCGCGCCCCACCGGCGACCTCGGCGCTCTGGACTGGCACTGATCCGCCGGCCCCTGGCCGTCGTTCAGTCGATGCTCCGCGTGGCGCAGCCGAACTCCAGCTCGACCCGCGCCGCGGGATCGGTCCGCAAGCGCGCGCAGCTGTCCGGGCAGAGCACCAGCCGCGTCGGACGGGTGGTGGCCGAGGGCGCCGGCTCGTAGTACCAGCCGCCGCGATCGGGCTGGCAGCGATCGGCCGAGCCCACGTACAGCAGCTCGGCCGCGCCCGCCACCGTGGTCCGCACGTTCACCCGGCCGAAGTCGATGGCCCCGCCGCCCGGCGCCGGGATGGCGTAATCGCAGGCCAGCGCCAGCCCGCGGATCTCCTTCAGCGCCTCGAGCAGCCGCTGGTTCAGATCGTCGCCCGCCTCCAGCAAGAACGGGCTGCCGGTGCCTCCCGCCGTGGCAAACCGCTTCAGCGCCGCCCCCGCCTCCGCGATCTCCGCCGGCCCGAACACCCCGATCACGTAGGTCGGTATCGACGCCCGCGCCCGGTCCAGCCGCGCCTCGACCGCATCCACGCTCGCCTCCTCGCACTGGGGCAGCCCGTCGGTGGCCAGCACCATCGCCGAGCGCCGGCTGCCCGACGCCTGCTGGCGCGCGGCCAGGACACCCAGCACCGAGTCGACCGCCAGACCCATCGGCGTCGATCCATCCGGCTCGGTGGCCGCCAGCGCCGCCAGCACGCCCTCCGCCCGTGCGGGCAGGTCGCCAATCTCGACGTCCAGCTGCCCGAACTGCCGCAGCCGGCAGCCGTCGAACGCCGTCCGGCAGGTGCCCGGCGTGATCCGGCAGACGTCCCCGGCCGCCCCGCAGGGCGCTTCCGCCTCCACGCACAGGGTCCCGCTCTGCGAGCAGGTGCCCCGCGGCCGGCAGGTCATCCCCGCCGGACAGTTGAAGATGTTCCGCGCCCCCGGGCTGCACACCCGGTCGGCCAGCAAGGGAACACCCGGCGCCTGGCACACGCCCTGCTGCCCGCACGACGGCGCCATCGGCGCCATCGTCACGCCCGCACAGTCCGCGTCCGCCTGGCAGCGCAGCTCGGCCGGTTGCCCGGGAAAGAACGCCACCCCCACGCCTAGCCCCGCCGAGCCCGGATCTTTCACGAACGCGCCCAGCGCCGCCCGCGCGCGCTCCCACTTGGACTGCGCGCCGCTCATCCCGGACATCGAATCGGAGGCATCGACCAGCAGGACCAGATCCAGCGGCACCTTCTCCGCCGTGTGCACCTCACGCGCGCAGGTCGCGACCGGCGGCACCGGCGCACCCGACGGAGCCCCCGCGTCCGGGATGCTGAACATCGGCCCGGCCGGTGCGGGCGCTACCGGACCCGGAGCAGCCGGCGCCGGCGGGGTCGGCCCGCTCTCCACCGCCTGCACGTGCGCCGACTGACAGGCTCCCGTCAACGACGCGGCCAACAACGCACCGACCAGCGGCCGGAGGGCAGGCGGGCACACGCCCACCAGGATACAGCGCCCCCGGCCGCGCCCCTGCGCGGTCTGCTCGTTGTTGGATACGTTTTCAGTCGCGGTTCCTACCGCGGAACGATCCCTAGTTCCGTCCCTTGCGCGCCGGCCGCGCCTTGGCGCCGGCGCCCAGCAGGGCGAGGTACATCTTGGCGAACTTGTTGCCGGGATGAAGCTCCATCACCTCGCGCCACTCGCGGGCGGCATCCTCGGGTTTGCCGGCGGCGTAATAGGTCATCCCCAGCTGCAGCCGCGGCCCCACCAGCCGGCCGTTCTCCTTCTTGACCCGCTCGAACTCGCGCGTGGCCGCCAGCAGGTCCCCGGCCGACCGGTAGGCCGCCCCCAGCTTGCTGCGGATGTCGACGTAGCCGGGGCACAGGGTCAGCGCCCGCTGGAACTCGTGGATTGCCTCGCGCAGCAGCCCGGCCTCCTCGTAGGCGCAGGCCAGCTCGGCGTGCATGTTGGCGATCTTGCCCTTGATGTACGGATCCACCGTCGACGGCATCGCCGCCTTGCGCGCCGCCAGCATCTTGCGGTGGATCTCGCGCGCCTCCTTGTAGCGCCCCAGCTCGTTGTAGGTGACCGCCAGGTTGATGGCCGCCTCGGTGTACCCGGGGTTGACCTTCAGCGCCTCCTCGAACATCGACTGCGCCTTCTTGGTCAACCCCTTGTGCGAGTAGATGACCCCCAGCATGTGATACACGTCGGCGAAGGCGTGATCGTCGCGAACGATCTGCACCAGGCAGCGTTCGGCCTTGTCGTATTCGTTGATCGCGTAGTGCTCGCGTCCGCGTTCCAGCAGGCGGCGCGTGCGATCATCCATGCGCGGAGGTGTCCTCGGGCCGGTCGCCGGTGTCCTGCGGGTTGTCGCCGAACCGCCTGCGGATGAACTCCAGGTACAGCTGCGCCCGCTCGGCCTGTCGCTCCTGCCCGTGCTCCTTGACCACCCGCTGGAAAACCTCGCGCGCCCGCCGGGTGTTACCCATCTCCAGCTGGGTCTGCCCCAGCACCAGCAGCAGCTCGGCCTCGCGCCCCGACTCGGGGTAGTGGCGGATGGCCTGCTCGATGCGCAGCACCGCCGCCTTGGGGTGCCCGGTGTCCAGATAGAAACGAGCCACGTACACCTCGTGCTCGATCAGCCGGGCCATCACCTCCCGACGCAGCTTCTTGACGTCGGGGACGTATTTGGAATCGGGATACTTGTCCAGGAAATCGGACAGCTCGCGGAACGCGTCCCGCACCGCGGTCTGGTCCTTCTCGTAGGCCGGCGGCACCAGGAACCAGTCCCCCGGCATCTCCTGCACGTAGCAGTCGGCGATCTTGAAGGCCACGTAGCCGTCCTCGACCTTCTCGTGAGTCGGGTGCAGCCGCGCGAACGTCTTGTACGCGTCGATCGCCTCCTGGTGGCTGCCGCGCGCGTATTGCGTATCGGCCAGGGACAGCTCGGCCAGCACCGCATAGCGAGAGAAGGGGAACTTCTGCTTGACGAAGGAGAAGTAGCGGGTGGCCTCGGCGAAGTTCTCGTCCTTCAGCTCTTCCAGCCCCTTTTCGTAGTTCTGCTTGGCGGTGAGGGAGTAGGTGACACCTTTACCCTCCTCGTCCGCGGTCGCACATCCACCGGCCGTCGCACCCACCAGCGCCAATCCCAGCGCCGACACCAATAGACCGCACGCGTTTCGGCGCCGGTCGCTTGCTGCTCTCTGTGACTGATTCTGCACCGATCGGGTATCCTATGATCCGCATGTCGTTCCGTCCATGGGCACCGCGAAGGCCACGCCCTTTGCTGGTGATCCTGCTGTCCGCGGCTCCCGCCTTTTCCTGCGCGGCTTCATCGTCTGGTAACTCCCCGGCGGGTCCGGGTCACTCCCCGGCTGGCTCCAATCAATCCGCTTCGGGTTCCACCAGCATCCCGCCGGGACGCACCGCAGAGGCCCCCACGCCCCCCTCGGACGTGACCGTCGTCCGCCACGTCGATCGCGCCACACCCGACGCGCCCGCCCCCAAGCTGGTCGGCGCCCGTTGCCAGAAGGAGGGCTGCAGCTGCCGCCAGCCTGGCGACGAGGCCGAGAAGCAGCCGCCGCCCGACGGCCACAAGCGCCTGGAGATCCGGCTGTCGATCGACGAGGGTGAAGGCGCGCTCGAGTCGCCCACCCTGGGCAAGTTCAGCGGCGCCGGCGCGCACGACACCTGCTATTACGTGGACGTGCCCGCCGGCAGCAAGGCCGGCTTCACCTTCACCGCCCGCGCCGCCCGCCCCGAACGAGGCTTCACCCCCCGGATGAAGATCTCCGAATACGGCCCGGCCGGCCCCTGGTGGTACGAGATCTTCTCGCTCGAATGCGCCGGCGTCTCCGGCCGCTGCGACAAGCCCGGCGCCGACAACTGGGGCGACAAGATCGTCCGCAACCGGAAACGAGGGCGCAACGACCCGTGCGGCTCGCTGGTGATCACCGGCCTCAACTGGGAAACAACGGGGGGCGAGCCGGTGCGCGACTCGGGCTATTATCGAGACTTCGTGGTGCGGTTCGACATCGACGTGAAAAAGTTCGCCACCAGGTTCGCGCCGCACTCGACCGAGTGCGTGCCCAAGTAGTAAATCGGGCGGCAACGGCATGCGACTGCACCTCATCGGGATCGCGGGCACCGGAATGGGCTCACTGGCCGGGCTGCTGCGCGCCGCCGGCCACGACGTGCGCGGCTCGGACGAACACGTCTACCCGCCCATGTCCACCCAGCTGGCCGACCAGGGCATCACCGTCTTCCAGGGCTTTTCACCGCAGAACCTCGACTGGGGCCCCGATCGGGTGGTGGTGGGCAACGTCTGCCGCCGCGACCACATCGAGGTGCTGGCCGCCCAGGACCGCAAGATCCCGCTGACCTCGTTCCCCGCCCTGCTGTCCGAGCTGTTCTTGCAGCAGCGCCGCTCGGTGGTCATCGCCGGCACCCACGGCAAGACCACCACCTCGTCGCTGATGGCCCACGCCCTGGCCGAGGCCGGCCGCGATCCCTCCTTCCTGATCGGCGGCGTGCCCATCAACTTCCGCCAGTCCTGGCGGCTGGGCGCCGGCGAGGACTTCGTCGTCGAGGGCGACGAATACGACACCGCCTTCTTCGACAAGAAATCCAAGTTCCTGCACTACCGCCCGCAGATCGTGGTCTTGACCTCGGTCGAGTTCGATCACGCCGACATCTTCCGCGACGAGGCCCACGTCAAGGACGCCTTCCGCGAATTCATCGAGCTGATCCCGGCCGGCGGCGACCTGGTGGTCTGCGCCGCCTCGCCCGGCGCGCTGGAGGTGGCCAAGGCCGCCCGCTGCCGGGTCACCACCTACGCCCGCCCCGGCTTCCCCGCCGACTGGACCTTCGAGGTGGCCAGCCAGACCACCGGCAGCCGGGTCGAGCTGCGCATCCGCCATCGCAACACCGTCATCGGCGTGCTGGAGACCGGCCTGCCCGGCGCCTACAACCACGAGAACCTGCTGGGCGTGGTCGCCGCCGCCTCCTGCCTCGGCGTGACCTTGCCGCAGCTGGCGCGCGCCAGCCAGCGCTTCCTGGGCGTCAAGCGCCGCCAGGAGTTCCGGGGCATCGCCAACGGCGTGACCGTCATCGACGACTTCGCCCACCACCCCACCGCCATCAGCGAGACCCTGGGCGCCCTGCAGGGCCGCTACGGCCCCGGCAAGCTGTTCGCGGTGTTCGAGCCGCGCTCGGCCACCAGCCGCCGAGCCGTCTTCCAGAAGGAGTTCGCCGCCACCCTGGCGGTGGCCGACGAGGTGGTGCTGGCCCCGCTGTTCGCGCCCGAGAAGGTCCCGGCCGACGACCGCCTGGACGTGGATCGCCTGGCCGCCGACCTGCGCGCGCGCGACGTCCCCGCCCGGGTGGCCCCCACCGTGGAAGACGCCATCACCCAGCTCAGCGAGCGCGCCGGCCCCGGCGACACCGTGGTCATCATGAGCTCGGGCGACTACGGCGGCATCCACGACCGGCTGCTGGCCCGCCTGGGCGACCCGGTCCGCCCCGCCCGGCTGCAGGACAAGAACGGGATCAGCCACCTGCTCAACCGGGTCGGCATCCCCCACCCGCTGCTGTCGCAGTTCTGGCCGTTCTACCTGGTGATCCCGGCCTCGGCCGACGACGGCGGCGAATCGACCATCGGCTGCGTGTGCATCGAACGGGTCGAGGACGTGGCCCTGCTGCGGATGCTGGCGGTCACGCCCGAACGCCGGGGCGAGGGCCTGGGCTTCATGCTGGTCGACACCGCCGCCCACAAGGCCCGCGCCGAGGGCGTGCGCCGCCTGTACCTGGTCACCGACGGCGCCCAGGGCTACTTCGGCGAGAAGCTGGGCTTCGAGACCATCGACCGCAAGGACGTCGACCCGGCCATCGCCAGCACGATCGAATACCAGATGGCGCGCAACAAGACCGCCACCTGGATGCGAAAGGTGCTGTGAGCGCCCACTGGACGCACTTTGCCCCAGGACCGATGGGCACGCGGCGCGATTGCACCCGACTGGTCGCGATGAGCGAATCGAACTGAGCCGACTGATCGAGATGAGCGAATCGAACAACGGTCGCCGGCGGCACGTGGCCGTCGCCATCCTGGCCGGCGGGCGGGGCATGCGGCTCGGCGGCGTGGACAAGAGCGCGCTGCTGCTGGGCGGCCGGAGCATCCTCGATCGCCAGCTGGACGCGCTCCGGGGTCGCTTCTCGCGCGTCCTGCTGGTGCTTGCGGCCGACGCGCCCGCCACCGCCCCGGTCCCGTCCGACGTGGCGCTCGTGCGCGACCGCGCGCCCGCCGGATCGGGTCCGCTGGCAGGGCTGGACGCCGCCTTCGCCGCCCTGACCGCCGACGAGGAATCGCTGGTCTGCCTGGCCGCCGACATGCCATTGATCGCGGGCCCGGCCCTCGATCTGCTGCGCGACACAGCCCCCGACGCCCAGGCCCTGGTCCCCCTGGTCGCTGGTCATCCGGAACCGCTGTTCGCCCGCTACCACCGCAGCTGCGCGCCCGCCGTCGCCGCCGCCCTCGCCGCCGGCCGCCTGAAGACGATGGGCCTGCTGGCCGCGGTGCACGTGCACTGGCTGCGCGAGGCCATCCTGCGCCAGGCCGATCCCGGGCTGGCCTCCCTCCACAACATCAACACCCCCGAGGACCTCACCCGCGCCGAGCAACTCCTGGCCGGGTAGCGCTGACCGCGCCGTGAGCCTGGCCGGCTAGCGCTGACCGCGCCCTGGATCAGCGCACGTACGAAGGCGGGAGCGACGCCCTGACCAGCCGCCGCGCGCGCGCCCGCACGACCGGGTCCGGGTGCCTGAGCGCCGTTTCCTCCAGCAGCCGCCGCGCGTCCTCGCCCAGCGCGCGGAGCAGCCGGAAGGCCGCGCCGCCGGCCTGTCGGTGCGTCAGCGCCGCGATGGTGTGCACGATCAGGAGATCGTCGTCCGCCGTGCGCGGCTGGGCCCGCAGCCCGATCCGGAAGTACCCGATCCCGTCGAGCGGCTGCCCCCTCTCGAACGACTCCAGCGCCATCTGACGCGCGAGCTGAGCGCGCGACGGTCTGGCCTCCTCGGGCGGCGGCGGCGGTCCCGGCGGCTCCACCCGCGCGGGCGGCTGTCCGGGCGGCGGCTCCACCCGCGCGGGCGGCTGTCCGGCCGGCTCCACCCG
>JBKPRZ010000289.1:0-6508 GCA_046734815.1 Myxococcota bacterium | reverse complement strand
GTCCGGCGCCGCCCGCGCCGCCGCCCAGTATCGACCCCGAGGTCGCCCGCCTGCCGCTGGCCGATCGGCTGGCCCGCGAGGCCGCCGCCCGGGCGCCCCTGCCGGTGCCCGCCGAACGCGTGCAGCAGGCGCTGGCCGGCGCCGGCATCGCGCTCCAGCGCTGGAAGCAGGTGCTGGCCAGCCCGGTGGGCGCGCGCTTCTGCATGGCCGGCCTCACCGCCGCCGGGCTGGCCCTGTCCGTCTGCGAATACCCCGACGCCGCCCAGGCCGCCCGCGGGCTTGCCACCTCCCACGCGCGCTTCGATCGCCTGATCCCCGACCGCACTCTGGTCCGCAACGGCGCCACCCTGCTGACCGTCACCCACCCGCCGGCCGCCGCCCCCGCCGACGGCGAGCGCCTGCGCCGGATCTTCGCCGCCCTCTGATCGACCGACGCACCAACCATAAGGAGAGACGAACATGAGACCGCATCGAACCCGTACCACCGCCGCTCTGGCGCTCCTGTGCGCCAGCAGCACGGCCTTCGCGTCCAGCCACCGCGAAGCGCCCTTCATCACCGAGGCCCCCAAAGTCGACGGCACCGACTTTTACATGTTCCGCAGCTACGAGCCGGGGCGCGAGGGGTACGTCACCCTGATCGCGAACTACCTGCCGCTGCAGGACGCGTACGGCGGGCCCAACTACTTCACCCTGGATCCGGACGCTCTGTACGAGATCCACGTCGACAACGACGGCGACGCCCGCGAGGACCTGACCTTCCAGTTCCGCTTCGCCAACGACCTGGCCGGCGGCAAGGGCATCACCGTCGACGCCGGCGGCAAGAAGGTGGCCGTCCCGCTGGCCAACGTCGGCCCCATCAGCGCCGCCGACACCTCCAAGCTGAACGTGCTGGAGACCTACAGCCTGCGGGTGGTGCGCGGCAACCGCCGCGGCGGCGAGTGGCGCGACGTCACCAACGCCGACTCCGGCGCGAAGCTGTTCCGCAAGCCGACCGATTACATCGGCACCAAGACCTTCGGACCGCCGCCCGGCTACGCCAGCTATGCCGCCAGCCACATCTACCCGATCAAGGTCCCCGGCTGCGAGGGACAGGGCCGGGTGTTCGTGGGCCAGCGGCAGGAGTCGTTCCGCGTGAACCTGGGGACCATCTTCGACCTGGTCAACGCCCCGCCCGAGGTGGTGGTCGGCGGCAACACGCCCGCCGGCCGCGGCCTGGTGCGCAGCACCATCGAGGACAAGAACATCACCACCCTGGCGCTCGAGCTGCCCGTTTCCTGCCTGAAGGGTGACGGCGACGTCATCGGCGGCTGGACCTCGGCCAGCCTGCGGCAGGTGCGGGTGCTCAACCCGCGCGCCCGCTACGACCTGCCCGCCTTCGAGGGCGGCGCCTGGATCCAGGTCTCGCGCCTGGGCAGCCCGCTGGTCAACGAGGTGGTGATCGGCCTGCCCGACAAGGACCGCTTCAACTCCAGCCACCCCCGCGACGACGCGCAGTTCGCCTCCTATGTCACCAACCCGGCCTTGCCCGAGCTGCTGGAGGTGCTGTTCGGCAGCGCCGGGGTGATGGCCCCCAACCGCTTCCCGCGCGCCGACCTGGTGGCCGCCTTCCTGACCGGCGTCGACGGCGTCAACAAGAACGGCTCGACCGCCGAGATGTTGCGCCTGAACACCGCCCTCTCGCCCACCCCCCGGGGCAAGCAGAACAGCCTGGGGGCAGCCCTGTGCTTCGTCGGCGGGATGCTGAAGGTCGACAACCCGGGCTGCGACCCGGTCGGCTTCCCCAACGGCCGCCGACCCGGCGACGACGTGGTGGACATCGAGCTGCGCGTGGCGATGGGCTACCTGCTGCCGATGACCGACGCGCCCTCGGGCCAGCTGGGCTTCACCGACGCCGTGTTGCAGGAGGATGCGCAGTTCGATGGCGCGTTCCCCTACCTGCGCACGCCCACCCCCGGCGCCGGCGCCTCGTACTGAGGAAAGGAGCACCGCCATGAAACGCGTCATGATGCTGCTCTCGCTGCTGCTGGCGCCCGCGCTGGTCGGCTGCGGCGACGAGGAGACCCCGCCGGCGCCGTCGCTGCCCGACAGCGGCACGCCGCCGACCACGCCGGTCCCCGACGCCGGCGCCCCCGACAGCGGCCCCTCGATCCCGCTGCAGAACTGGGTGCGCGCCATGGTCACCGAGGGCGGCGACGACGGCAACGGCATGGCCGACACCGTCGACGACAAGATCGGGATCGTGAAGGACACCGACGATCCCGCCGCCTTCGACGAGCTGCTGCCGCCCGCGCCCTGAGCGCCCTTGCAACCACTCCCCAGCGCCGTCGGGACCACCCCGGCGGCGCTTTTTTTTTGCCGTCGCGGCCAGGGTCAGCGCTGGTACATTGTCGCCCATGCAGGGGGAGCAGCAGGCGGCGGACCGCAAGGGGGCGGTGCCGGCGCGCGAGGACGCAGCCCTGTGCGCCGCCGTCGCGGGAGGCGATCGCAACGCCCTGGGCGAGCTGTACGATCGCCACGCCTCGGTGCTGATGGCGCTGGGCCTGCGCATGCTGGGCAGCCGCGCGCAGGCCGAAGACGTGCTGCACGACGTGTTCCTCGAGGCCTGGCACAACGCCCGTCAATTCGATCCCGCCCGCGGCAGCGTGCGCGCGTGGCTGGTCACCCGGATGCGCTCGCGCTGTCTGGACCGCCGCTCGAGCGCCAGCCGCCAGGCGCGCATGGCCAGCGAGCTTTCACAGCAGGAGCAGGCCAGCGATGGGGCGGATGGGACGATCGACAGCCAGCGCCTGCAGCTGCAGATCGGCGGGCTGCCCGCCGAGCTGGCGCAGGTCATCGAGCTGGCCTACTTCGACGGCCTGTCCTCGTCGGAGATGGCCGAACGCCTGCAGATCCCCGTGGGTACGGTAAAATCGCGCATGGCGCGCGCGCTGTCCACGTTGCGGCAAGGCCTGGCCGAACCGGGAGGACCGTCATGAGCTCCGCCGTGGACGAGCTTTCGTCCGAGGATCTGGCCGCGCTGGCCGAGACGCTGGCCGATGCGCTGCCCCCCGAGCCGCCGTCGCCCGCCGTGCGCGCGCGGCTGATGGCCTCGCTGGGGACCAGCGATCGCTTCGCGCCTTTCCTCGATCAGCTGATGCGGATCTTCGATCTGTCGCGCGAGGCGATGGGTGAGGTGCTGGCGCGCGTGGACCAGGCGGCGTCCTGGCTCACCTGGGCGCCGGGCATCGACTACCAGCACTTCCCGCCCGGCCCGCGCTACGCCGGTGTCGCCGGGGTGGAGGCAGGGCTGGTGCGGCTGGCCGCCGGCCACACCTTCATCCGCCACCGCCACCTCGCCGGACCGGAGGTCACCTTCGTGCTCCAGGGCACGATGCGCGACGCCGATCGCAGCTACGGCCCCGGCAGCCTGGTGACCCGCGAGCAGGACACCGAGCACGACTACAGCGCCGCGGGCGATCAGGATCTGGTGATAATCGTCGTCCACCACGGCATCCAGCCGGTGTAGCACCCTCCGGTCGGCTCTTGACAGCCGCCGGCGGTCCGCTCAGCCTAACGGGGTTCTGCGAACCGCGTTCTTCGCCTCCGTGATCGCGCTGGCCGCGACGACCGCCGCACCGCCGGTGCAGGCTCAGCCCAACGGCGAGATGCTGCGGGTATCGATCATCACCTTCGGTGCCGGCCTGCATCCCTTCTACAAGTTCGGGCACAACGCCTTCCTGATCGAGCAGCTGGGCGGTCCAGGCGTGGTCTACAACTTCGGCATGTTCAACTTCGGCTCGGCCGCGCTGCTGCCGAAGTTCCTGCTGGGGCGCTATCAGTACTGGCTGGCGCGCAGCGAGCGCGACCGCACCATCGCCGCTTACATCGAGGAGAACCGGACCGTCGAGCTGCAGGAGCTCGACCTCACCCCCGCCCAGCGGGGGGCGCTGCTCGAGCGGCTGGAGACCAACGCCCTTCCGCAGAACCGCTACTACCTCTACGACTACTTTTACGACAACTGCTCGACCCGCGTGCGCGACGGGATCGACTTCATCACCGGCGGGCGCCTGAAGGCCGGCTCGCAGGCCTTCGCCCACGGCACCTACCGCAGCCACGCCCTGGCGCTGACCGCCGACGTGCCCTGGCTGTACCTCAGCCTGTATTTCGGTCTCGGCCAGGGTGCCGACAAGCCCATGACCACCTGGGACGAGGGCTTCATCCCGATGGAGCTGCGCGACCAGCTGCGCGCCGTGCGCATCCCGGGCGAGGCGGGGCAACCCGACAAGCCGCTGGTGAAATCGGAACGGGTGCTCTTCAAGTCCAGCCGCCCCGACCTGCCCGGGACGCCCCCCAACCGCCTGCCGCTGTTCGCCGGCGCCGGACTCCTGGCCGGCGGCCTGTTCGCGCTGCTGGGCTGGCTGGCCCGATCGCGCAGCGCCGCCCGGATCGCGCTCGGCGCGGGAAGCGCCGCCATCGGCCTGGTGTTCGGGCTGCTCGGCGCGATCTTGATCTTCCTCTGGACCGCCACCGACCACCGGGTGGCACACGCCAACGCCAACATCCTGCAGGCGGCACCCTGGGCGCTGGGTCTGCTGGTCTATGGGATCAAGCTCGCCCGCGGTCGCGAGGCCGCCGCGCGCAAGGCGTTCTGGCTCGCCTCCGCTGCCGTGGCCTCCTCCCTCCTGGGCCTGCTGCTCAAGCTGGTCGGGGTGCTGTGGCAGGACAACGGGCCGTTCATCGCCTTCTTTTTGCCGCTGTGGCTGGGCCTGGCGGTCGGCCTGGCGATGTACCTCGAGCTGCGCCTGCCCCTGCGCCGGACCGGCCTGGGGTAAAACGGGGTCCATGACCATCGGTCTGGACTTCTTTGCGCTGACCGAGTTGCTCCGCCCCGAGGAGCGGGAGATCCAGCGACAGACCCGCGCCTTCCTGGAGGCCGAGGCCCTGCCCGGCATCCGCGAGCAGTGGGAAAAGGGGGAGTTCCCCCGCGCGCTCATCCCGCGGCTGGGGGCCCAGGGCCTGCTGGGCGCCAGCCTGCCGGCCGAGCAGGGTGGGGCGGGGGTGTCCGGCGTGGCCTACGGGCTGGTGATGTACGAGCTCGAGCGCATCGACTCGGGCCTGCGCAGCTTCGCCAGCGTGCAATCGGCGCTGGTGATGTACCCCATCTCCCGCTACGGCTCGCCCGAGCAGCAGCGCCGCTACCTGCCGGACCTGGGCCGCGGCCGACTGGTCGGCTGCTTCGGCCTCACCGAATCGGACGGCGGCAGCGACCCTGTGGGTAACATGAAGACCCGGGCCCGCCGCGACGGCGCCGGCTGGCGCCTCCAGGGCAGCAAGCTGTGGATAACCAACGGCGGGATCGCCGACGTGGCGGTGATCTGGGCCAAGGACGACGCCGGCGAGGTGCGCGGGTTCCTGGTCCCCCGGGACGCCCGCGGCTTCTCCGCCCGGGAGATCGAGCGCAAGGTCAGCCTGCGCGCCTCGGTCACCAGCGAGCTGGTTCTCGACGACGTGCCGGTGCCGGCAGACGGTGTCCTGCCGGGCGCGGTCGGCCTCAAGGCCGCGCTCTCCTGCCTGACCCAGGCCCGCTATGGCATCGCCTGGGGCGCGCTGGGCGCCCTGGAGGCGGTGTACACCGAGGCGCTCGACTTCGCGCGTGGTCGAACCACCTTCGGCCGTCCCATCGCGGCTCGTCAACTGGTCCAGGACAAGCTGGTGCGCATGGTCTCGGACCACAGCCGGGGACTGCTGGTCGCCTGGCGGCTGGGACGGCTGAAGGACGAGGGCACCCTGCGCCCCGCCCAGGTCAGCCTGGCCAAGCGGGACAACGTGCGGGCGGCGCTGGCCGCGGCGCGCGTGGCCCGCGAGATCCTGGGCGCGGCCGGCATCTCGCTCGAGCACCACGCCGTCCGGCACATGCTCAACCTGGAGACCGTCGACACCTACGAAGGGACGCACGACATCCATACCCTCATCGTCGGCCGGGAGATCACCGGGTCGGGCGCGCTCGAGTAGCGAACGAGTCTCGCGATTTGCGCGATTGACACTCGCATCCGCTACTCTTTTTCGTCAGCGGTGCTAACTTGGATCCGGTAAACATTGCTTAGCCGGTATCCAGGAGGCCCCTCGAGATGATGGAGAAGCTCTTCGCGCGGCTGCGGTCGAAGCGAGATCATCGTGGGCCCGGCGACGTGGAGGCTCCCGTGCCCGCCCCGCTGCTCGGCGTGCCGCCGACCCTGGCCGGTCCGCCGACCCTGGCCGGTCCGCTGACGCCGCCGCCGCTGCCCGCCGACGCCTGGTCGGAACAGGAGAGCGGGATCGTCATCACCGACAGCGGCATCATCATCCTCGAGGCCGAGCCGCCGCGCGCTCAGCCGCAAGCGCCGGCGAGCGCCTCGCCCGCGCGGACGCAGACGCCGCCGACGAACGGCGCGCTTCCCGCGCGGACGCAGACGCCGCCGACGAACGGCGCGCTTCCCCCGCGGACGCAGACGCCGCCGACGACCAGCGCGCTACCCGCGCGGACGCAGAC
>JBKPRZ010000288.1:0-20591 GCA_046734815.1 Myxococcota bacterium | reverse complement strand
GGCCGCGACTCCGCCAGCCGCCACCCCGCCAGCGGCAACGCCTCCGGCTGCTGGCGGTGCGGGCTGCGCGAACCCGACCATGGACGCGCTGAAGATCCTCAGCGAGCATTGCGTCCTCTGCCACAACCCGAACAACGCCGCCACCTACGCGGCCAACCTGGACCTGTTCAACGCGGGCGCCAAGAGCCGGCTGCTGAACGTCACGTCCAAGCTGTGCGCCGGCAGGGTGCTGATCCAGGACGGTCCGGCCGGCCCTGGTGGGCACCTGTTCGAGAAGGTCAAGGGCCCGGTGACGGGCTGTGGCGACCGCATGCCGCCGTTCGGGATGGCCTTGACCGCGCAAGAGATCAAGTGCCTGAAGGACTGGATCCGTCCCACGCCCTGATCGGCTGATCATTTGCCGCCCGGGCATAAGGCCCGAGGTGCATCACCGCAGGGAGAAGTCGAGCAGCGGAGACCGGCGAGTAAGTGTACGCAAACCCTGATTTTCCGATCCTCCGATGCTCGACCTCTCCCTGCGGCGCACCTGAATTTTCCTTCGGCGCCTCATTCCCGCTGGCGCCCCATTCCCTCCTCTTCGTCGCAGCACCATCCGTCCTCAGCGCGCCCTCAGGAAGTCGCGGTTCATCCGGGCGATGACGGTCAGATCGATGCCCTGCGGGCAGGCCGCCTGGCACTCGCCGTGTCCGCTGCAACCGCCGAAGTGCTCGCGATCCATGGCTGCCACCAGGCCGCGGGCGCGGCGGCCGCGCTCGGGCTGACCCTGCGGCAGCAGGCCCAGGTGGGTCAGCTTGGCGCCGGCGAACAGGGCCGCGGCGCCGTTGGGACAGGCGGCCACGCAGGCGCCGCAACCGATGCAGGCGGCCGCGTCCAGCGCCGCCTCGGCGTCCGGCTTGGGCACCGGCAGGGCGTTGGCCTCGGGGGCGCTGCCGGCGCGCACCGAGATGTAGCCGCCCGCCTGCACGATGCGGTCGAGCGCACCGCGGTCGACGACCAGGTCGCGGATCAGGGGGAAGGCGGCGCTGCGGAATGGCTCGAGCGTGACGGTGGAACGGTCGGGAAAATCGCGCAGCCGGATCTGGCAGCTGGTGGTGCGCGGCCGGCCGCCGTGCGCGAACCCGTCGACCACCATGCCGCAGGCCCCGCAGATCCCCTCGCGGCAGTCGCTCTCGAAGGCGACCGGTCGCTCGCCCGCCGTCACCAGCGATTCGTTCAGGCCGTCCAGCGCCTCCAGCAGCGACAGCGACGGCGGCAGCGGCGGCAGCGGGTAGTCGACCAGGCGGCCGGGCGTGTCGGGGCCCTCCTGCCGCCAGATGCGCAGGGTGAGGGTGATGGGGGCCGGGCGGGCGGCGATCATCGGTAGCTCCTCTCGGTCGGGGCGAGCTCGCTGAAGGTGAGAGGCTCGCGCACCAGGCGGGACGGCTGGCCCTCGCCCTGGTGGAACCAGGTGGCCACGTGGGAAAAGCGCGCGTCGTCGCGCCGGGCCTCCCCGTCGGCGGTGGCGTGCTCCTGGCGAAAGTGCGAGCCGCAGGACTCCTCGCGGCAGAGCGCGTCCTGGCAGATCAGCTCGGCCAGCTCCAGGTAATCGGCCACCCGCCCGGCCCGCTCGAGCTCCTGGTTGAGATCGGCCCCGGGCGGGACGCGGAGGTCGCTCCAGAACGCCTCGCGCAGGGCCGGGATCTCGGCCAGCGCGCGCTCGAGACCGGCGCGGTCGCGTGACAGTCCCGCCCGCGCGCGCAGCAGGGTACCCAGCGCCCGGTGAAAATCGGCCGCCGTCCGTCGACCGCGCGCCGACCGCAGGCGCGTCAGGCGCGCGTCGACGGCGGCCCCCGCCTCGCGCACCGCCGGCGCGTCCTCGCCGATCGCCGGAAGCGTGGCCCCGGCCAGGTAGCCGCCCACCGTGAGCGGCAGGATGAAGGTGCCGTCGGCCAGCGCCTGCATCAGCCCGCTGGCGCCCAGGCGGTTGGCGCCCTGGTCCGAGAAGTTGGCCTCGCCGGCCACGAACAGCCCCGCGACCGTGCTTTGCAGGTCGTAGTCCACCCACAGGCCGCCCATGGTGTAGTGAGCCGCCGGGTAGACCCGCATGGGCGCGCGCAGGGGGTCCTCGCCGGTGATCCGGGTGTACATCTCGAACAGGTTCCCGTAGCGCTCGCGCAGGCTCTCGGCGCCCAGCCGGCCCAGCGCCTCGTGCAGGTCCAGGTACACCGCCCGGCCGGTCGTGCCCACGCCGCGGCCCTGGTCGCACACCGCCACCGCCGCCCGCGAGGCCAGGTCGCGGGGGCTGAGGTTGCCGAAGCGCGGGTACAGCCGCTCGAGGAAATAGTCGCGTTCGTCCTCCGGGATCTGTTCGGGCGGGCGGGCGTCGCCCGAGCGCGCGGGCACCCACAGGCGGCCGTCGTTGCGCAGCGATTCGGACATCAGGGTGAGCTTGCCGGGGTGCTCGCCCTCGGCCGGCAGGCAGGTGGGGTGGAACTGGACGAAGCAGGGGTTGGCGAAGGCGGCCCCGCGGCGGTGCGCGCGCCAGATGGCGGTCGCGTTCGAGCCCTGGGCGTTGGTCGACAGGTAATAGACGTTGGCGTAGCCGCCGGTGGCCAGCACCACCGCGTCGGCCAGGTGCACCTCGCGCGCGCCGGTGATCAGGTGGCGGGCGACCACCCCGCGCGCGCGCCCGCCCGCGACCACCAGGTCCAGCATCTCGCGGCGGGGCAGCAGGGTCACCCCGCCGCGGGCCACCTCCTTGTGCAGCGCCTGGGTGGCGGCGAGCAGCAGCTGCTGGCCGGTCTGCCCGCGGGCGTAGAAGGTGCGCGACACCAGCGCTCCGCCGAACGAGCGGTTGGCCAGCAACCCGCCGTATTCGCGCGCGAACGGCACCCCCTGCGCCACGGCGTGGTCGATGATCCGGGCGGACAGCTCGGCCAGCCGGTAGACGTTGGCCTCGCGCGCGCGGAAGTCGCCGCCCTTGAGCGTGTCGCGGAACAGGCGGTCGACGCTGTCGCCGTCGTTCTGGTAGTCCTTGGCGGCGTTCAGCCCGCCCTGCGCCGCCACGCTGTGGGCCCGCCGGGGCGAATCGTGAAAGCACAGGCAACAGACCTGGTAGCCCAGCTCGGACAGCCCGGCCGCCGCCGCCGCTCCCGCCAGCCCCGAGCCGACCACCACCACCCGCAACCGCCGGCGCCGCACCGGCCCCACCAGCCCCAGCTCCTCGCGCCGCCGCCGCCAGCGCGTCGCCAGCGGCCCCTCCGGGCTGCGGGCATCCAGCTCGGGCGCGGATCCCGGGAGGTGATCAGCCGTGGGCACGGACCCCGTCGCGATCGCCGCCGCTGCGAACGAAGGGTCGTGCGGGGTCATCGCAGCACCCCCGTGACGACCGCCAGCGGGATGCTGGCGAACAGCAGGGCCATGCCCGCGCCGATGGCGGTGGCCAGCCCGCGCCCGCGGCGCGGGTCGCCGGTGATCCGGATCCCCAGGCTGATGAGCACCGCCCACAACCCGTGCGACAGGTGCAGCCCCAGCAGCGCGGACGCGGCGACGTAGACCAGAGCGACCGCCGGCGCGGCCAGCCCGGCGACGACGTTGTGGTAGACGGCGCCCGCGCGAAAATCCGGGTGCACGATCCCCCAGGTGATGTGCATGAGGTGGTACGCCACGAACGCGAGCAACAGCACCCCGCCCACCCGCATGCTCCGCGAGCCGATGGTCGAGGCCCGACGCCTCGGCCACGCCGTCTGTCCCCTTGCCAGCCTTGCCCGGCGGGCCAAGGTCGCGACACCCCAGACGTGAGCGATCGCCGCGGCCAGCAGGCCGGCGCGCGCCACCCACAGCAGCGCCCCCGTCCGCCGCAACAGTCGGGCGTACCCGTCGGCTGCCGCGGGTCCCCGGAACATCGTGAGATTGCCGATGAGATGCAGGACGATCCAGCCGAAGAGCATCACCCCCGACACCGCCACCACCGCCTTGACTCCGACGCTGGACCGCAGCGCAAGTGCGTTCGTGTTCACCCCTAGGTGGTAGGCCGCCGCCAATGATAAGTCACATTCAATAATCTGCTACGATTCATTAGCTCATCTAATGATGGTTGGTTCCCCGCCATGCACCTCGAAACCCTCAAGACCTTCTGTGACCTCTGCGAGACCGGAAGCCTCTCGCGGGCTGCGCGGCTCAACCGCGTGACCCAGTCGGCGGTCAGCCAGCAGCTGCGGGCGCTGGAGCAGCGGTTCGGACGCCGCCTGGTGGAACGGGCGCCGCGGGTCGCGGCGCAGCCCACCGAGGCGGGGCGGGAGCTGTACCAGGAATGCAAGCAGCTGCTCGAACGCTTTTACGCCCTGGAGGCCCGGCTGCGCGAACGCGCCGACGTGGTGGCCGGGACGGTGCGGGTGGCGACCGTCTACAGCGTGGGCCTGCACATCTTGCCGGGGGCCATCAAGACCTTCCTGGCCGCCCACCCCCAGGTCAACGTGCGCCTGGAATACCGGCGCACCGATCAGGTGTACGCCGCCTGCCTGGCCGGCGAGATCGATCTCGGCATCGTGGCGCTGCCCGCCCACCGCCGGCAGCTGGAGCTGGCGGCGCTGCGCCCCGACCAGCTGGTGCTGGCTCTGCCGCCCGACGATCCGCTGGCGCGCGGGCGGCGCCCCTCGCTGCGTGCGCTGCAGGGCCGCCCCTTCATCGCCTTCGACCGCGACATCCCCACCCGGCGGCTGATCGACCGCGTGTTGCGCCAGCACCAGGTGACCGTGCGCTACGTGATGGAGCTGGACAACATCGAGACCATCAAGCGTTCGGTGGAGGCGGGGCTGGGCCTGTCGGTGCTGCCCGTCCCGGCGCTGACTCACGAAGTCCGTGCGCACACCCTGGTGGCCCGCATCCCGATGGAGGGAGCCATCGAACGGTCCATCGGCGTCATCCGCCGCCGCGGCCGCGAGCTGGGCTCCGCCGCCCGCGCTTTCCTCACCCGGCTGCAGTCAGAGCTGGGGCCGCCGGACGACAAAAAGACTACACTTGGCGGGTGAGTCTGTGGGCCGAGGCGAGCGCCAGGAGGGAGGCGGCACAGTTGCCGGGCTACCGAATCCGCCGCTGGATCTGGCGCGGGCTGCAGGTCGTGGTGGCCGCCCTGGCGCTGGTGCTGGTCGTGGTCGGGATCCAGGGCTGCACCGCCTTCGGGCACCGGGCCCAGGGGACGCGCAAGGCGCGCATCGAGCGGTCGGCGCAGTGGCGGGACGGCCGCTTCCGCAACCCACAGCCGCTGGTCAATGACGGCTGGCTGATGCTCAAGGGCGCCTGGAGCGCCAGCCCCGACGCGCGCCCCAGGCAGCCGCCGCCGGTGGCCCGGGGACCGGCGGGCCGCTTCGACGGCCTGCCCGGCAGCGGCCTGCGCGCCACCTGGCTGGGCCACTCGTCGACGTTGATCGAGATCGACGGCCACCGCCTGCTCACCGACCCGGTGTTCAGCGAGCGCGCTTCGCCGCTGCCCTGGGTGGGGCCGCAGCGCTGGTACCCGCCGCCGATCCCGCTGGCCGAGCTGCCGGCCATCGACGCGGTGGTCATCTCCCACGACCACTACGATCACCTGGACCTCGGCAGCGTGCGGGCGCTGGCGGCGCGCGACGCGCGCACGGTGTTCATCGTCCCGCTGGGCATCGGCGCGCACCTGGAGTACTGGGGCGTGCCGGCGCAGCGGATCATCGAGCTGGACTGGTGGGACCGCACGCAGGTGCGCGACCTGACCGTGGTCTGCACGCCCGCGCGCCATGCCTCGGGCCGCATGTTGCTCGACAACGACCGCAAGCTGTGGGCCGGCTGGGCGCTGCTGGGGCGGGATCACCGGGTCTACTTCTCGGGCGACACCGGCCTGTTTCCGGCCATGCGCGAGATCGGCGAGCGGCTGGGCCCCTTCGACCTGACCATGATCGAGGTGGGTGAATACAACCGCGCCTGGCCGGACTGGCACATCGGACCCGAGCAGGCGGTGCGCGCGCACGGGCTGGTGCGCGGCAAGGTGATGTTGCCGGTGCACTGGGGGCTGTTCCGCCTCGCCTACCACGCCTGGACCGAACCGATCGAGCGCGCCCTGGCGGCCGGGCGGCGCGCGGGCGCGACCCTGGTGGCGCCGCGCCCCGGGCAGAGCTTCGAGCCCGAGAGCCCGCCGCCGCCGGAGCCCTGGTGGCCACATCTGCCCGTGCACAACGCCGAGCAGGACCCCATCGTCTCCAGCCAGGTGAACCTGGGCCCCTGAAGCGGTGGGCCCCACGGAGGAGGAAACGAGAACATGAGCATGGCCCCTTTCGGACGGCGCGCGAGCGGCGCCCGCCTGGAACGCATGAAGGCCTCGCCGCGCTGGCGCGACGGCGCCTTCGCGAACACGCATCCGGTGATGCCCGGCCTGAAGACCGGAGCCATGCCGGCCATCACCGAGTTCCTGTGCGGCGGGCAGCGCCGCACGCCTCCGGCGCCCCTGCCCGCCCGTGATCCGCGGCCGGGCTGGGCGGCGCCGCCCGAGACCGGGCTGCGGGCGACGTGGCTGGGGCACTCGACGGTGCTGCTGGAGATCGACGGTCTGCGGGTGCTGACCGATCCGGTCTGGGGTGAACGCGCCTCGCCGGTCGGCTTCGCCGGGCCCCGGCGGTTCCAGCCGGTGCCGGTGCCGATCGCCGCGCTGCCGCCGGTGGACGCGGTGATCGTCTCGCACGACCACTACGACCACCTCGATTACCCGAGCATCCTGCAGCTGGCCCCGCTGGAGGTGCCCTTTTACACCTCGCTGGGGGTGGGCGCGCACCTGCAGGCCTGGGGCGTCCCCGATCAGCGCATCACCGAGCTGGACTGGTGGGAGAGCGCGCGCCTGCCCGGCGGCGAGCTGAGCATCACCGCCGCGCCCTCGCAGCACTTCTCCGGCCGCGGCATCGGCGGCCGCAACGGCACCTTGTGGTCCTCCTTCGTCGTGCAGGGCCCGCGCCACCGGGTGTTCTTCAGCGGCGACACCGGCCTGACCTCCGAATACGGCGAGATCGCGCGGCGGCTCGGCCCCTTCGATCTGATCATGCTGGAGGTGGGGGCCTTCCATCCCGCCTGGGGGGACATCCACCTCGGTCCCGAAAACGCCCTCGAGGCTCTGGCCTTGCTAGGCGGCGGCAGCTTCTTGCCGGTGCACTGGGGAACCTTCAACCTGGCCATGCACGCCTGGGACGAGCCGGCCGAGACCCTGGTGCGGCTGGCGCCCGGCCGCGGCGTCCACCTGGTCATGCCCCAGCTGGGCGAGCCGGTCGAACCCAGCCGGGTCGAGGGCCCGTCGCCCTGGTGGCGCTCGGTGGCCGAGGAGGCCAAACGCACCGAGCCGGCGAAGCGGGAACCGGTTCCCGAGGAGTCGACCACCTTGCCGCCCGAGCTGGGCTGGCCCATCGACTGAGGCCGACCGACCGGGTTTGCGCGCTTCGGAGGGCCTAGGTAGGGTTGCCGGATGCGGCGCCTGCTGGTCTGCTGTTGCCTCCCGATCCTCGTGTCCTGCGCGGCTCCCACCTCGACCATGCCCCCCACCCCGTCCGATCCCCCACCCGCCCCCAAACCGCCCGCCGAGCCCGCCGCCGCCGCGCCCGCGGCCGGCCCCGAAGATCCCTACATGTGGCTGGAGGAGGTGACCGGGGACAAGGCGCTGGCCTGGGTGCACCAGCAGAACGAACGTTCGCTCAAGGAGCTGGCCAACCCCGACCAGGACGCGCTGAAGAAGCGGCTGCTCGAGATCTACGACTCGAAGGAGAAGATCCCCTTCGTCACCAAGCGAGGCAAATACCTGTACAACTTCTGGCGCGACGACAAGCACGTGCGCGGGATCTGGCGGCGCACCACCCTGGCCGAATACCGCAAGAAGCAGCCGCGCTGGGACACCATCCTCGACATCGACGAGCTGGCGAAGAAGGAGAACGAGAACTGGGTCTACCAGGGCACCAACTGCCTGCGCCCGCGCTACGAGCGCTGCCTGATCTCGCTGTCGCGCGGCGGGGGCGATGCGGAGGTGGTGCGCGAGTTCGACGTCCGCACCCGGCAGTTCGTCAAGGACGGCTTCTTCCTGCCCGAGGCCAAGTCGCAGGTCGACTGGAGAGACGAGAACGCCATCTACGTGGGGACCGACTTCGGGCCCGGCTCGCTGACCAGCTCGGGTTACCCGCGCATCGCCAAGCTGTGGAAACGCGGCACGCCGCTGACCGAGGCGAAGACGCTGTTCGAGGGGCAGGCCAGCGACGTCTCGGTCAGCGCCGGCCGCAGCTGGTTCCAGGGCCGGCACCTGGATCTGGTCGAGCGCGGGATCGGCTTTTACGAGAGCGTGACGTTTTTCCTGCCTGAAGAGCCAGGCGGCGAGCTGCAGAAGCTGGACCGCCCCGACGACGCCATCGTCTCCTTCTTCCAGGACTACCTGCTGCTGCAGCTGCGCAGCGACTGGACGGTGGCGGGCAAGACCTACCCGGCGGGCGCGCTGCTGGTCTCCAACCTGAAAGACTACCGCGCGGGCAAGCGCGAGCTGCAGATGCTGTACGAGCCGGGCAAGAACCACTCGCTGTCCCGCTACTCGGGCACCAGGAACGCGCTGCTGCTCAGCGTGCTGGAGGACGTGCACACCCAGGTGCGGGTGGTGACCCCGCCGAAAGGCAAAGGCAACAGTGCCGGCTGGGAGACGAAGAGCCTGCCGGTGCCCGGGCTGGGCAGCTACGACGCCTACGCCTACGACGACGAGGAGGGCGACCAGTACTGGTTCGCGGTCAGCGATTTCCTCGAGCCCAACCGGATCGAGCTGGGCGAGCTGCACAGCTCCCGGCGCGAGCGGCTGAAGTCCGGGCCGGTGTTCTTCAACGCCGAGGGGCTGGAGGCCAAGCAGTTCTTCACCACGTCCAAGGACGGGACCCGCATCCCCTATTTCCAGGTGGCCCGCAAGGACCTGGCCCTCGACGGCAACAACGCCGTGCTGCTGACCGGCTACGGCGGCTTCGAGATCCCGATGTTGCCCGGCTACAACCCCAGCGTGGGCGCGGCCTGGCTGGAGGCGGGCGGCGTGTTCGTGGTGGCCAACATCCGCGGCGGCGGCGAATACGGTCCCACCTGGCACCAGGCCGGCCTCAAGCAGCACCGCCAGCGGGTGTACGACGACTTCATCGCGGTGGCCGAGGACCTGATCCGGCGCAAGGTCACCCAGCCGCAGCGGCTGGGGATCGAGGGCGGCTCGAACGGCGGGCTGCTGATGGGGGTGATGTTCACCCAGCGCCCGGACCTGTGGGGCGCGGTGGTGTGCAGCGTCCCGCTGCTGGACATGAAGCGCTACCACAAGCTGCTGGCGGGCGCGTCCTGGATGAGCGAATACGGCGACCCGGACAAGCCCGACGACTGGGCGGCCATCTCGCGCTATTCGCCCTACCAGAACGTGAAGAAGGAGGTGAAATACCCGCGCATCCTGTTCACCACCTCGACGCGCGACGACCGGGTGCACCCCGGGCACGCCCGCAAGATGGTGGCGCGCATGCTGGAGCAGGGGCACGACCTGCTGTATTACGAGAACACCGAGGGCGGCCACGCTGGCGCGGCCAACAACCCCCAGCGGGCGAACCTGAACGCACTGGAGTTCGAGTACCTGAAGAAACAGCTGATGAAGTGACCGGTTGCCATGCAGCTGATTGCAGACCGGCTGTCCCGGACGGTCGGCGCCGAGACCTACCTTCATTCGATCGATCTGGAGCTGAAGCCCGGAGCGGTGAACGTGCTGCTGGGCGCGACTCTGGCCGGCAAGACCAGCCTGCTGCGTCTGCTGGCCGGGCTGGACCGGCCCAGCGGCGGGCGGCTGTTCTGCGACGGCCAGGACGTCACCGGCGTGCCGCCGGGCAAGCGCGACGTGGCCATGGTGTACCAGGGCTTCATCAACTACCCGTCGCTGACCGTGTTCGAGAACATCGCCGCGCCCCTGCGCAACGCCCGACGCCCCGACAGCGAGGTGCGCGAGCGGGTGGAGCGGATGGCCGGCACCCTGCACCTGACGCCGTTTCTGCAGCGGCGCCCGGCCGAGCTGTCGGGCGGGCAGCAGCAGCGGACGGCGCTGGCGCGCGCGCTGGTCAAGGGCGCGGGGCTGCTGTTGCTGGACGAGCCGCTGGTCAACCTGGACTACAAGCTGCGCGAGGAGCTGCGGGGCGAGCTGGCGGCGCTGTTCGCCGCCGGCCAGACCACGGTGGTCTACGCCACCACCGAGCCGCTCGAGGCGCTGCAGCTGGGTGGGCAGACGGCGGTGCTGCACGAGGGGCGGCTGCTGCAGGCCGGCCCCACCCAGCAGGTGTTCCAGCGTCCGGCCTCGCTGGCGGCGGCGCGCACCTTCTCGGATCCGCCGCTGAACGTCCTGCCCGCCACCTGGCAACCGTCCGAGGGGGGCAGCGGCCTGGCCCAGATCCGTGGCGCCGACCTGGGCCTGGTGCTGCCGGCGGCGGCGCGCGCCCGGCTGAACGCCGCCGGTGACCAGGCCGGTGTGCGCGACTTCTTCCTGGGCATCCGCCCGCACCAGCTGCGCCTTTCCCGCAAGCTGGCCGACGACCAGACCATCCTGGCGCGGGTGGACCTGGCCGAGATCACCGGCTCGGAGACCTTCCTGCACCTTCAGCGCGAGCAGCTGTCGCTGGTGCTGCAGGCCCCGGGCGTTCACCCGCTGAGCATCGGCCGGGCCTGCACGGTGTACCTGGATCCGGGTGAGCTATACGGCTTCGACCACGCGGGCCAGCTGCTGTTCGCCCCGGGGTCCTGACCACCATGGCGCGCATCGATCTCGTCGACCTGGCCCACTCGTACCGGCCGCACCCGGCCGGGCCGGAGGACTACGCCGTCAAGCCCACCACCTTGACCTGGGACGACGGCGGCGCCTACGCCCTGCTGGGGCCTTCCGGCTGCGGCAAGACCACCCTGCTGAACATCATCTCCGGGCTGCTGCGGCCGACCGCCGGTCAGGTGCGGTTCGACGGCACCGACGTGACCGCCCTGCCGCCCGAGCGGCGCCGGATCGCGCAGGTGTTCCAGTTCCCGGTGGTGTACGACACCATGACCGTCTTCGACAACCTCGCCTTCCCGCTGCGCCAGCTGTACCGCGCCGGCTGGGACGACGCGCGCACGCGCAAGCGGGTGGAGGAGGTGGCCGAGATCCTCGAGCTGAGCGCCGACCTGCGCCGGCGCGCCCGCGGGCTGACCCCGGACGCCAAGCAGAAGGTGTCGCTGGGGCGCGGGCTGGTCCGGCCCGACGTGGCGGCGCTGCTGCTGGACGAGCCGCTGACGGTGATCGACCCCGGGGTCAAGTGGCTGCTGCGGCGGCAGCTCAAGCAGATCCACCACCAGCTGGCGGTGTCGCTGATCTACGTGACCCACGATCAGACCGAGGCGCTGACCTTTGCCGACCGGGTGGTGGTGATGAACCAGGGCCAGGTGGTGCAGACCGGAACGCCGCAGGAGCTGTTCGAGGCGCCGGCCCACACCTTCGTCGGGCACTTCATCGGCAACCCGGGGATGAACTTTTTGCCCGGCACGATGGCCGAGGCGCTGCCCGGGGTGGTGTCGCGCCTGGGCGTGGGCCAGGCCATCGCCCTGGGCGATCGCCCGCGCGAGGGGCTGCGCCTGGGGATCCGGCCCGAGTTCGTGCGGGTCAGCGCGCGACCGATCGAGGGTGCGCAGCCGGCCCAGGTGCTGTCGGTGCAGGCGCTCGGCTCCCACGCGCTGGTGTCGTTGCAGCTTTCGGGGCATCCGCTGTGGGCCAAGCTGCCCGCCGACGAGGGGGCCCGGCTGCACCCCGGCCCGGGCTGGGTGCGGCTGCCCCCCGAGCACATCCTCATGTACGCCGACGACAGGCGGGTGGCGTGAAGGTCCAGAATCAGCGGGCCTGGCTGCTGGTGCTGCCGGTGGTGGTCAGTGTGGCCTTCTCGGCGGTCCTGCCGCTGATGACGGTGGTCAATTACTCCGTGCAGGACATCCTGGGCCCGGACCAGCGCGTGTTCGTGGGCACCGAGTGGTTCAAGCAGGTGCTGCGCGACCCCGACCTGCACGGCGCCCTGCTGCGCCAGCTGCTGTTCTCGCTGGCCGCCCTGCTGGTGGAGGTGCCGCTGGGCCTGGCGCTGGCCCGGGCGCTGCCGGCGGCGGGGGCGCGGGCCTCGGTGGCGCTGGTGCTGCTGGCCATGCCGCTTCTGATCCCCTGGAACGTGGTGGGCACCATCTGGCAGATCTTCGCACGCGAGGACATCGGCCTTCTGGGCCGCAGCCTCAACCGGCTGTTCGTCTACAACTACACCCAGCACCCCACCGACGCCTGGCTGACGGTGCTGCTGATGGACGTCTGGCACTGGACGCCCCTGGTCGCGCTGCTGGCCTACGCCGGCCTGCGCGCCATCCCGCCCGCCTATTACCAGGCCGCCCGCATCGACGGGGCCTCGCCCTGGGCCCTGTTCCGTTACATCGAGCTGCCCCGGCTGCGCGGGGTCCTGATGATCGCGGTGCTGCTGCGGTTCATGGACAGCTTCATGATCTACACCGAGCCGTTCGTGCTGACCGGCGGCGGCCCCGGCAACGCCACCACCTTCCTGTCGCAATACCTGACCCAGAAGGCGGTGGGGCAGTTCGACCTGGGGCCGGCGGCGGCGTTCTCGCTGGTGTATTTCCTGATCATCCTGCTGCTCTGTTTCGTCCTGTACAACTCGATGCGTGAGCTGGGGACTCATGACCAGCCCCGCTGAACCCGGCCGCAAGCGCACCGCCGCGCTGGTGCTGTACCTGCTGTTCACCCTGCTGCCCATCCTGTGGATGGTGCACATGAGCCTGCGCAGCAACGATGCCATCGTCAGCCGCTTCGCCTGGCTGCCCGAGTCGTTCTCGCTGCAGAACTACCGCACCATCTTCACCGACCCGGCCTGGTACGGCGGCTACATCAACTCGCTGATCATCGTGGCGCTGAACACGGTGTTCTCGGTGGCGGTGGCACTGCCGGCGGCCTACGCCTTTTCCCGCTACACCTTCCTGGGCGACAAGCACCTGTTCTTCTGGCTGCTCACCAACCGCATGACGCCGCCGGCGGTGTTCCTGCTGCCCTTTTTCCAGCTTTACACCACGGTGGGACTGATGGACACGCATGTGGCGGTGGCCCTGGCGCACATGGTGTTCAACGTGCCGCTGGCGGTCTGGATCCTGGAGGGCTTCATGTCGGCGGTGCCGCGCGAGATCGACGAGACCGCGCTGATCGACGGCTATCGCTTCCCGAAGTTCTTCTTCCGGATCTTCCTGCCGCTGATCAAGACCGGGGTCGGCGTGACCGCCTTCTTCTGCTTCATGTTCAGCTGGGTCGAGTTGCTGCTGGCCCGCACCTTGACCTCGGTGGACGCCAAGCCGATCGCCGCCACCATGACCCGCACGGTGTCGGCCGCCGGCATGGACTGGGGCACCCTGGCGGCTGCCGGCGTGTTGACCATCGTCCCCGGAGCGGTGGTGATCGCCTTCGTGCGCCGCTACATCGCCAAGGGCTTCGCCATGGGGCGGCTGTGAAATGAGCGGCTGGCACCGCGCGTTCGGCTGGATGGCCTGGACCGGGCCGGTGGCGGTCTTCTTCCTGGGCCTGCTGCTGCTGCTGGTGTCGATGGGGGTCTGGGAGCGCCTTTCGCCCACCCGCCCGCGCCGCGGCTGGCTGCCGCTGACCACCACCCGGGGCGACCGTCTGTTCATCGGGCTGCTGGCGGCGGCCTACGTGAACCTGGCCTGGATCGGCGCCACCGAGCTGGACCCGCGCGTCGGGGCGGGGATCGGATTTGTCGTGCTGGCGGTTATCATGCGCTGGGGCTGAAGGCCCGCACATCAAGGAGGCCGCGATGAAGGTGACGAGATGGACCGGACCGCTGCTGGCGGCGGTGCTGCTGGCCCCGGGGGCGGCGCGCGCCGACCTGGCCGCCGCCGAACGCTGGCTGGCCCAGGAGTTCAAGCCCTCCAGCCTCACCCCCGCGCAGCAACTGGCCGAGATGAAGTGGTTCATCCAGGCGGCCGACAAGCTCAAGGCCCGCGGGATCAAGGAGGTCAGCGTCGTCTCCGAGACCATCACCACCCACGAATACGAATCCAAGACCCTGGCCCGCGCCTTCGAGGAGATCACCGGCATCCGGGTCAAGCACGACATCATCCAGGAAGGGGACGTGGTCGAGAAGCTGCAGACCTCGATGCAGTCGGGGCGGTCGATCTACGACGGCTGGATCTCGGACTCGGACCTGATCGGCACGCACTACCGCTACGGCGCCATCTTGCCGCTGTCCGAATACATGGCCGGCCCGGGCAACCCGTTCACCAGCCCCACCCTGGACCTGCCGGACTTCATCGGCGCGCGTTTCACCACCGCGCCCGACGGCAAGCTGTACCAGCTGCCCGACCAGCAGTTCGCCAACCTGTACTGGTTCCGCGCCGACTGGTTCGCGCGCAAGGACCTGCAGGACAGGTTCCAGAAGAAATACGGCTACCCGCTGGGAGTGCCGCTGAACTGGTCGGCCTACGAGGACATCGCCGACTTCTTCACCAACCAGGTCAAGGAGCTGGACGGCCGCAAGGTGTACGGCCACATGGACTACGGCAAGAAGGACCCTTCGCTGGGCTGGCGCTTCACCGACGCCTGGCTGTCGATGGCCGGCACCGCCGACCGCGGCATCCCCAACGGCCTGCCGGTCGACGAGTGGGGGATCCGGGTGGCGGCGGATCGCTGCACGCCGGTGGGCGCCTCGGTCGAGCGCGGCGGCGCCGCCAACAGCCCGGCCGCCGTCTACGCCCTGACCCGCTACGTGGACTGGATGAAGAGATACGCGCCCCCGCAGGCCACCGGCATGACCTTCTCGGAGGCCGGACCGGTGCCGGCCCAGGGGCAGATTGCCCAGCAAATCTTCTGGTACACCGCCTTCACCGCGGCCATGACCAAACCCGGGCTGCCGGTGGTGAACAGCGACGGAACACCGAAGTGGCGGATGGCTCCCTCGCCTTACGGCCCCTACTGGAAGGACGGCATGCAGAACGGCTACCAGGACGTCGGCTCCTGGACGTTCTTCAAGTCGACCCCGCCCGACCGCCTGGCCGCCGCCTGGCTGTACGCGCAGTTCGTGACCAGCAAGTCCGTGTCGCTGAAAAAGTCGATCGTCGGCCTGACCTTCATCCGCGACAGCGACATCCGCCACGACTACTTCACGAAGAACGCCGCCCGCTACGGCGGCCTGATCGAGTTTTACCGGAGCCCCGCCCGGGTGGCATGGACGCCGACCGGCCCCAACGTCCCCGACTACCCCAAGCTGGCGCAGCTGTGGTGGAAGAACGTCGCCACGGCAGTCACCGGCGAGAAGACGCCCCAGGCCGCGATGGACACCCTGGCCGGCGAGATGGACCAGGTCCTGTCCCGCCTGCAACGCGCAGGCATGCGCAACTGCACCCCCAAGCTGAACCCCAAATCCGACCCCGCCAGGTACCTGTCCGACACCGCCGCCCCCTGGAAGAAGCTGGCCAACGAGAAACCGCCCGGCCAGACCATCGCCTACGACAAGCTGCTGCAAGCGTGGAAAGAAGGCCGCGTGCGCTGAATCGGCTGCCGAGCCTGCAAAGAGATCGCGTGCGCTGAATCGGGCGAGGAGACGGCACCATGGCATTCGGTGACTCACAGGTCCGCAACTTCGTGGCGGTCGGGAGTGTCGGGCCGCGGGGGGTGCGGGTGTGGGCGCGGGCGGAGCGGGCGGGGCGGTTCGTGTTGACGGTGCGGCGGGGGCTGGACGCGGTGGCGGCGGTCGGGTTCGAGATCGCGGCGGGCAACCCGCGCGACAACACCATCGCCGTGCAGTTCCCGGAGGAGTTTCCGGGGACGCCGCCGTTGCTGCCGTCGACCCGCTACAGCTTCAAGGTCGAATCGGCCGAGGGCGATCTGTTCGTGGGGGCGGGCGACTTCGAGACCGCCCCCGCTGATGCCGCCTCGACGCCGGCCCGCTTCAGCATCGGGGTGCTGAGCTGCCACCAGCCATTCAGCTCGGAGGGGACGGTATCGCCCCGGAACATGCGCCTTCTGCAGGCGCTGCCGGCCATGTACAAGCGGTACGACATCAAGCTGCTCATCGCCGCCGGCGACCAGATCTACGCCGACGCGCCCGACGAGTTCTCGCTGACTGCCCCCTTTTACGTGCAGTCGCGCTGGCCGGGGCGCGGCCCCATCCACACCTGGTCCTTGCAGCAGGTCCGGGAGGCCTACCAGGAACGGTACCGCATCTGCTGGAACCAGGACCCCTGGCAGAAGCTGCTGCACGGCTTCCCCAACTACGCCATCCTCGACGACCACGAGGTATTCGACGACTGGGGCGTCAAGCCCGAGCACGAGCGCGAGCCCTACCGCACGGTGATCGAGGGGGCCCGCCTGGCCTACCTCGACTACCAGGGCTCGCGGCAGCTGCCCTGGACCGACGCCTCGACGGCGCCGCCGGCGCTGGACTACCGCTTTGCCTACGGCAGCGTGGCCGGTTTCGTGTTCGACCTGCGCTCGGAGCGGCGGGCCGGTCCGCCCAGCCAGGTGATCAGCGCCGCCCAGCTCGCGCGCTTCGAGAGCTTCCTGGCCGACAGCCGCGCGGCCGAGGTGGTGCTGGTGGTGACCAGCGTGCCGCTGGTGCACATCCCCGAGTGGCTCACCTCGGCCGGGCAGTTCCTGTTCGGCAGCAACGTCGACTTCCCCGACCACTGGAGCGCCGCCGCCAACCGCGAGCAGCGCAAGGCGGTCCTGCACGTGATCGACGCCCACCTGCAGCGCCTCGAGACGCGCCAGCAGAAGCTGATCATTCTGGGCGGCGATGTGCACGTGGGGGCAGCCTTCGCCATGACCACCGTCGGCCCGAATCCGCGTGTCTTCTACCAGCTGACCACCAGCGCGGTGACCAACCGGGTCAAGGACTTCGAGGCCGACGCCGGCGTCATCGGCCCGCAGTTCTTCGAGCAGGACAAGAAGACCGCCGATGGCCTGCTGAACGTCCGTCTCCTCGGGGCTGCCAGGGATTCTCCCGCCCGCAACCCGATCGGCGGCCTGAACGCCGGCGTGATCGAGATGCAGCGCAACGGCCCGCAAACCAATGTCCGTCTCAAGCTTCTCGGGTACGGCGACGACCTGGAAGTCAAAGAGGAGTACCAGAGCGCCTGGCTGTGACAGGGAACCTGGTTCCGCGCGCGGAAAACACTGTCCAGGGGCCGGCTCTCCGGTATGCTCGGCCCGCCCCGAGCGGAGGTGGTTGATCGATGCCCATCACACGCAGAGAGCTGACCGTCGGGTGCGGCGCCGGTGCCCTGGCCTGGGCCGGCGGTGCGCTCCACCGGACGCGACCGGCGGCGGCCGCTGAGATCCCGATCGACACGCTGAAGGAGCTGGCCGCCTTCGCCCTCGATCAGGCGCGCGCCGCCAAGGTGCAATACGCCGACATCCGCATCAACCGCTACCGCAGCCAGGTGGTCGCGATCCGCTCGGAGCCCGAACGGGGCACCGGCCGCCTGAACCACGTCCCCTCGGTGTCCGACACCGAGAGCTTCGGCTTCGGCGTGCGCGTGCTGGGCAAGGGAGCCTGGGGCTTTTCCGCCTCGCCCCTGGTCACCAGGAAGGACATCGCCGCCGCGGTGAAGGAGGCGGTGGCCATCGCCCACGCCCACGCGCCGTTGCGCAGGCAGCCGGTCCAGCTGGCGCCGGTCAAGGCCGAGACCGGCGTCTACCGGACCGCGGTGGCCAAGGACCCGTTCGCGGTGCCGCTGCCAGAGAAGCTGGAGCTGCTGCGCGGGATCAACACCGAGGTGAAGAAGGTCAAGGGCGTCTTCTCGGCCTCGTCGGTGATCGCCCAGCGGGTGGAGCACCGCCTGTACGCGTCCACCGACGGCAGCGTGCTCGAGCAGCACATCTACCAGATGGCCCCCGAGATGAGCGCGGTGGCGGTCGAGAGCGGCCGCAAGAGCAAGTCGCGCACCTACCGCCCCAACGCGGTCTGCGCCGGCTTCGAGGCGGTCGAACGCGCGCGCATGCCCGCCGAGGCCCGCCGCATCGGCGAGGAGGCGGTGGCCCACCTGAAGGCGCCGTCGTGGTCCAGCGCGGGCAAGAAGGACCTGGTGCTGCTGCCCACCCACCTGGGCCTGACAATCCACGAGTCGATCGGCCATTCCACCGAGCTCGACCGGGCCATGGGCCAGGAGGCGAACTTCGCCGGCACCTCGTTCCTGACGCTCGACAAGCTGGGCAAGATCCGGATCGGCGCCGACATCATCAACTTCCGTGGCGACCGCACCCGCCCCGAGAGCCTGTCCACCTGCGGCTGGGACGACGATGGGGTCAAGACCCAGGACTTCCCGCTGGTCACGCGCGGGATCTTCGTCGGTTACCAGACCATCCGCGAACAGGCCCACATCGTGGGAGCCGAGTCGTCGACCGGCTGCTGCTACGCCGACTCGTACGCGTCGATCCCCTTCCAGCGGATGCCCAACGTCTGGCTGGCGCCGTCGGACAAGGCGGTGACCCTGAACGACCTGATCTCCGGCGTCGACAGCGGCGTGCTGATCGACGGGCGTGGGTCTTATTCCATCGATCAGCAGCGCTACAACTTCCAGTTCGGCGGCGACGCGTTCTGGGAGATCAAGGGGGGCAAGGTGGTCGGCATGATCGCCGATGTGGCTTACCAGAGCCGCACCCCCGACTTCTGGCAGGCCTGCGATGGGCTGGGCGGCAAGGACACCTGGCAGAACGTGGGCCTCAACTCGGACGGCAAGGGCCAGCCCACCCAGCTGAACGCCATGAGCCACGGCTGCCCGCCGGCGCGCTTCCGGCAGATCAACGTCTTGAGGACGGGGTGAACCGATGAGCTGGACGGAAAAAGAAGCGAAGGCCCTGGCCGATTCGATCTTCGCCGAGTCGAAGGCGCCCGAATGTGAGCTGGTGATGTCGCGCTGGCGCTCGTCGTACAGCCGCTTCGCCGCCAACGAGCCGACCACCGCCGCCTCGGCGGTGGACATGCGGGTGGAGATTGTCAGCCGGCGCGAGGGCAGAAGTGGCCAGGCCACCGTCAGCGACCTCAGCCCGGACAGCCTGCGGGCGGCGCTGCGCCTCAGCGAGCAGCTGATGGATCTGGCCCCGCCCGATCCGGAGTGGATGGAGGGGCTGGGCAAGCAGAAATACCCGACGGTCCAGTCCTTCGATGGCGCGACAGCCACTGCGGGCGCCACCCAGCGGCTGCGTGGGGTGAAGGCCGCCCTGGACCTCGCCCGCGCCGAGAAGCTGGAAGGCTCGGGCTTCTTCGAAGACGAGGAGCGGTACACCGCCATCGCCAACAAGCGCGGCAACTTCGGCTTTCATCGCAACACCAGCGTGGGCTTCTCCACCACCATGCGCACCGCGGACGGCACCGGTTCGGGCTGGGCGGGCGGCGGCGGCTGGCGCCTGGGCGATCTGAACGCGCCGGTCCTGGCCCGGCGGGCGGTCAGCAAGGCCAAGGCCTCGGCCCAGCCGCGCTCGTTGCCGCCCGGGCGCTACACCGTGATCCTCGAGCCGCAGGCGGTGCAGGATCTGCTGGATGCTCTGCCGGGCGCGCTGAACGCCCGGCGCGCCGACGAGGGACGCAGCTTCTTCTCGAAGCCGGGCGGCGGCGACCGCATCGGCGAGAAGCTGTTCGCCGAATCGGTCACCCTGCGCAGCGACCCCTTCTCGGCGCGGGTGCCAGCGCGCCCCTGGGCCGGCGAGGGACTGCCCGCGCAGCGGACCACCTGGATCGACAAGGGCGTGCTCAAGGCGCTGTGGCGCGGGCGCTACTGGGCGAACAAGACCGAACAGCCGGTGTTGCCGTTCTCGGGCGGCCTGACCATGGAGGGGGGCAAGGGCGGCACCGAGGAGCTGGTGGCACGGACCGATCGCGGTCTACTGGTCACCCGCTTCTGGTACATCCGCTCGGTCAACCCGCAGACCATCCAGCTGACCGGCCTCACCCGCGACGGCGTCTGGCTGGTGGAAAAAGGCGCCATCGTCGGTCCGGTCAACAACTTCCGGTTCAACGAGAGCCCGGCCAACCTGCTGGCCAACGTCGAGGCGCTGGGCGCCGCGGTCTCCACCGGCGAGAGCGTGGTCCCGCCCATCCTCGCTCGCGACTTCAACTTCTCGTCGGTCAGCGACGCGGTCTGAAGGCGCGTCGGGTCCGTCGGGGTACCTCTTCCGGGGTATCGTGTGCGGGTGGTGCGCGAACCGTTACCACGCTCGACAGCGTGCGTGCGCGGCTACTAGAGTCGTCGACCACGAAAGGGAGACGATGAAGCACCTGCGTCGATCCGCTCGCTGGGTCCTGCTGCTGGCCGTCGCCGCCTCCGCCTGTCAGGGAGCACCCGAGCCCGGTGGCGGGTCGACGGCAGCCGGTGGTTCGGGCGGCGCTCCTCCGGCCCCGGGCAGCGGGGGCCGCAGCGGCGGCGGCAATCCCGGCGGCAATGCGGGCAATACGGGTTCACCGGGCGGGTCCGCCGGTGACGGCGGATCGAGCGGCAGCGGTGGGGCGGCGGGCAGCGCGGGATCCGCCGGCGGCGCGGCCGGCTCGGCGGGCAGTGGC
>JBKPRZ010000287.1:0-19725 GCA_046734815.1 Myxococcota bacterium | reverse complement strand
GCTGGCGGGGCTGCGCCTGCTGCGCGCCCGCCGTCGGCTGGTGCGGCTGTGCCGCTCGCTGCCGGTGATCAAGCGCCACGGTCGGGTGCGCCTGTGCGCCGCCGACGGCGCCGCCGCGCCCTACGCCGTCCGGGTCGCCGGGCTGGCCTTCATCGTCGTGCCCACCGCCCTGCTGGCCGATCCCGCCCGCCTGCGCTGGGTGGTCGACCACGAGGCCGAACATCACCGCCGCGGCGACCTGCGCGCCGCCGGCCTGCTGGGCGTGCTGCGGTCGCTGCATTGCTGGAACCCCGGCCTGGCGCTGTGGGAACGGGCCATCGCCGAGTTGCAGGACCTGGCCTGCGATCGGCGCGTGCTCCAGCGCCGCGCCATCAGCGCCGTCGACTACGGCCGCTGCCTGCTGTGGGCGGCGGAGGTGGCGGGCGGCCCCCGATTCCTGTTGCCCGGCGCCCGCGCCATGGCCGCCTCGTCCGCCCGCTCGTTGCGAAGGAGGATCCTCATGTTGACCGACCGCCGTCCCTCTGCCACCGGCCGCCTGCGCGGCGCCGCCGCCGGCCTGCTGGCCGGGGCCCTGCTGCTCACCACCTCCTGGGCCGTCCACGGCTCGATCGTCGAGCGCAAGCTCACGCGCGCCGACCTGGCCTCCATCGCCAGCCGGCTGCAGACACGCTCCAGCTTCCCGCTGCTGGTCGACGACCGCGTGGCCGCCGCCGTCACCCGCCGCATCGCCACGCCGGAGGCGCGCGAGCTGACCCGCACCGCGCTCACCCGGATGCGCAACTACCGGGCGATGATCGAGGACGTGCTGGGACGCCGCGGGCTGCCGCTGCAGCTGCTGGCCATGGTGATGCACGAGTCCGGTTTCGACAACGAGGCCCGCCCCAACCGCCCGCCCGAGGTGCAGGCCGCCGGCATCTGGCAGTTCATCCCCGGCACCGCCCGCCGGCTGGGCCTGCAGGTCACCCCCACCCTCGACGAGCGGCTGGAGCCCCGCCGCGCCACCGAGGCCGCCGCCACCATGTTGACCGACCTCTACCGCCGCTTCGGCGACTGGCCCCTGGCCATCGCCGCCTACAACGGCGGCTCCCCCGCGGTCGAGAAGCTGACCACCGGCTTGCCGGTGGCCGAGGCGCGCGCCCGCATCCTGGCCACCGAGACCGAGTTCGGCCGCTACCTGCCGAGCGTGATGGCCGACGTGGTCCTGATCGACAATCCCGCGCTGGCCGACTGACCGTCTCGGTTTTGTGACCCGCCCGCCACGGCGGTGGCGTTATCCTGCGGTCATGGAACGCAAGACGCTGCAGGTGCCGTGCGACGGTGCCAACCTCTCCGTGTCCGTGCGGGGATCGGGCCCGCTGTGCCTGGTGATGAGCAGCATCGGCACCGCGCCGTACGAACGCCAGCTGCCGGCGGCGCTGGACAGTCAGCTGACCATGGCCTTCGTGGACCTGCGCGGGACCGGGCGCTCGATCGGCTCGATCGCCGACCTCACCTTCGACCGCGCCGCCGCCGACCTGGATGCCGTCCGCGTCGCCCTCGGCGCCTCGCAGGCGATCGTGTTCGGGCACTCGGTGCTGGGCGCGGTGGCGATCGAGTGTGGCCGGCGGCGGCCGCAGACGCTGTCGCGGGTGGTGGCGGTGGACGCGCCGGTGGACGGCGACATGATGGCGCTGCAGGGCCGCCAGCGCGGCTTCTTCGAGGCGAACGCGTCGCCCGAACGCAAGCAGCTGCTGCAGCAGAACCTGGCCGCCCTGCCGCCGCAGCCGCGCCCCGAGCAGTTCCTGTTCGCCCAGACGCCGATGCGCTTTCATCATCCGCGCTTCGACGCCGCCCCGCTGTTCGAGGGCGCCGTCACCAGTCCGCAGGTGCTGGCCCATCTGATGGGCACCCTGGTGGGACCCTGGAAGGTGCTCGATCCCGCCGCCGCCCCGCTGCAGGTACCGCTGCTGCTGGCCCACGGCAAGGACGACTTCATCGTGCCCTGGATCGAGTGGCAGCCGGTCGTTCCCCAGCTGCCCACCGCCCGCTTCCAGCTGTTCGAACGCAGCGGCCACCAGCCGTTCTGCGAGGAACCCGAGCGCTTCGTGACCGTGCTCTCCGAGTGGTGCAAGGCCACCGGCGCCTGAGGCCGACCGATCGCGCCAGCCCCCTGCGGCCGTCGCCCGCCGCGGCCGCCCGGGCGAAAAACCGTGCATTTTTCAGGCCCTACCCGCGATCCGCGGTGCTCGGGCCGCGCACCCTTCATCAGAAAACGCGATTTGTGGTAATTCGTGGGAGCTGCGCCAAGATCGTTTCGTTCCCGGGGACGCAGGTCGTACGCAGATTGGATTGGGTTGGTCTGTTCATTGAACGAGGAGAGCCATGGTTGGCAGCTGCTCTAGCTTGGGTGCGCGAGCTGTGCGTTCCCGCCTGCGCCCTGTGGCACTGGCCGGTCTGGTCTCGGTGCTGGGGCTGGGCGGCTGCAACGAACGCCGCGAGATCATCAGCCCGGTGCGGCTGTATGACGCCGACATCGGCGGCGGGGTGACCGGGCACCAGGACGCCGGCGACGCCCCGGTGTTCGTGCTGCCCGACGCGGGCGTGTCCGACGCGGGCCCGTGCGTGCCCCACGTGGTCAGCTGCACCTCGGGCGCCTTCCCCTACTGCGGCCGCATCGGCGACGGCTGCGGCGCGATCATGGACTGCGGCGACTGTCCCGCCGGCCAGGTCTGCGGCGGCGCCGGCGTGCCCGGCGTGTGCGGCGGCGGCCCCGATTGCAAGCCGGTGACCTGCGACTCTGCCGGCGGCCGCTTCTGCGGCAAGATCGGCGACGGCTGCGGCAAGATGCTCGACTGCGGCGACTGCCCCGGCACCATGGTCTGCGGCGGCGCCGGCACCGACAACCTGTGCGGCGGCGCCCCCGACTGCAAGCCGATCACCTGCGACTCTCCCGGCGGCCGCTTCTGCGGCAAGATCGGCGACGGCTGCGGCAAGATGCTCGACTGCGGCAGCTGCCCCGGCGCCGGCGAGGTCTGCGGCGGCGCGGGCACCGCCAACCTGTGTGCGGGCGGCGCCGGCTGCACGCCGCTGACCTGCGACGTGATGGGCGGCCGCTTCTGCGGCAAGTTCGGCGACGGCTGCGGCAAGATGCTCGACTGCGGCGACTGCCCGGGCGGCGGTGTCTGCGGCGGCGCCGGCACCGCCAACGTCTGCGCCGGCGGCACCGGCTGCACGCCCATCAGCTGCCAGCAGCCCACCGGCAAGTACTGTGGCCAGCTGGGCGACGGCTGCGGCAAGACCATCGACTGCGGCGGCTGCTCCGGCATCGACACCTGCGGCGGCTCGGGCGTACCCAGCGTCTGCGGCAACCCCTCGGGCCGCTGCACCAACCTGTGCCTGCGCCAGGTGACCACCTGCCCGGGCACGACCTCGACGGTGGTGACCGGCACCGTGGTGGCGCCCACCCCGCCGCGCTTCGGCGCCCCCGATCCGATCTACAACGCCCTGGTCTACGTCCCCAACGCCACCGTCGAGCCGTTCAAGCCCGGCGTGGTGTGCGACGCCTGCGGCGGGGCGGTGGCCAGCGGCGCCCCGCTGGTCTTCTCGATCACCGGCCCCGACGGCAAGTTCCGCCTGACCAACGTCCCCACCGGCGACAACGTGCCGGTGGTGATCCAGCTGGGCCGCTGGCGCCGGCAGATCGTCATCCCCAGGGTCGAGGCCTGCCAGACCCTGGATCTGCCGGTCGACAGCACCCGCCTGCCGCGCAACAAGACCGAGGGCGACATCCCGCAGATGGCGCTGTCCACCGGCGACGTCGATCGCCTGGAATGCGTCCTGCGCAAGATGGGCATCGACGAATCCGAGTTCACCGCTCCGGGCGGCAACGGCCGCGTGCACATGTACCAGAACCCGAACCGCCCCGGCCAGCGCGCGCCCGACGGCAGCTCGAACCCCGATTCGGCGCTGACCAACGGCAGCACCGACCTCACCAGGTACGACATGGCGATCTACGCCTGCGGCGGCGTGGCCCCGCCGCGGCAGCTGCCCGCCAACGACCCGGTCGTCACCCAGCAGACCCGGCTGGTCGACTACGCCAACGGGGGCGGCAAGCTGTTCATCACCCACTACAACTACCGCTGGCTGTACCGCAATCCCCCCTGGCGGGACACCGCCAACTGGGGCGACGAAAATCCGCAAGCGCGCCCGACCAACCCACTGACGGCCACGATCGATCAGAGCTTCCCCAAGGGTATGGCCTTCGCCCGGTGGCTGGAGATCGTCGGTGCCCAGTCCGCCAGCGCCCCCGGCTCGATCGACATCAACGACCCGCGCAACGACATCACCAGCGTGCCCCGTCCCGGCGCCGCCACGCCGCCGGCGGTCCAGCGCTTCATCTACTCCGGCGACGCGGACGACCCGGACACCGTCCAGCACTTCACCTTCAACACCCCGCTGGGCACGCCCGAGGCCAGCCAGTGCGGCCGCGTCCTGTTCAGCGACTTCCACGTCGCCAACGCCGCGTCCAGCGCCAACCCGGCCGCGTTCCCGGCCAGCTGCTCGAACACCCCGCTGACCCCGCAGGAAAAGGTGCTCGAGTTCATGCTCTTCGACCTCGCCTCCTGCGTGCAGCCGGTGGTGATCCCGCCGCCGCCACCCCCGCCGCCGCTCCGTCCCCCCACCGCCCCGCCGCGCCCCCCGGCCGCCCCGCCGGTGATGCCACCCGCACCCCCGAGCAAACCCCCGCTGCCCCCGCCCCCGCCGCCGATCGTCCCCTGATCGCCAGGCGGGCGTCGAGTCGCATGCTCACGCTGTGAGCGTGGGATCGACGCGTGTGGCGTCGCCGGGCGCGCGGGCCATAATCCGCGCATGAGCACCGCTGCTGCGCGGGTGGATGGACGGCGGTCGGCGCCCGGGCCCCGGGGGGCGCCGATCGTGGGGAGCTTGCCGGCCTTCCGGGCCGATCCGCTGAAGTTCCTGGTGGACACCGCCCGTGAATACGGGCCGGTGGCGCACCTTCAGCTGGGGCTGGTCGACGCCTACCTCGTCAGCCAGCCCGGCGGGGTCAAGCGGGTGTTGCAGGACAACAGCGAAAACTACGGGCGGCAGACGCGCGGGTTCCAGGCGCTGCGGATGACCCTGGGCAACGGCCTCATCACCGAGGACGGCGCCTTCTGGCGGCGGCAGCGGCGTCTGGCACAGCCCGCCTTCCACAAGGCGCGCCTGGCGGCCTTCGGCGCGATCATGGGCCAGGCCGCCAGCGAGCTGACCGACCGCCTGGTCGCCCAGGCCGACCCGCGACGGCCGCTGGACATCGTGCCCGAGCTGTCGCGGGTGACCCTGGCGATCCTGGGCCGCTCGCTGTTCAGCCTGGACCTCGCCGGCGCCGCCGATTCGGTGGGCCGCGCGCTGGTGGTGGTCCTGCGCCACACCATCGACACCGTCCAGTCGATCATCCCGGTGCCGCGTGCGTTGCCCACGCCCGCCAACCGCCGCTTCGCCGCCGCCCTGCGCACCCTGGACAAGGTGGTGCTGGACAGCATCGCCGAACGCCGCCGCGACGGCGTCGACCGCGGCGACCTGCTGTCGATGCTGCTAGCCGCGCGCGACGAGGAGACCGGCGAGGGCATGACCGACCGGCAGCTGCGCGACGAGGTGATGACGCTGATGCTGGCAGGACACGAGACCACCGCCATGAACCTGTCGTGGACCCTGTACCTGCTCTCGCGCCACCCCGCCGCCCGCCGCACCCTGGAGGCCGAAGTCGACCAGGTGCTGGCCGGCCGCGTGCCCGGCACCGACGACCTGCCCCGCCTGCCCTACACCCGCATGGTGATCGAGGAGGCGATGCGCCTGTACCCGCCCGCCTGGGCGGTCACGCGATCGGTCGCCCAGGACGACGAGATCGACGGCTTTGCCATCCCCGCCGGCGCCATCGTGATGGTCAGCCCCTTCGTCACCCACCGCGACCTGCAGCTGTGGGACAACCCCGAGGGCTTCGACCCCGAGCGCTTCGAGACCACCCGCGCCGCCGAGCGCCTGCGCTACGCCTATTTCCCCTTCGGCGGCGGCCCCCACCTGTGCATCGGCGCCGGGTTCGCGATGATGGAAGCGCCCATCATCCTGGCCACCCTGGCCCAGCGCCTGCGGCTGGACCTGCTGCCCGCCCACCCCGTGCCGATCGAGCCCCTGGTCACGCTGCGCCCCCGCCACGGCCTGCCGATGATCCTGCACCGGCGCTGAGGATCCCGCGCCGCCGCTACGCGATCCCGGCGAACAGACCCTGCTCGCGCTCGAGCAGCTCGCCGGCGGCTCGCTGCAGATCCGGCCACAGCTCCAGCAGCTCGCCGAACCGGTCGATCAGCGCCAGGGTCTCGGCCGCTGCGTTCGCCGAGCCGGTCCGCACGATCTCCTCGGCGGCAGGCGCGAACGGGCCCTGCAACTCGGCCAGCCGGTGGTCGAACAGCCGGCGCAGGTCTCGCACCCATCGCCGGTCGTCGGTGCGATGGCCCGCGTATCGGGCCAGCTGCTGCGACAGGGCGCGGCTGCTGGTTTCGGCCAGCTGGCTGCGCAAGGCGTAGGTGACCTCGGCCGGGTCCAGTCGTACCAGATCGCGCAGCCCGCGTCCGATGGCGCGCAGGCGGGGAGCCCCCGCCGGGGCCGCTGCCTGTCGACCCACCCAGCCCAGCGCCGCCGTCAGCAAGGTGGCGAAGGCCGGCGGCCCCGGTGGGCGCCACAGCGCCGCCAGTGAATCGCGGCGCGGCTGCACAGGAACGTGCAACACGGTCTGCGGCAGGTGCCCGGTCAGCGCGTCGGCCAGCGCCAGCCGCAGCAAGGCGGCGAACACCATGTCCTGGCCGCGGAACGTCGGCGAAAACGGGGGCAGCGGCTGGCGCGCGTCCAGGCCGAGGTGAGTCGACATGAGAAACGGCCCCGGCGTCACCGTCGGACAATCCACCGCGCGCACCAGCTGGCGGCTCTCCAGCAGCCGGCGGTAGGAGTCATCGTCGGCGGCCAGCAACTGGTCGATCACGCCGCTCTTGGACCAGGCATGGACCGCCGGGTAGCGGGCCCCGCTGTCACCCAGCAGGCCCGAAGACGTGACCGCCACGCGTCCCCGCGCCTCCGCCACCAGGTCCCACAGCAGCGGGCCGACACTGTCGGCGGCCAGATCTTCGGCGGTCCCGGCCTGCAGCAGCGCGGGCAGCCGCCAGCCCAGCAGGCGCTCGTGGCGATCGTACAGGTCCACCTCCTCGGGTGGGACCGCGGCCTGCGCCGCGGCCAGCGACTCGAACAGCTGGACCTCGGTCGGGTCGGCGCGGGAGGTGAGGCGCAGCCGTCGCGCCGCCGCCGCTGGATGGCGCCGCCGGACCTCGCACACGACGTCGTCGTCGCTGCTGATGAACGCCTGCCCGGCCAGCCCCAGCAGCAGGGCGTTGCGGTTCGCTCCGGCGTCGTGCCCGAACCCGGAGGCACCCATCAGCGCCAGCTGGATCACGTCGGCCGGGACCCCGGAGCGCGCCGCCAGGCGGTCGGCGAACCCCCGCTTGGCGTCGGGGTCGGCGTAGCGGACGCGGATCGGGCGGCCCGCCGCCGCCTGGACCACCACCTCGCGGTTGGCCCGTCGGATCTCCTCCGAGTCGGAGCTGTCGACCACCGCCAGTTCCAGGGTCCGCCCGGCGCGCGCGGCGTGTCCGAGGTGACTGACGAGACAGCGGGCCAGCGCCTCCGGCCGGTTGCGGGTCAGGACCGCCAGGGTGGACAGCCGGGCGGCGCCCGTCTCCCCGGCGTCGCCGACGGGCCAGGGGACGAAAAAACCGTGGTCCCACAACAGCCGCAGGCCGGCGGCCAGACCGGCCCCAGCCGCCTCGGACAGCTTCAACGCCCGTCTTGCCGTTTCGGCGTGCTCGGCCAGGGTCGCCGGCCCCAGACATCGGGCGAGCGCAGCGGCGCTCTCCGCGGGAACCAGCGCCGGCCGGGTGGGCTCCTTGCCCACGATCAGCACCCGGCTGCCGACCGGGAAGGCCTGGTAGGGCCGCCGCAAGAGGCGCGGTTCGCTCACGGGCGCAATTTCTCACGCAACTTTCTCCACGCGCAGCCGAAAACCCCGCGTCGACCCCAGAGGAGGACGCCCCATGCCCGAGGTCAGCGGTCCAGCCAACTTCAGCTCGGCCTACAGCAACGACGGCTCGGCCACCATCGTGTGCGACGGCAACGGTGGCTACGAACCGGTGCTCAACGACTACGCGACGGCCTCCTGTGGCATCGACCAGTGCATCACCGAACACGAGCAGTCCCACGCCGGGGACTGGTCGCAGCGCTATCCCGACGGATGCTCCGGGCAGCCCGAAGGTGCCGAGGTCCCTCGCACCGGCGCCGATTACGACAGCTTCCTCGGCCAGTCGGAGTGCCGGGCTTACACCGCCGAGCTGGCCTGCCAGCAGAACCTGTTTTCACACGCCTCGCCGGCCTGCCAGCCCATAATCCAGGAGCACATGGAACAGGATCTCGCCGCCCAGGAGGATTCCTGCCAGGCCAGCTATCCATGACCGGTGCGGGCGCGCCGTCACCGGGCCCCGCGCCGCCCGCCGGACGGCTGCTCGCCGCCACGCTGATCGCCATCGCCGCGCTCGGTTGCGGCCGGCGAGCACCAGCTGACCGAGCGTCCCCCGCCGCCACCGCCGCGCCCTCCACCGCCACCGCCCCGGTACCGACCAGCGACCGGGCCGCGGTGCAGCGCCAGCTGCGTATCGTGGCCATCGCCACCGCCTACGCCGCCGAACGCGGCGTGAACACCGGCGCGATCAAGCTGAGATCGGTCTCCGAATCGAACGGCACCGCCCGCGTCTTCTTCGAGCAGCAGCCGGCGCGGCCCGGCGGTCACTTCACTGTCCTGGTCGACGTCGACCGCGGCCAGGCCACCCGCTTCATCCCCGGCCACTGAGCCGCGAGCGGGCGGCTCAGGGCACGCGCGAGCGGAAGTGTTCCGAGCGCGACATGCGCACGTAGAAGTCGACGATGCTCATGCCTCCCTGCAGCTCGGCGGCCGCGTTGCCGACCAGGCAGGAGGCGCTCTGCTGGGGGACGCCGTAGGCGAAGCTGGCCAGGTAGGTGGCCATGCAGCGGCCGGTCTCGGGCAGCCGGGCCAGCTGCTGGGCCAGCTCGGTGGGGCCCTTGAAGCGGATGTCGCCGGCGCTGGTTCCCAGCAGCACGCCGCTGTCGTCGATCTCGAAGCGGCCCTCGCGCTCGCGGTAGCGGCCGGTGGCATCCAGGTGCTCGAAGCCGAAGCCGATGGAGTCGATCATCTGGTGGCAGGTGCGGCAGGTGGCGTCGCTGACATGCAGGGTCTCGTAGCGCTGGCGGGTGGTCTCGCCCTCGGTGGGCTCGGGCAGCGGGTTGACCACCGGCGGCGGCGGCGGCACCGTCCCGCACAGCAGCCGCGTGCGCACCAGGTAGCCGCGCTTGGTGGGCGAGGTGCTCAGGCTGTGCGCCTCGATCGACAGCAGCGATCCCTGGGCCAGCAACCCCACGCCCCAGCCCGCCGGTCGGTCCACCCGGGCGTAGTCCGTGCCCGCCACCGGCGCGAACCGGTAATAGGCGGCCAGCGGGTTGTTCACGAAGGTGTAAGGCGCGGTCAGCAGATCGGCGGGCGTGCCCCGGCCGTCCAGCACCACCGCACCGATGAACCGGCGGGTCTCCTCGCTGAGCGCGTCCTGGATGGCGTCCTTGAAGTCGGGGAAGACCTGGCTGTCCTTGCTCAGGTTCTGCAGGGTGGACAGCCCCAGCCACTCGTCCGAGAAGCGCAGCACCACGTCGCGGAAGCCGGGACGCACCTGGCGGGCGTCGTCGAACACCAGGGTGCGGGCCGCCGCCTCGATCTGATCGGGGGTGGACAGCCGGTTGCCGGCCGCCAGCTGCATCAGCTCCATGCTGGGCGGGCCGCCGGTGAAGGTGTACGACAGCGCGCTGGCGATCTCGTACTGGCTCAGCCGGTAGCGGCCGGGCTGGGCCGGGTCGGGCTCGCCCAGCTCGCTCCGGTAGATCACGTTCGGCGACTGCAGCAGGGTGAACGTCGCCCAGTAGACGAAGGTCTTGAAGTCGGCCTGCTTGGCCACCTTGTCGTAAAGGGCCAGGTAGCGGCCGCGCTCGGCGGCGGTCAGCGGGCGGCGGTACAGCCGCGAGCCGAAGGTGGTCACGAAGGTCTCGGCGCAGGGCGGACCGCCGGCGGTGGCGCAGGGGAGCAGCCGGGTCAGCACCGGATCGGTCGACACCGCCGTGGCCACCTTGCGCGCGCCTTCGGCCGAGCCGCGCGCGTATTCGCTGCCCACGGTCAGGCGGTCGGCGTTGTTGGTGAAACCCTCCAGCGAGGCCGGATCGGGCGGCAACGCGAAGCCGTCGAACTGCGCCCGGTCCAGGCCGAACACCGCCCGCACGGTGGTCTCCATCTCGTCGGCGGTCAGCCGCCGCAGCACCCGGTGCCCCGGCTTCTCCTTGCCGTCGGGACACTGGATGTCCGGCGCCGCGCCGGGCATCTGCGCGCCCGGGTCGGTGCCGGGATTGCCCATCCGCGGCGGATCGCCCCGCCCGGGGCCCGGCGGCGAGGGGCCGCCGCCGGTGCCGGGATCGTCGCCGCCCAGGATCGAGCCGTTGCACCCCAGCGCGCCGGCCAGGGCGCCCAGCAGGACCAGCCGCCTCATACCCGCAGCTCCGGCAGGATGGTCGAGCCGAAGTGCGACTGCGACGGCGCCCCGAAGACCTGCAGCAAGGTGGCCAGCACCGTCTTGTTGCTGATCCCGGTCTTGGTGATCACGGTCCCGGTGCGCAGCAGCCCGCCGCCGTTGCCCAGCACGAAGGTGGGCACGCTGTGGCTGTCGTGCGAGACCGGCAGGCACTCGGCCATGACCAGGATCGCGGTGTTGTACAACACCGTCTTGCCTCCCGGGTCCAGCGGATCGGGGACGTTCAGGGCGTCGGCAAACCGCTGCAGCTTGGTCATGTACCAGCGCTGGCACTGCGAGAAGATGGTCTGGTTGCCGTGCGAGGTGTTGTGGTGGGGGTAGCCGCGGTCGACTGGCACGATGGCGTTGCCGTCGGCGCTGCCCGCCTGCAAGGTGGCCACCCGGGTCAGGCCCGACACCAGCGCCCGGGCCATGATGTCCACCTGGGCGTCGAAGATGTCGGAAAAATACGCATGTTTGTAGGCGTCCTTGGCGTTCCCCTGCAGCGCGGGCCGCAGCTTCTCCACCGAGGCCAGCTGGCCAGCCATGGCGCCGGGGGGCATCCCCGGCATCGCGATCGGCGACATGGCCGACGGCCGCAGCGACCGCAGCGCCTCCTTGTGCTGGGTCAGCTTGGACAGCTCGCGCGACGAATCCTTGAGGCGCCCGCTCAGCTCGCCGATCTCCGCCTCCACCAGGTCCAGCGCGTCGGTGGTGAAGTCTCCGCCCATGGTCGAAGGTGGCGGCGCGCCCCCCGCCGCCCCGCCGCCGAACACGCGGTCGAAGGCGGTCACGGGGTTGGCCTCGTAGTCCACCGGCTTGGGAGCGAAGAAGAAGGTCGACCGTCCGTAGCGCTGGTAATAGTTGATGGAATCGGCGGGGATGACCCCCAGGTGCAGGGATTTCATCGGCGTCGGCGCGCTGCCGGCGATCTGGTCGGCGACCACCTGGTCGGCCGACTTCACGGTGGGGTCGGGCGTGTCGTAGCTGGCCACCGCGAAACCGGAGAACATGCTGCGGACGGCGAAGTGGTTCACCGACCCGTCGATGTCGACCCCCCGGATGAAGGTCAGCTGCTGGGCATACGCCTTGAGCGGCTCCATGATGGTGGACAGGGCCGCGAAGTTGCCGGGGTTGGGCCAGAAGTACTGGGATTCGGCGCCGTTCATCATCGGCCACAGCACCAGCCGCAGCGGGGGAGCGCCCGCCGCCCGCGCCGACCGCCCGCGTCCCAGAGGGCTGGCGACGGCAGCAGCGCCGGCGGCCTTGAGCCACTGCCGGCGCGACAGCTGGGGCGCACGGTTTTTCATCGGTGATTCTCCAGACAGTTCCGAAGTCGAATGAAACGGGGTTCCAGACGATATGTCAGTCCCCCCCGGGTCCCGTCACACCCCGTCAATGACCCGCGTTCAATATAGTACTACCGACGGACCCGGGCGTCGGGCCCTCCGGTCATTTCGGCACGGCCTCGTCAGCCGGCCTGGCCTTTTCTCGCGGGGCATAAGGCTATACACTGCCCGATCGTCGCTTGAATTAAATGTCGTCCGTCGGGCGCGATCGTTTCGGCAAAACGCACGCTCCCGTGGCAGGTTCAACAAGGGTTGAGTGACGTCAGCAGCGGTAGCCCTACCAGCTGCTGCACGGTTCCAGTGTTCGGAGACGGGGATAGTGCCCGCACTCCGAAGGGAGTGCGGATGGGAGCATTCACCTCGGGCTCTTTCCCAGCGACGCAAGGCAACGGCGGCCACGCGCGGCGTCTGCTGATAATCGAAGACGACGAGGACTTCGCCGACAGCCTGGTCAGCATCCTGCAACCGCGGGGTCTGGACCTACAGGTGGTCCGCGATGCCTCGCAGGTATCGACGGCGCTCGACCGGTTCACCGCCGAGGTCGCCCTGGTCGACGTGCGCCTGGGCCGCTACTCGGGCCTGGACGTGGTGGCCGAGCTGAAGGCGCGCAAGGACCCGATCCTCACCGTCATCATGACCGCCTACGTGGCGGCCGAGTCGGCCATCGAGGCTCTGCGGCGCGGGGCCTACGACTACCTGACCAAACCCTTCGAGCCCGGCGAGCTGCTGGCCACCCTGGAGCGCTGCTTCGACCGCATCGACCTGGAGCGGGCGCGGGTCAACGCCGAGGCCGCCCGCCGCAAGAGCCAGGCCCGCCTGCGCGCGCTGATCGACAACTCGCTGGACCTGGTGGCGGTGATCGATCCGGTCAGCCGGGTGACACGTTTCGTTTCGCCCTCGGTGACGCGCATGCTCGGCTACCCGGTCGACTCGGCCACACCCACCGACTTTCTGGACTACGTTCACCCGGAGGATCGCGAGCGCGCCCAGGCGGTGCTCACCGCCTGCGCCCAGAACGAAGGCTCGCCCCACACCGTCGAGCTCCGCTTCCTGCACACCGACCGCAGCTGGCGCTGGTTCGAGGTGGCGGCCCGCGGGCTGCTGCACGAGCCGGCCATCGCCGGCGTGCTGATCGGCGCGCGCGACGTGACCGAACGGCGGGCCATGGAAGAGAAGCTTCGCCAGGTGCAGCGGATGGAGGCGGTGGGGCAGCTGACCGGCGGCGTGGCTCACGACTTCAACAACCTGCTGGCGGTCATCATCGGCAACCTGGACCTGCTGAGGCGCGAGCTGCGCGGCAACCCGGGGCAGCTGCAGCTGGTGGAGGGCGGGATGCACGCCGCCGAGCGCGGCGCCACGCTGATCCGGCGGCTGCTCGCCTTCGCCCGCCGGCAGACCTTGATCCCGCGCGCGCTGGACCTGAACGACCTGATCCGCAACGCCATCGAGATCCTGCGGCGGGCGGCCGGGCCCAGCATCCAGATAGACGTCGAGCTGGCCAGGGACCTGGACGCCTGCATCGCCGACACCGCCCAGCTGGAGACGGCGCTGCTGAACCTGGTGATCAACGCCCGCGACGCCATGCCCGAGGGCGGCCACGTCCGCCTGGCCACCCGCAACGTGCGCCTGGCCGGCGAGGTCGAGGTCGAGGACGGCGGCGGCGAGCCCTACGTCTGCGTGTCGGTGACCGACACCGGCTCGGGCATCGACGAGGAGATCCGCGGCCGCGTGTTCGAGCCCTTCTTCTCCACCAAGGCGCCGGGACAGGGCACCGGGCTGGGGCTCAGCATGGTGTTCGGGTTCGTCGAGCAGTCCAACGGCCGGGTGCGGCTGGTTACCGAGGTGGGCAAGGGCAGCACCTTCTTCCTGTATTTCCCGCGCTCGGATCAGCCCGCCGCCCAGCCGCGCGCGCGCGCCGCCGACAGCGCCCCGCCCCGCTCGCGCAACGAGGCCATCTTGCTGGTCGAGGACGACGTCGAGGTCCGCCAGATGTTGCACCGGCTGCTGGACGAGCTGGGCTACCGGGTCACCACCGCCACCACCGGCACCGAGGCGCTGAAGCTGCTGGAGAACGGCCTGCACCCCGACCTGCTGCTGACCGACGTGGTGTTGCCCGACGGCCCCAACGGTTTCGAGCTGGCCGCCCAGGCGCGCTCGCGCCAGCCCCGGCTGAAGCTGCTGTTCACCTCCGGCTACGCGCAGGGCCTGGCCGCCCGCAAACCCGCGGTGCTGGCCGGCACCTTCCTCCTGCAGAAACCTTTCCACCGCAACGAGCTCGCCCACGTCGTGCGCAAGGCCCTGGATGCGGGGTGACCCCGCCGGGGAAGAGGGCGCGGGCAGACCCGCGCCCCCTCCCCCGTGCCCTCTCCCCCAGAGGGACAGGGCCAGGGGGATTCTGCGTGGAAATTGGCGTGGGTCTCCGCCGGGCAAGCCCGGCTACGAACGGAGAAAGTGTCGATCTTCCTGGGCGCCGCCCTGACGGGCACCGGTGGGGGAGAGGGGCGATGTATCATTTCGTTCGTTGGGCACGTCGCTGGCCATCTTGCTCGCGGTGTCGCTGGTTCCCGCCGCTTACATGTGGCTGAGACTGCGCAAGCAACCATCCGCAGCCGAGGAGGCATCGGACCAGAAGCGGCGGCGGGCGATGGGGGTCGCGACGCTGGCCCTTCTGTTCCTGGTGGCGCCTGCCTCGCTGCTCCTTTTCTGGCGCGGTTGTGTCCTGGTGATCGTGCAGGCGGCGTGGTTCATGGGGTTGGCGTCGGCGCTCGCGGTCCAGAGACCGCTCACGCTGTCGAAAGTGGGCGCGACGGTGCGCTGGTCCTTCGGGCAGGCGTTCGTGTTCGACGGCTACTGGTACGCACTCGCGCTCTCGCCCTGGGTGGGACTTTCACTGGGAGGTTCGCGCGCGCCCGTCGCGGCCGTTGTGATCGTCGCGATGGGCCTGTGCACACTCGCGTTCGGCCCGTCGCTCTACCACTTCATCCTGCGTACCAGACCGTGGTCTGATGGCTCCTCGCCCCGGGCGTTCGGAGAGATCCTCGATCGGGCGCACCTGTCGCCCGGGCCGCGGGTGATGGTCGCACCCGGTCCGCCGGGAGGACGGGCCTGGGCCAATGCTGTGGCGATCCACGATCGCGCCGGCGGCGCGGTCGTTCTGGGGGATGGGCTGATTGCGGCCTTGCCCGTAAACGAGCTGGCGGCGGTCTTCGCGCACGAAGTGGCTCATCTCGAACACGCGCGGCGGGCACGCCGTCTGGGCGACGTCGTTCGCCACGGGGTGCTCTACCTGCTGGCAGCCGCAATCGCGGTGATAGCGCCGCAAATCAATGACGGCCTGCCGGTCGGCGTGGGCCTGTTCGTCTGGATGGGGATCGTCTCGGGGGCGTTCCGGGACGCCGCCCGCGCGAGCCGACGAGAAGAGCTCCGCGCCGATCGCCGCGCGGCGGAGCTGTGCGGAAGCGGGCCGTGGCTGCAGAACGCCCTCACCCGCCTTCACGCGCTCGCCGGCTTGCCCACGCACTGGGAACGCGAGATCGAGACCTGGCTCAGGCACCCTTCACTCGCGCGCCGATTGGCTCAGCTCGAGCGTCCTGCGGACGGCACCGATCGGGCTGCCCCGCCCGCCCAGCCCTGAAGCGCGCTCGCTCAGGGTTGGCCGGTGGCGCGGGCGGCGGGTTCGGGGGCGGGGGTTTCGTCGGCGGGCGCCGGCTCCACGGGCGGGGGGACTGCGGGGGGGGTGGCGCGGCGGGTTTTTACTTCCTTGACCTTCATGGCGGCGCGTTCGGCGCGTGAGGTGGCCAGGAGGCGCAGGGACTGGATGAGGAGGGTGGTGCCGACCCAGGCGGCCAGCACGGCCAGGGGCACGGCGATCAGCCAGGGCCAGAGGAGGCCCAGGGCGGCGAGGGCCAGCAGGACCAGGGCGGCGACGCCGAGAACGCGGGCCTCGGCGGGGCCCAGGACGCGGTGGTCCTTGATGGCGGCGCCCACGGCGCTGCCCAGGCTGATGGCGCCGGCGGCGGCGCGGCTGGCGCTGCCCGAACGCGGGCGCCAGGTGCGGCGCCGGCGCTCGGCCCGCGTGGAGAGGCGGATCCGGTTGCGGCGGGCGAGCACGATCTCGGTGGCGTGCTCGAGGTCCTGCTCGTACATGTTCGCCAGCTCGCCGGCGACCCGCTCGTCCTCGATGGCCACGTCCAGCTCGTAGTTGGCCCAGAAGCTGGCGACGTTCAGGTTGGTGGAGCCGACCCGGGCCCAGCGCGCGTCGGCCACGGCGCTCTTGGCGTGCAACATCGAGCCGCCCCACTCGAATACGCGCACGCCCGATTCCAGCAGCGGGCGATAGCCGGCGCGCGACAGCGGGCTGACCACGGGGATGTCGCTGGCCCCGGGCACCAGCAGGCGCACGTCCACCCCGTCGCGGGCGGCCGCGCACAGCGCCTGGACGTAGGGGGTGAGGCCCACGAAATACGCGTCGGTCAGCCACAGCCGCTCGCGCGCCAGCGCCGCGATCAGCTGGTCCAGGCGGAACAGGCCCGCCATGCTGGGAGCGGTGGCCACCACCCGCACCGGCACGTCGCCCACCGGCTCGACCTTGTGCGCGTGGGCCAGCTCCTCCTCGGCCAGGGCCGGGCCGGTGGTGGCCCACACCCGCGCGAAGGCGTCCTCCAGATCGGCCACCGCCGGGCCGCGGATCTCGATCCCGGTGTCGCGCCAGGGCTCGACGCCGCGCTTGGGATCACCCTGCCAGCGGGCATCCACGCACAGGCCGCTGACGAAGCCGACCTCGCCGTCGATGGCGATGGTCTTGCGGTGATCGCGCGACACCCAGCCGAAGGGGCTGTCCAGCCGGGGCGGGTTGAACACCCGCACCTCACCGCCCGCCGCGCGCAGACCCGAGAACAGCCGCCGCGCCCAGCTGGTGCCCAGCCAGTCGTAAAGGACGTGGACCTTGACCCCCTGGCGCGCGCGCTCCTCCAGCGCGGCGACGAACATCCGCCCGATCTCGTCGTCCGAGAAGATGTAGCTCTCGAAGAAGATGTGCCGGCGCGCGGCGGCGATGGCCTCCAGCCAGGCCGGGTAGTTCTGGGTCGCGTCCCGCAGCACGCGCACGCGGTTGCCCGCCACCAGCGGCGCGCCGGCCGCCCGCGACAGCGCCTGCTCCGCCAGTCGACGCTGCATCTGGCCGCGCCCCGCCTCGGGTCGCGGCCGCAACCGCAGGAACCGACCAACGCTCACACGGGAAAGCTAGCACGCCCGGGACCCTGACGGCGCGTCGCCCACGCCGGAATGCGGCCGGCGCGCCGATCTGACCTGAAACCCTCGAAGGGTTCCAGACCTCCCACGATGGAACTCCGGCGGCAAAGCCGCCTGCGTTCTCACGCGAATGGGGACCGCACCCGACGGGCGGCCCGTGCGGTTTCAGCGGCTTTTTCGCTTCTTCAGGGCGGCCTTCTTCACCGGCGGCGGCGAGGCGGCCGGGGCGGCGGCGGCGGGCTTGGCCGGCTCCTTGGCCAGCGCGGTGGTGGGCGGCGGCGCGGGCGCCTTCTCCTCGTAGGCCTCGGCGTGCCCGGCGATCCACTCGGCCACGTCGTTGATCACCACGGTGCGGCCCGACTCGTGAAACAGCGTGTGCGACAGCCCCTCGTAGGTCTGCAGCTTCTTGTCCGAGGTGGCCGCCTTCTCCTCCAGCTCCCGCGCCGGGGTCGGGCTGCTGATCTGGTCGGCGCTGCCCAGCAGCACCAGCAGGGGCACGTTGAGGTCGGTGGCGCGGTTGTGAAGCTCGTCGCTGGCGCGCAGGATCTCGCCGGCGGTGCGGGCGGTGGCCTTGTCCTTGTAGATCAGCGAATCGTTCTGCAGCGACTCGACCACCCGCGGGTCGCTGGAGAACTTGTTCAGGTCGAGGTCCAGGCGGTTCGAGCGTGGCAGCAAGATCGCGTAGGTCCGGATGCCGATGCGCTCCTTGCGCTTGACGTTCTCGCGCAGCATCGGGGCGCTGAGGATCACCCCGGCCAGCGGCGTCTTGGTGCGCAGGGCGTACACGCCCGCCAGGTCGGCGCCGAAGCCGTGGCCCAGCACGAACAGCGGCTTGCCCCTCTCGCGCGCGCGCACGCGCCCGACCAGCGCCTCGAGATCGTCGACGAAGCTCTCCAGCGAATCGACGTGGTCGCGCACGCCCTCGGAATAGCCGTGCCCGCGCAGGTCGAACCCGCACAGCGCCAGGCCGCGGTTGGCGAACGAGACGCCCAGCTCGCGGTAGCGGCTGCTGTGGTCCTTCAGATCGTGCACCAGCACCACCACCGCGCGCGAAGGCTTGGTCGGCTGCCAGCACTGCTCCAGCAGCTTGGCGCCGCCGCTGCCTTCCATCTGACCGCGGTAGTAAGCGACATCGGGTGGAACGTGTTCGCCGCCCATGGGGACGCGCGGCGGGGTGTAGGGGGCCGTGGCGCAGCCGAGACCGAAGAGGACGATCGACCAGCTAACGCATGGCTTCAACATGGGGTACATCTGACTCCAATCCCATAAGAGCAGCAACCCCCGCCGGATACATCGGAACGATCGAGGGCTCGGGCTGAGGCGGTGGGTTGTTCCACCGCGTCCGTACATGCATCAGCGGCGGGACAGGAATGATTCGCCGTGGTCCTTGCCCAGCACTTCCTTGATGGCCTGCGCGAAGTCGAAGCCGGGGGATTGTTCCGGGGTGTGGCAGCCGCGGCAGACGGATTCGGCGACGGTGCGGGTGGTGCCGACCTTGTTCTGGGTGCGGATGTGCGGCGCGCTCGGGCCGTGGCAGGACTCGCAGCCGACGTCGGGGAAGTAGGTGCCGGCGGTGGCGAGGTTGCGGGTGCCGCCCGGGCGATCGAAGCCGGTGCTGTGGCAGCGCAGGCACTGCGGGTCGCGCTGGCGGCCCTTGCTCTCCAGGGTTCCCACCGCGTAGGCGTGCTCGGTCTGCCGGAACTGCTCGTTGATCTTGCCGTGGCAGAGGGCGCAGGCGGCCGTGCTGGCGTAGGTCCATTTCTCGTCGCTGGCGCTGGCCAGCTCGCCGTGGCTGCCCGCGCGCGCGGTCAGGCCCACCGGCAGCTTGCGTTCGATGCGGCGGCGGGTCTCGAGGATGTAGGGGCGCAGCAGCGCCTGCATCTTCGGGTCGGACACGAAGCGGCCGTCGACCGCCAGGAAGCGGTTGCCCACCGTCCACAGCTGGTCGGTGTAGCGCAGGTCCAGCTGCCCGACGTAGATGCCCTCGCGGTGGGCCTCGATCAGGGTCAGTGGCGCGCTCGCGCCGTCGCCCGAGGGCACGCGCTGGTAGACCCGACCGCCGTCGTGGCCCAGCACCAGCGCGTCGACCGCCGAGAGGTTGCCGGCCAGCTGCCGCGCCTCCTCCAGACCGCCGGCCAGGTGGGCCAGCCCGATCACGACATCGGCGCCCTCCTCGCGCAGCATCGAGGCCGCGCCCTGGGCCGCGCCCAGCGACTCGCCCAGCTTGCCGCCCTGGGCCCGCAGCTTCTCGGCGTCCTCGAACACCATGGTCGTGACCCCGAAGATCCCGATCTTCAGGCCCCCGGCCCGCACCATCCGGCGCGCCTGGAACAGGGGCTTGCCGGCTGCGTCCAGCAGGTTGGACGACACCACCGGGATGTGCGCCCGGGCGGCCAGCGCCTTCAGCTTCGCCGGCCCCAGCTGCAAGT
>JBKPRZ010000286.1:0-8084 GCA_046734815.1 Myxococcota bacterium | reverse complement strand
GGTGGGAGGGGCGCTGGCCGCTCGGGTCGCCGACTGCCCGGTCGAGCCGGCCGACAGCCCGCTGTTCACCGCCGTGGGCCGCCCGGTGGCCGCCGCCGCCCGGCGCGCCCTGCGGGTGCGGCTGGGCCTGCGTGGTCCGGTGCTGCTGGGGGTCGGGCGCCTGGTGCCCATAAAAGGATACGACCTGCTGATCCGCGCCCTCGGTCGGCTGCCCGCGCCGCCCACGCTGGTGCTGGTGGGTGACGGCCCCGAGCGCGCGCGCCTGGCCAGCCTGGCCGCCCGCCGGCGCATCGACCTGCGCCTGCCCGGCCAGCTTCCCCACACCGAGGTGCTGCCCTGGTTGACCGCCGCCGACCTGTTCGTCCATCCCGCGCGGCGGATCGGCGGCCGGACCGAGGGCCAGCCGCTGGCCGTGCGCGAGGCGCTGGCTGCCGGGCTGCCCGTGGTGGCGACCGCGCTCGGCGGTCCGATCGAGCTCGCCCAGGCGGGGCTGACGCTGGTTTCTCCCGAGGATCCAGCTGCCCTCGCACACGTGATTTCTCGCTACCTGGCCGAAACGAAGCTGTAACCGCGGCCGGATTCGTCAGCCAGCGCGGCGGCTTACGAAGGTGGCGGACTGCGTACAAAACTACGCGCCAATGGGGGCAACTGCGTAACAAATGTGCCAATGGCGCGTCGTGCGCGACTCAGCCGATGGGGCTAACCCGGCATTTCGCCTGGTTTGCCGGTCTGGGCACGCCGGATGCTGTGCTCGATTGCAGCCCGTTGTGGCTTCGGTGGATGACAGCATGACGCCAGGCAAAAGACTCCCGGACTTCTCGGTCGTGCTGGCCGTTCGCAACCACGAGGACATCATCGGCGCCGGCACGAGACGGGTGGTCGAGCACCTGCGCGAGCTGGACCGTCCGTTCGAGGTGGTGGGGGTCAACGCCGGCTCCTGGGACACGTCGTTCAAGGTGCTGCGGCTGCTGGCCGCCGACGTACCCGAGCTGCGGCTGATCGAGAAAGATGTCGCCGGCCGCGCCTTCATCCGCGGCGTGTCCGAGGCCCGCGGGCCCGCCGTGGTGCTGATGGACGCCGGCCGCCTGCCCGGGTCGCTGTGCCCGCTGGGCTGGACCCTGTCGCGGCTCGAGCGCGGCACCGAGGCGGTGCTGGTGCGCGGCCGCTGGATCACGGCGCGCCGGCTGCCGGCGCTGCCCGCCATCGCCCGCTGCCGCGGCGTCGGCGAGGTGTTCGAGCGCAGCTTCGAGCGCGAGGCCCGCGACCTGAGCCTGGAAGTGGTCGGCACCGCCAAGCGCGCGCCCTCGCGTCTGCTGGCTCCGGTCTGGCGGCTGCTCGCCGCCTGAGCGGCCGGCTGCACGCCGCCTGCACGATCGATCAGACCGGCAGCGCCCGCAGCCAGCGCGCATACCGGTGCGCGCGCCGCTCGGCGAACAGGTCCAACGCCAGCAGCACGGTGGCCTGGACCAGGATCGCCAGGCCCATCGCCATCAGCGGCGGGCGCGCGCGCAGCCACACCGCCAGCACCAGGGCCGCGGCGATCAGGATCAGCTCCGCCGACTCGGCCAGGCGGAAGCTGGCGTGCACGCGGGCCATGCGGGCCAGCTCGTCGGCCTTGGCCCGGGCGGGCGTCCGTTCCAGCCCGACCAGCAGCCGGTCGACCTGAGGACCGGTGCGCCAGGCGAGCGCGCCGCCGACCGTCACCTGCAGCAGCGCCATCATCCCCACCGGCAGCGCCATGTTGCCGAAGGGGTCCCCCGCGCGCCGGAGGCCGGCGGCGATGCTCAGGGCCACCAGCCCCAGCGCCGCACAGACCAGGGCCGCCTGTTTTTCGGCGCGGAAGTAGCGGTGAAGCGGGCCGAGGGCGCTCACGGCCGCACACCATCGCGCGGCCGGTGGACGCTGTCCAGGGGGTGCATGGGGAGGCCCCCGGGTGCCCCTGCGCGATGCGATGAGGGCCCGGGGCGCGGCGGCGCGTGTCGGGAGCAAACCTGCTAAAGTTTGGGCAATGTTGTCGATCCTCGTCGCGATCCTGGGGCTGGCGCTCCTCATCGTGGTCCATGAGTGGGGGCACTTCATCGTGGCGCGGCTGTGCGGGATGAAGGTCGAGCGGTTCTCGATCGGCTTCGGCAAGCCGCTGGTGTCGGTCAAGCGAGGCGACACGACGTACCAGATCGCGCCGGTGCCTCTGGGCGGATTCGTGCAGATCACCGGTCTGAACCCACACGAGGAGTTCGATCACAAGGACCCCTTCGTCTACCCGAACCGCCCGCGCTGGATGCGCTTTGCCGTGCTGGTCGCGGGTCCGGGCGCCAACTACATGGCGGCGGTCGTGCTGGCCATCGGCATCCTGGTCGGCTTCGGCAAGCAGGTGCTGACCCACGACGTGGTCGAGGTGACCGCCAGCTCGCCCGCCGAGGCCGCCGGCCTGAAGAAGGGCGACGTGCTGGTGCAGGCCAACGGCAAGACGCTGTCGCAGTCGCTGCCCATCCGCACCGTGGTCGGTGAATCGGCGGGCGCGCCCCTGACGCTGAAGGTGCAGCGCCAGAACGAGACGCTGAACGTGGTGGTCACCCCGCGCAAGGAAAAGGACGGCAGCTTCCGCATCGGCATCCAGACCGGGACGGCGTTCGCGCCGGTGCCGTTCGGTCAGGCGGTCCGCGAGGCGGTGGTTCTGCCGGCGGTGATGTCGGCCGAGATGCTCAACGGCATGTGGCAGATGATCGCCGGCAAGCAGCCAGCCAACCTCAGCGGTCCGGTGGGCATCGCGCGCGAGATGGCCCACGCCGCCGATCAGGGGATGGCCTACTTCCTGCGCATCCTGATGATGCTGTCGATCTACCTCGGCCTGTTCAACCTGCTGCCGCTGCCGGCGCTGGACGGCGGGCGCGTGCTGTTCCTGGGGATCAACGCCCTGCCCATCAGGCAGGTCAGCGCCAAGACCGAGGCGGCGGTGCACATGGTCGGCCTGCTGCTGCTGCTGGGCGTGTTCGTGCTGGTCACCTTCAAGGACATCAAGGACATCGTCGTCCGGATGGTCAACTGACCAGGCCCGCCCGCTCCCGACGCATCCATACCGGTCTGGTCGGCCGCCGCGAGCTGGTCGGCACGCCCTACCTGGCCGACCCCGAGCTGCGGCGCCAGTACGAATCGGAGATCGCTCCCCGCACGCGCGCGGCGCTGGGGCGGATCCTGGACGACCTGCAGGCGCGGGCGGAGGCGGTGACGGCGGACATCGGCGGTGGCGGCGCGGGCGCGTTCGCGACGGTCGAGCGCGTGCTGGACCTGGGCGCGGGCACGGGCGCGGCGGGCGATCTGATCCGCGAGCGGCTGGGGGCGGTGGAGGTGGTGTCGGTGGATCGGGTTGCCACCCGGCCGGGCGTGGTGGTGGCGGACCTGAAGCACAGGGGACGACCCCGCGGCGTGGAGGGGCGGTTCGACCTGATCGTGGCGGCGCACCTGCTGAACGAGCTGGCCGGGACCCTGGACCTGGATGCACGCGCGGCGCTGGTGTTCTCGTGGGGGCACGAGCTGCTGGCCGAGGGCGGGCGGATGATCCTGATCGAGCCGGCGCTGCAGCAGACCTCGCGCGATCTGCTGCAGATCCGCGATCGCCTGCTGCCCGCCGGGTTCTTCGTGCTGGCACCGTGCCTGGTGCAGGGGCCCTGTCCGGCGCTGGTGCGCGACCGCGACTGGTGTCACGCCAGCGCGCCGTGGGAGCCGGCCGAGGCCGCCGCCCGCGCCGGGCACTCGCGGGTCGACTACAGCTACGTGGTGCTGGCCCGGACCGGGCAGCCCTGCCAGGAGCGGCGGCTGTTCCGGGTGGTCAGTGATCCCATCGTCGAGAAGGGCCGACTGCGCCTGTGGGGCTGCGGCCCGGCGGGGCGCCACCCGCTGGTGCGCCTGGACCGCGACCGCTCGCCCGAAAACGCCGGCTTCGACCAGGCCACCCGGGGTGACCTCATGATCGCGGGTCCCACCGAGCGCGCGGGCGACGGGCTCCGCATCGGCCCCACCAGCAGGGTCCAGCGCCGCTGACCGCGGCCATCGGGAGATCCCCGGCCAGGGAACCGCCGGTCCGCCCGGCGTTGTAACATTGAAGAATGGACGCGGCGGACCGGCGGCGGGCGGTGCGAGAGGTGGGGGAGGCGGAGGACGACGCGGACATCGGATCCGAGGAATCGCCCGCGGTTGCGCATCGGACGGTGGTCGATTCCGGGGCTTTGCCCGCGGTTGCGCATCGGACCGTCGTCGAATCGGTGCGGTCGCCACGGACGGTGTCGACCGACGGCGGGGCGGTGCTGGAGCCCGGCGGCGCGATCAATGCGCGGCAGATGTGGGCAAACAACCGGTTCTGGATGGAGACGCAGAACCTGGTGACCAAGCGCTACGGCGGCAAGCGCAAGCAGCACTGGGAGGCGCTGCTGGTGATGATGAAGACGTTCGCCTGGGGGTTGAAGCGCCTGGGTCAATACCAGCGCGGGTACCGCAACGCCTGCCGCCTGGCGCTGCGCGAGCGCGATCTGTTCTTTGCTGACCTGCCGCCCGCGTTCGAGGGCTTCTCGATCCTGCACATCTCCGACCCGCACTTCGACGGCATGCCGGGGCTGGACCAGCGCATCCTGGACCTGGTGGCCGGCCGCGAGGTGGACCTGTGCGTCCTCACCGGCGACTACCGCACCGAGCTGCACGGTCCCTTCGGCGCGGTGATGGACAGCCTGCGCCGGCTGGTGGGCGGCATTCGCAGCCGGCTCGGGTTCCTGGCCGTCCTCGGCAACCACGACGACTGCCACATGGTCGCGCCGATGGAGGCGATGGGCATCCGGCTGCTGATCAACGAGGGCGTGGTGCTCCGCCGCGACCGCGACCGGCTCCGGATCGTGGGCACCGACGACGTGCACTACTACTACACCGACCAGAGCCTGCACATCCTGGAGGCCGCGCGCGAGGACTTCACCATCGCGCTGGTGCATTCACCCGAGCTGTACGAGTCGGCCGCCCGCGCCGGCGTGAAGCTGTACCTGTGCGGCCACACGCACGGCGGCCAGGTCTGCCTGCCGGGCGGCCGCCCGATCATCAGACACCTGCGCACCGGCCGACACCTCCCCGCCGGGGCGTGGTCTCACGGCGGCATGCAGGGGATCACCAACCTCGGCGCCGGCACCTCGGGGATCCCGGTCCGCTTCAACACCGAGGGCGAGATCCTGATCCTGCGCCTGCACCGCGGGTAGCAACCGCCCGGCGACAGCGACCCCGCCGGGCCGCGCATCACCACCCGCTCACAAGCCCGCCGGGTAGCCGCGGGGGCGCGGCAGGGCGCGGGCGCCGCCGGTGAGGGCCCAGCGGGCGAAGCCGAGGGCGGCGGCTGCGGCCAGGCGTCGGGGCGTGGGCTTTCCGGCGAAGCGACGGACGCCGATCTCCATCAGCGCGGGGGTCAGGTGGCCCAGCCTTTCGATCTGGGCGCGCCGATCGGAAAAGAGATAGCGGGCGACGATGTGGCGGTGGCGGACCAGCCGGCCCTCCTCGGTGCGCAGCAGCTCGGCTCGCCAGGTGTGGAAGGTCAGGTCGCCGGCGCGGAAGGCGGCGGCCAGATAGCGGGCGGCCAGGGCGCCGAAGCGCAGCGCCTGGGGGATGCCCTCGCCGGTGGAGATCTCGATGCCCGCGGCCTCGCCCACCAGCAGCAGGTGCGGGCGGGCGATGGGCTCGTCGCGGTCCAGGCCGCGCTCGGCGTAGGGCTTGAGCCGGTAGCGGGCGATGTCCAGCCCGCGGCTGGCCAGGTGCCGCTCGAGGTGGGCGCGCGGGCCCGCCGGATCGCCGCCCACCACATAGGCGCCCCGGCACATCAGCGGCCGCCCGTCGACCAGGGTGGGGAAGTCCCAGACGTAGCCGTTCACGGCGGCGTCGCCGAAGTCGAACAGCAAGGTGTCATGCGGCAGATCCGCCGCCACCGGCTCGGTGTCCACCTCCACCACCTGCGCGCGCAGGCGCCCGCGCGAAAAACCGGTGGTCCGGCGGGTCACCCCGCGCACCCCATCGGCGCCCGCCACCGCGCGCGCCTCCAGCACCTCGCCGCTGGCCAGGTGCACGCGTGCGCCCCCCTCCTGCAGCTCCACGCCGCGCACCTCCGCCCCCTGCCGCAGCTCCACCCCGCGCGCCATCGCGATCTGCGCCAGCGCGTGGTCGAACTCCAGCCGCCGCACCACCTGCCCCAGCGCGGGCAAACGCACCTCGTGCCGCCGTCCCCCGAAGGCGAAGGTCACCGCCTCGATGGGCACCGCCGGCACCTGCGGCCGGGCGTCGATCTCGTCCAGGCAACGCAACCCACGCGCCCCGATCGCGCCGGCGCAGAACTTCTCCCGCGGGTACTGCGCGCGCTCGAGGACGACGGTGTTCTGCGCCAGCGCCGGGGCGTGGCGCTGCAGGTGCAGGGCGAGCGACAGCCCCGCCGGTCCGCCGCCGACGATCACCAGATCGTATCGCGTCCTTGCCACGTGCGGAACGTCCTGTACGCGCACGCTTTTACCCCGAGGGACCCAGAAGGAGCTACACCCCCCCGAATTTCGCGCCCCTCCGCACTTGGTCGGCGGACGGCACCCGTCGGCCCTGCCGCAACTGCGTCGGCCCTCGGCAACTCGCCGGTGAACACGCGTGAAAGGCGGTGCCCGAGGTGGACCCGACCGGCGCACCCCGGCGGTGGTACCCGCAGATGGACGGTCCTGGTGGTGGCCAGCGCCGCCGGTCGTGCCGATCTTTCATCAGTGGCGCCGGCGCGACGGTTGTGGGAGTGGTTCGTAGTCAGCGATCCCGACCTCGGCCGGGCGCGCACCGCGGCTCGCGCCACCGTGACGACGCTTGCCTCCACGGCGGTGCTGGCCGGGCTGGCGCACGCGCTGGACCGTCCACTGGGGCCCGCCCTGCCAGGGGTGATGCTGGCGCTGATCGCGACCGTGCTGGTCAACGACCCGACCGCCCGGGAGCAGCGGCGCACCCATGTGCTGGCCGCGCTGGTGGCAGCCGCGGGGGTCGCGGTGGGGACGACCCTGGCTCCGCACCCGTGGGTCAGCCGGCTGGCATTCCTGGTCCTGGTGTTCGCGGCGGTGTGGCTGCGCCAGCGCGGTCCCCGCACCACCGCCCTGGGATTCGTCGCCTTCGTCGCGTATTTCTCGTCGCTGTTCTTCCGGCTGCCCGCCACCCAGCTGCCGGCGGCGGCGGCCAGCGTGCTGATTGCGTACGCCGTGTCGTTCGCGGTCCGTTTCTTCCTGATCCCCGAGCGCGAGCCGCGGCTGCTGCGGCGGGCGGTGCGGAACCTGGTGCGCGCGGTGGCGCTGGCGCTGTCGGTGATCGCCGACGCCGGCGCGGCCGGCCGCTGGGAGGGACGTCCGCGGCGGCGGGTGCGGCGCGCGCTGGACCGGGTGAACCGGGTGGCACTGGTTGTGGACGAGCACCTGGCGCTGGTGGAGGTGGGTGCGCCGCCGCCGGGACAGCCGGTGCAAGCGGCAGCGCTGGATCTCGAGCTCGACACCGCGCGGGTGGCGAGCCTGGTGCGGGCGCGCGTGCAGCAGGAACAGCCGGCAGGCGTGGAGGCCGTGCGGCGGGCAGCCGCGCGCCTGAGGCAGCTGCTGGCGAGCGACCAGCTCCCGGTGGTGCCCGCGCTGCCCGTCGCCGGCAGCCTGGAGGCGTCGCTGGCCGATCTGGTCGACCGCGCAGCCACCTCGAGGCGCCTGGCCACCGCGTCCGATGCCAGCCGCGATCCGGATCGCCCCGCCGCGCGCCCGCCGCTGCCGCCCAGCTTGCGCCCGGGCGGCCTGCCCGCGCCCGTGCGGGTGGCCATCCAGGCGACGGTGGCCTGCGCTCTGGCCATGGTCGCCGGCCAGATGGTGTCGCAGGCGCGCTGGCACTGGGCGGTGATCGGAGCTTTCGTCACGTTCGTGCGCGCCGAGACGGTGGCCGAGACGGTCCAGCGGGCCTGGCACCGGGTGGGCGGCACCGCGCTGGGCGTGGCCATCGGCGCCCAGCTCGCGGCCGTGCTGGCAGCACACCACACCCTCGCGCTGGCCGCGCTGTTCGCCTCGCTGTTTGCGGCC
>JBKPRZ010000285.1:0-10520 GCA_046734815.1 Myxococcota bacterium | reverse complement strand
CGCGGGCAGGCGCCCCCGCTCCGGCGGTAGCACCGGCGGATCCGACGGCGGCCGGGACCACCCCCGCTGCGCCGGCTCCCGAACCGCCCGCCGCGCCTGCCGCCGCCGGTGGCGGCGCCCCGTCCGGTCGCGAGACCATCGTACCGACGCCACAACTGCACGACGAGCCGCCACCTACGCCGGCGGAGGTGACCATCGCGGTGGCCGGCGCACCGGCCGGGCTTGTGGCGGTGATCGACGGCCGGGAGCACCCGCTGCCGCTGAAGCTGCCGCGGGACTCGACCCCCATCACGGTCGTCTTCCGCGCCCCCGGCTTCGAGCCGCGCGAAGCGCTGATCGATCGCACCACCGACCAGACCCTGCAGGTGGTGATGCGCCAGGCCCCGGGCCCGCGTCCGTCGGCGGCGGGCGCCCTGCCCCGGACCCGCCGCCCGAAGGACGATCCGCCGCCACCCCGCCCGCCCTCGGCGCCCGGCAAGCCGGCCGAGTCGCTGCACGGCGCGCCCATCATCGAGCCATGAGGGCCGCCGGTGCGCCGCCGACACCGCCCGGTGTGGCATGCTCTCCCGGGAGGCGTCGGCCATAAAAGTCTGTCCCTCGTGCGGAAAGAAGTATCCGGAGGCAGCGAACTTCTGCCCGCGGGCCACCTGCGCCTCCTCGGGTAAACCGCGCCGGCTGACCTCCACGCCGTTTCACATACCGGAGGCCGCCCGACGCCTGGTGATGGACTTCCCGCGCAAGCTGGGCGCCGATGATCCGCCCGAACGGGCGCGCGCGCTGGCCAGCAGCCGGCTGCCCCGCTCGGAGGAGACGGCGCTGCAGACCTACCTGTCGCGGCTGACCGCCCGCAAGGGATCGCGGCCGCCCCGCGCCTCCAACGCGACCATCGACTTCCTGCGCACCTTCTTGCCCGACAGCAACCGCCACCGTCCGGACGCGGGCGAGAGCCTGCGCGACTGGGACCGCCGCCGGGTGCCGCTGGAGCTGCAGCGCCTGCGCGATCGCGCCCACGACGCCATCCAGGCGCGGCTGGGTCAGCTGCAGACCGAGGAACGGACCTCCTCGTACGGCGGCACGCCCGCGCGCCGGCGATCGCGCACCAGCGCGCACTCCGTGCCGTTCGCGGCCTACTTCGAGGCGCACCGTCCGCCCGCCGGCGCGCGCGATCCGGATGCGCTGAAGAGCATGACACCCACCCAGCTGGCGCTGTACCTGGCCGGGGTGCTGGCCGAAGCGGGGGTGTCCGAGGTGTCGTCCGCCCCCATCACCGGACCGGAGGGCGCGGATCTGCTGTTCTCGTACGGCGGCAAGAAGGTGGTGGTCCAGACCCGCAACCGCGCCGGGTCCACGTCCAGCCGGGTGGTCCAGCAGGTCCGCGCCGCCGGTCAATCGTACGGCGCCGACGCGGTCTGGCTGGTGAGCACGGCCCGCTTTCCCCCGGCGGTGCACGCGCTGGCAGAGGAGCCGGCGGTGGTGGTGATCGACAGCGAGCAGCTGGAAGATCTGGAGGCGCTGGCGACGCGCCAGCTGCGACTTTTGCGCAGCGGCAGCGGCCGGCGCCGGTAGATCCCCGTGCCGTCGGTAATACCCGGGCGGGTTACGCGGCCGCGTCGGCGGACCGCGGGCGCGGAACGCGTGGGTAACGGTCCCTCGGGGGCCTCCCGTGCGCCGGCCTCGGACACCCGCGGGTTTGACCGCGTCGCTGGTGCCGGCCTTCTGTTTGCAACTGCTGGGGACAGCATGCCCCGTCGTTTGATCCAGCAGGACCCCCTGCGCCCGCAATGGCGCGCCTTGCGGGGCTGGTCGTCTGCGGATCTGGAGCGGCGCCTGGCGGTCCTGCGAGGACAGCGGCCGGCATCCACTCCCAGCGGACGCGATGGCGGGCGTTATCAGTCCGAGGCGGTGATCGCCCGCGAGCGGCCCGGCCCGCCGCTGCCCGACGGTCCTTTCGAGCGCGCGCGCGAGCTGGTCCGCCGCTACGACTTCTCCGATCCACGCATCGTCATCGGGCACTTCGATCGCTCGGCGGACCTGCTGGGCCGCCTGATGCTCCTGGAGATCAAGGTGCTGGGCCTGCGCGCGCTGTGTGCGGTGGTGGTGACCGACGTGAAGGACATGCACGCGACCGATCGCACCGTCTGGGGTTTCCGCTACGACACCCTGGCCGGCCACCTGCAGTCGGGGTCCGAGTGGTTCGTCCTCATCAAGGATCACCGCACCGGTGAGGTGCATTTCCGGATCGAGGCGGTCTGGCGGGAGGCGCGGGTGCCCGGGGCGCTCGGCCGCCTGGGCTTTCAGCTGCTGGCCCGGCGATACCTGCGCGCCTGGCACCGCCTGGCCTACCTGCGGCTGCGGCTGCGGCTACGGGCACGCGGCCTGCCCGCGCTGCCTCGGGGCGAGCGGCTGGTGCATGGGGGGCCGCCCCTGCCCGCTCCGCGGGTGGAAGCCCTGGCGCGCCACCAGCCACCGGCCTGGTTCCCGATCCTCGAGGTCTCGGTGGAGCGTCCGTCGACGGTGTCGGGGATGTTCGCGCTGGACGAGATCTGAGCGACGGTCAGCGGCGCGCGTACGGCGGCCGCAGCCAGCGCGACCAGATCCGATCATACAGACGCAGCAGACTCAGCAGCCACGGGCGCAGCATGCCCGTCCACGAGTCGCCGCGCGGCCGCTGCCCGCGCCCCCCCGCCATGGCCCAGCCCAGCCCCGCCACCAGACAGAACCCGAGACACGCGGTGAAGAAGATGGCGACAGCGAAAGTGGCGGACAGAATGAGCCAATACGTCATCAAGCTCTCCTTGCCCGCTAACAGTGCGTCCTCGGTCCCGCTCCGACAAGGCCTCCTGCTGCGGCGTGTAGACACTTTTCGCATCGCCGAAAGACAGACGAAACGATCCTGAAACCGGGAACAGATGAAACACGGAGGCGCCGCGCCCCCGAGACGGGATTGAACGACGATCGCGGGCGAGAGCATGCCTGCGACGCATCGGCGGCAGCGCTGATCGCGGATCGTTCTGGAACGAAAAGGATCAGACGTCTCCGAACGGAACACCTCGCGGGATCCCGCATGTGGATCCGGACCTCGTGCTCGTGGGAGCCAGCACGACGTACGTCCACCGACCCGACATCAGGCGCCCGCACCGCCGCGGGGAGAAACGAGTAGGCGGACGTTTCATCAGCGCAACGTCGGTACCGTTTACGCTTTCATTTCAGGGCGAGACGTTTCCCCTGCGCAACGTCCGCGACGGGATCTGCACCATCGCTGCACGACCGGCGGGCCTCGAAATTTCGCCGACTCTCGACGAGGTCGCGGGTCGCGCCCGTCGGTGCTGATTCGTCGCTGTTGAAAAATCTGCGCCCCTCTCCGTCACCGATCGTTTCAAAACACATTTCCGATTCGGTCGGGGCGGTTTTTACCTTCCACCGGCGGCCAGCCGACCCACTTTGAAAATACGGTGGTTTCGTCATCATGTGTGGCGCGAGGGGTGAAACGGCGTGGGGAGGTGGCAGGGGACGCCCGCTGCGGGTGCTGATCGTCGACGACGACGGCGACGTGCGGGAGAACCTGCTGGACGTGCTGTCGCCACAGTTCGAGGTGGTGGGCGCACACAACGGCGCCGCGGGGCTGGCCGCCAGTCCCGCGCGCTTCGACGTCATCCTGCTGGATCTCAGCATGCCGGTGCTGGACGGCACCGGCTTCAAGCGGGCTCTCGATCGGCAGGGGGTGCGCGTGCCGGTGATCGTGATGTCCGGTGAGTGGGACGCGCGCACCCGCTCGGCCCAGATGGGCGCCGCCGACTTCGTGCCCAAGCCAGTCGAGCCAGAGGCCTTGCTCGACCGGATCCAGGCCGTCTGCGCCCGCCGCCCGATGGCCCGGAGCTAACCGGGGGCCCGCGCCTCGGGGCAGTCGGGGCAGTGCTGGTGGACGGTGCTGAGCAGCCGCTCGAGGTTCATCGGCTTCTTCATGATCAGCAGGCCGCTGGGCGCCCGCGCTGGATCCGAGGTGATGATGATGACCGGGATGCCCGCCAGCCGCGGCTCCCTCTGCATGGCCTGGTACACCTCCGGCCCGCTCATCACCGGCAGCAGCAGGTCCAGGATCACCACGCACGGCGGATCGATCCCCTGGATGCGCTCCAGCGCCTCGGCCCCGTTGCCCGCGGTGACCACGTCGTAGCCCTCGTCCACGAACAGCTCGGCCAGCGATTCGCGGATCTCACGCTCGTCGTCGACGATCAGGACCTTCTTCATGACGGCACGCTCTGCCGGGGCAGATTGACCACGAAGCGGGTCCCCGCCGCCTCGTCCGAGAGCACCTCGATGGTTCCGCCGTGCGCCTCGACGATCTGCTTGCTGATGTACAGCCCCAGCCCCAGGCCCTGGGTGCGTTCGCTCCTCCGCTCGCCGCCGGCCATCGGCTCGAACAGCTTGCCGATCAGCGCCGGCGGGATGGTGCCCATGTTCTGCACCTCCAGCTGGAACCGCTGGTCGGCCGAGCCGTCGGCCCGGATCTTCACCCCCTGCTCGACGGCCCCGTGCTGGATGGCATTGCCGATCAGGTTGGAGAAGACCTGCGACAGCCGGTCCAGGTCCCACGAGCCGGCCCCGTGCCCCTCCAGGTGCAGGTGCAGGTGCCAGCCCGGGTTGGCGTGCTCCAGCTCGTCGGCCATCTGGCGCAGCACCACCAGCAGGTCACAGGACTTGCGCTCGAGCGGGATGCCGTCGCCCACCCGCACCCGGGTAAAGTCGAGCAGCTGATCGATCATGCGGGCCATGCGCTGCCCGCTGCTGAGGATGCGGGACAGCGGCTTGGCCAGCTTCTCGTCGTTCTGGCGCCGCTGGGCCAGCTGCGCCGCCGCCATGATGGCCCCCAGCGGATTGCGCAGGTCGTGTCCCAGGATAGCGGTGAACATCTCGTTGAAGCGCACCGTTCGTTCCAGCTCGGCCATGCTGGCGAACCGCGCACAGGCGGCGGCCACGTGGTTGGCGATGGCCCGGGCCAGCTCGCGCTCGGCGGCGTCCAGCGGATGCGGGCGATCGTAATAGACCATGAACTTGCCCAGCAGGCGCCCGGCGGTGACCAGCGGGAAGAAGGCCAGCGCCCCGATGCCTTCCTGCCGGAACAGGGAGCCGAACGAGGTCAGCGCGGGATCGCGATCGACGTCGGGCACGACGATGGGCTGGGGCGCCGGGTCGCGGGGCGACCAGGGCGAGTGGCCCTCCACCGCGGCCCGGTAGGCCTCGGACAGGCCGCGCCAGGCCCGGAACCGCATCACCTGCTCGTCGTCGTACAGCAGCACCGAGCAGCGGCGGGTGCCCAGCGCCCGCTCGATGGCATCCAGGGCCGGCTCGAAAACCTCCTCCAGCGAGCGGGCCTCGATCAGGGCCCGCGCCAGCCCGTACAGCAGCTCGGCCTGCGTGCGGCTGGTGCGTTCCGCCTCCAGCAGCCGCAGCCGCTCGAGCGCCTGGCCGCTGTAGCGAGAGACCAGCATGAGAAAATCGCGCAGCGCCGGATCGGTCGGCGCCGGGTGATCGAAGGTGAAGGCCAGACCGGCGATGGTCTTGCCGCGCACGATGATCGGCAGACAGCAGATCCGGTACGACCGCCCCACCGTGACCAGCCCCTGCAGGCGCGGGTACCGCATCAGCAGCTCGGTCTGCGAGGTGATCCAGATCGGCTCGCCCAGGCGAAGGCAGTCCACGATCGGCAGCTGCCCACCGATACCCAGGGTGGCGGCCTGCAGCTCGGGCAGCTGCCGTGCCTGGTAGCCGAAGGCGCGCACCAGGGTGGCGCTCTGGCCGTCCTCGGAGACCAGCCACAGCCCCGCGGACGAGGCGTCCAGAGCGGCCGCCACCTCGTCGACCACCGCTCGGAATACGTGCTCGGCGCCGACCGCGTCGGCGATGGCGGCGGTGATGCGCATCAGGCGCTCGGCCCGCAGGGTGGCCTCGGCGCGCACCTCTTCTTTGCCCCGCAACTCGCGCACGGTCGCGCGCAGCGTGTCCTCGACCAGCTTGCGCTGGCGGATCTCGGCGGCCAGCGCGCGGCTGTATTGCGCGGTCAGGTTGCCCGATTCACCCGCGGCGGCAGGGGCGTCCAGCGGCAGGACCCGATCGTGGCTGGCGCACACCTCGGGCAGGCCAGCCGCCCGGGTGAAGAAGCCGCCCATCGTGTACGCGCACAGCAGGGAGAAGTCGTGCCGGCTCTGCAGCTCGTTCCACAGGTCTTCCAGGGCCAGCGCGGCCGGGGCCTGGCCCTCCGTCCACAAGATGTCGACCATCTCGCCGTAAGCGCGGATGCGGGCCTGCGGCGCCCGGGCCATCGCCGCGTCGAACAGCCCGCCCACCACGGCGCGGAAGCGCTCGCGGCTGGGCATCCCCTCGACCAGCAGCCGCGCCAACGTGTCGCCCGCGTCCAGGCAGATCAGCTGGCCGCTGGTCCGGGCGGCGTCCGGGTCCAGGCCGAGCTCGCGCAAGCGGCGCGCGAACAGCTCCCGGTGCTCGGGACGAGCGATCACGAACAGCGACTCGCCCGCGGCCAGACCAGCTGCCAGGAACTCGGCCACCACCCCGGCCAGGAACTCGCGATCCTCGTAGAACTGCACCTGGTGTCGGGACGACGGCAAGGGGCGGGCCAGCGGCGGCGGCACCAGGTCCACGCCCGTCGTGTCTCCGGCATCGTTTTCGAGCATGGAGCTCATGGCATGACAGTTCCCGGCGGCCGCCGGACCCGTGTGGGCTGTTGCATCGGAGCGTGGCTCGGCTGCAGCGTCTCGAGCGTACACCAGGTGGGTACGGCTCGGCCGGATGTCAAGAGTTGCAGGTATCAGGGAGATGACGAAAACCCCCCGGAGCCCCGGACAATCACGGACCACGTGCTTACCTTCGCCGGCAGCCACCCACCGCGAGCCATGAAGAACGCACCAGCCGTCCTGTTCGCCCTCTGGCTCGGGCCTGCCTGTCGTGATTCCGCAAGCCCGCGCCCGGCCGATAACCCCCAACCGTCGCCCACCCCGGCCACTGCCGCCGCCAGCAAGGTCAAGGGCCCGCCGATCTCCGAGGACGGGCAATGGACGATGATGGCCAAGGATCCGCAGAACCGGCGTTATTCGGGTCTCGACCAGATCAACACCGGCAACGTGTCCGGGCTGAAGGTCGCCTGGACGTTCTCCACGGGAATCCCCAAGGGCCACGAGGCCGCGCCGCTGGTCGCCGACGGGACCATGTACCTGGTCACGCCCTTTCCCAACCACGTCCACGCCTTCGACCTGGCCCACGCCGGATCGGCGCCGAAGTGGACCTACCGCCCCCAGCCCGCGGCCGCCGCCCAGGGGGTGGCCTGCTGCGACGTCGTCAACCGCGGTCCCGCGCTGGCCGACGGGCGGCTGTTCTTCAACACGCTCGACGGCCACACCATCGGTCTCGATGCCGCCACCGGCAAGGAGCTCTGGAAGGTTCAGCTGGCCGACATCAACAAGGGCGAGTCGATCACCATGTCCCCGCTGGTGGTGCGGGGCAAGGTGCTGGTGGGCAACAGCGGCGGCGAGTTCGGGGTGCGCGGCTGGCTGACCGCGCTTGCAGCGGACAGCGGCAAGATCGCCTGGCGCGCCTACAGCACCGGACCGGACAGCGACTGCCTGATCGGGCCGGAGTTCAAGCCGTTCTATTCCCACGACCGCGGCACCGACCTGGGGGTGCACAGCTGGCCGCCCGAACGCTGGCGGCAGGGCGGTGGCACGGTCTGGGGATTCGTCTCCTACGACCCGCAGCTGGACCTCGTCTATTACGGCACCGCCAACCCCGGGCCCTGGAACCCGGACATGCGCCCCGGCGACAACAAATGGACCGCCGGCATCTTCGCCCGCCGCCCGGACAGCGGCCAGGCGCTCTGGTTTTACCAGTGGAGCCCGCACGATCTGTACGACCACGACGGGGTCAACGAGAACGTGCTGGTCGACCTGACCCTGCAGGGGCGCACGCGGCAGGTGCTGGGCCACGCCGACCGCAACGGATACTTCTACCTGCTGGACCGCCAGACCGGCGAGGTGCTGTCGGCCGAGACGTTCGCGCACGTCAACTCGAGCCAGGGTGTCGACAAGAAGTCCGGGCGCCTGATTCCGGTGGCGGAGAAGAAGCCCCAGACCGGCAAGGCGGTGCGCGACATCTGTCCGGCGGCGCCGGGAGCCAAGGACTGGCAGCCGATGTCCTTCTCGCCGCAGACGGGGCTGTTTTACATACCCCACAACAACCTGTGCCAGGACGAGGAGGTCACCGAGGCCAACTACATCGCCGGTACGCCCTTCGTCGGCGCCAACGTCCGCTACCACGCCGGGCCCGGGGGCAACCGCGGCTTCGTGACCGCCTGGGACCCGGTGGCGGCGCGGCCGGTGTGGCGGGTGAAGGAGAATTTCCCGGCCTGGAGCGGGACCCTGGCCACCGCCGGCGGGCTGGTCTTCTACGGCAACATGGAAGGCTGGTTCAAGGCGCTGGACGCTCGCGACGGGCGGCTGCTGTGGCAGTTCCAGACCGGTTCGGGCGTGATCGGGCAGCCCATCACCTTCCGCGGGCCGGACGGCAAGCAATACGTGGCGGTTCTATCGGGCGTGGGCGGCTGGGCGGGGGCTGTGGTCGCGAACGACCTGGATACCGCTGACGACACCGCTGCTGTCGGCTGGGGCGGGGCGATGTCGGATCTGGCGAAACACACCGGAAAGGGCGGGAACCTCTTTGTCTTCGCGCTGCCCTGACCTCCGTGCCGGATTGCTGGCGCTGGCCGCGCTGCTGGCCTGCCAGCGCGAAGTGCGTGACCCGCGTCCGCTGGCGCCCGACCCCACCGCCAGCGCAGCGGTGGCCAACGCCTACCAGATGTCCGAGGGCAAGACCCTGTATTCGGCCTACAACTGCGTCGGCTGCCACGCCAACGGGGGCGGCGGCATCGGCCCGCCGCTGATGGACGCGCGCTGGGTCTACGGCTCGCAACCCGAGAAGATCTACCAGAGCATCGTCGAGGGCCGGCCCAACGGCATGCCGTCGTTCAAGGACCGGATCCCCGAGTTCCACGTGCAGCGCCTGGTGGCTTACGTGCGCTCGATGTCCGGGCTGGCCGGCAAGTTGTCGGCGCCCAGCCGCAGCGACCATCTGAACGTCCGGCCGGCGGAGAACACGGTCGACCCGCAGCCGCCGACCACGGAATCGAGGCCGGCCCCGCAATGAACGGCGAGCTGAGCGCGGTGCTGGAACCGGCGGGACCGCTGGCGGCCCGGCTGGCCTGGGTATGGTGGATCTTCTTCGGGGTCTGCGCGGTGGTCTACCTGGTGGTGATGGCGGTGCTGGTGGTGGGGCTGCTCCGCCGCGACCGGCAGGGGCCCGACCTGCGCCGGCGCGCGCGGGTGGTGACCATCGCCGGCGCCGCCAGCGCGGTGATCCTGATCCTGCTGCTGGGCGTGACCGTGCAGGCGGGACACGGCCTGAACCCGCTGCCCGGCGGTGCCCGGCTGACGGTCAAGGTCGTGGCCCGGCAGTGGTGGTGGGAGTTCGAATACCAGGGCTCGCCGCCCAGCCAGATGGTGACCACCGCCAACGAGCTGCACATCCCGGTCGGACAGCCGGTGCTGCTGCAGCTGATCGCGCGCGACGTGATCCACAGCTTCTGGGTGCCGGCCCTGCACGGCAAGCGGGACATGATCCCGGGCCACGAGTCGACCACCTACCTGCAGGCCGATCGCGCCGGCGTGTTCCGCGGCCGGTGCGCCGAGTTCTGCGGCGACCAGCACGCCAAGATGGCCTTCCTGGTGATCGCAGAGCCGCCCGACCAGTTCCAGGCCTGGCTGCGCGCCCAGCGCAAGCTGCCGGATCCGCCCGCCAGCGAGGTGGCCCAGCGGGGTCAGCAGGTGCTGCTGCGGACCACCTGCCCCACCTGCCACACCATCCTGGGCACGCCGGCCGCCGGACGCTTCGGGCCCGAGCTGAGCCACCTGGGCAGCCGGCAGACCCTGGGCGCCGCCACCCGCCCGAACGACGCCACCCACCTGGCCGACTGGATCCGCGACCCCCAGGCGGTGAAGCCGGGCACGCGCATGCCGCCCACCCCGCTTCCGCCCGCGGACCTGCAGGCCCTCGTCACCTACCTGGAGAACCTGCGATGAAGGACCGCGCCCGCCGGACCGCCGAGGAGCCACCGCCCGCCCCGCTGACCGACACCGAGCAGGTGCAGCTGGAACGCACCTGGCGGGGCGACCGCGGCCTGTGGGGGTGGCTGCGCGACGTGCAGCACACCAGCATCGGCAAGCGGATGATCGTCACCGCCTTCCTTTTCTTCCTGCTGGGCGGGGTGGAGGCGATGCTGATGCGCCTGCAGCTGGCACGCCCGGAGAACCAGCTGATCGACCGGGACCTCTACAACCGGCTGTTCACCACCCACGGCTCGACCATGATGTTCCTGTTCGCCGTGCCGGTGATGCAGGGGGTGGGCACCTATCTGGTGCCACTGATGATCGGCAGCCGCGCGCTGGCCTTCCCCCGGC
>JBKPRZ010000284.1:0-13258 GCA_046734815.1 Myxococcota bacterium | reverse complement strand
CCCTGGAGGAGCGCTTCCGCATGCCCCAGATCGGCAGCGCCGTGGTCGACGTACCCGGCGCCAGGCTGATCGACGACTGGATCGCCATCCTCCCGCCAGGATGCGATCCACCGGCCATCGACCGCTGAGCCCCCGCTGCTCAGCCTGCCGCGCCCGTCGCCCAGGCGATCAGGCGCTCGGGGGGCCAGGTGTTGGCGACGCGGTCGGGGTCGATCCAGGCGCGCTCGGCCTGCAGGCGGGCGAAGTCGGCGCGGGCCAGCTCCTGGGCGTGGTGGGCGTCGCTGGTCAGCACGAAGGTGACGGCGCCGGGGCGGGCCCGGCGCAGGGCCTCGACCGACAGATCCAGGCGCGGAAGGGCGCCGTTGACCTCCAGAGCGGTGCCGGTGGCCTCGGCGGCGGCCAGCACCGCATCCAGGTCCAGATCGATGGGCGGGCGCGCACCGATCATGCGGGCGGAGAGGTGGCCGATCATCCGCACGCTGGGGTCCTGCATGGCGGTCACGATCCGCCGGGTCTGGGCGGCGCGGTCGAGATCGAAGTGGTCGTGCACCGAGGCCAGGCACCAGTCGAAGGCCCGGCGGAACTCGGGATCGTAGTCCAGCTGCCCTTCGCGGCCGATGTTCAGCTCCACCCCGTGCAGCAGCCGCAGCGAATCGCCCAGCTCGCGCTGCAGGGCCGCGAAACGCTCGCGCTGGGACAGCATGGCCTCGCGCCCCACGCCCGACAGGGTGCCCTCGGCGTGGTCGGTCACCGCCAGCACCCGGTAGCCGCGCGCCCGGGCGGCCGCGACCATGTCCTCCAGGGTCGAGCGGCCGTCGCCCGAGACGGTGGTGTGCAGATGAAAATCGCCGATCACCGGCGGCATCGGGCGCGGCAAGGCGCCCGCCTCGGCGGCCTCGATCTCGCCGGCGTCCTCGCGCAGCACCGGCGGGATGAAGGGCAGGCCGAGCGCCCGGTAGATGTCCTCCTCGGTCTCGCTGGCCACCACCTGGCCGCCCTCCACCTGGCTTAGGGCGTATTCGTTCAGCAGCAGCCCGCGGGTCAGCGCCCGCTGGCGCAGCTTGATGTTGTGGCCCTTCGACCCGGTGAAATACAGCTGCGCCGCCCCCAGCTGGTGGGCGGCCACCACCCGCACGTCCACCTGGGTCCCGCGCCGGGTGACCACGCTGGTCTTGGCGGCGCCGTGGCCCAGCACCCGGTCGACGAAGCTCATCTTGACCAGCGCCTCCATCACCGGCTCGGCCGCCTGCGCCGCCACCACGATGTCCACGTCGCCTATGGTCTCGGAAAAGCGCCTCAGCGATCCGCAATACGAGGCGTGGCTGACCCCGGGCAGCTCGCGCAGCTGGGCCACCACCCGGTTGGCCAGTGGCAACGCCACCGAGATGGGGGTGCGGTCGACGGCGCCCTGCTCGTCCATGCGGGCCAGCGCGCGGTTCAGCTTCTCCTCCGACTTCTCGCCGAACCCCTTGAGGTCGCGCAGCCGGCGGGCGGTCAGCGCCGCGCGCAGGTCGGCCAGCGACTGCACCCCCAGATCGGCGCGCAGCCGCTTGATCGACTTGGGCCCCAGCCCGGGGATGCGCAGCAGCGCCACCACCGCGGCGGGGTGACGCTCACGCAGCCCCTCCAGCTTGGCCACCTTGCCGGTCTCGATCAGCTCGCGGATCTTGTCGGCGGTGCTCTTGCCGATCCCCTCGATCTGCTGCAGCTCCTTGACGGTCAGCTTCCCCAGGTCGCTGGCCTGGGCCGCCACCGCGTGGGCCGCGCTCTCGTAGGCCCGCACCCGGAACGACTGCGGATCCCCCTCCTCCAGCATGGTCAGCTCCGCCAGCTCGCGCAGCATGTCCAGCACGTCCTGCTTCGAATCGGCCATCCGCCGAGTATGTTCGCTCAGGCGGCGTCGTGGAAGATGATGCCGAGGGTGTGGCGGTGGCCGCTGCGGATGCGGCTGACGCCGTGGCGCAGGGCCACGCGGTAGGGGCCGCGGGTGCCGGTGACGGGCCGGTGGCGGACGGCGAAGATCACGGCGTCGCCGCGGGACAGGGGGACCACCTCCACGCGCGATTGCATGCGCGGCCGCTGCTCGGTCAGCACGAACTCGCCGCCCTCGAAGGCGGACGGATCGCTGAGCAGGACGGTGAGCTGCATGGGGAAGACCAGGTCGCCGTAGATGTCCTGGTGCAGGCAGTTGTAGTCGTCGGCGCCGTAGCGGAGCAGCAGCGGTGTGGGGCGGGTCTGGCCGGCGGCGCGGCAGGCGGCGGCCAGGCCAGCCAGGGTGGAGGGAAAGCGGCGCTCTTCGCCCAGGCGTTCGGCCCAGCTGTTGGCCAGCGGAGCCAGGCGCGGGTACAGCGCCGACCTCAGGCCCGCCACCAGCGGGGGCAACGGATCGGCGAAATATTGATATTCGCCCCGACCGAACGCGTGACGGGCCATGATCACCCGGCTGCGGAACCGTTCGGGCTGGTCGTAGAGCGCGATCAGGCGCTGGCACTCGCTGCGGGTGAGCAGCCGCGGGACGGTGGCGAAGCCGCGCTCGTCCAGCCGGGCGCAGATGTCGTCCCAGCGCAGGCGGGCCACGCGGCTCGCGACGGCAGCCGGAGCGTCAGCGACCGGGATCCCGGGGGCGGTGCGGGGCATGGATGACAAAGTATCCCCTGGCGGGGCCGGGCCGGCGATACTGTCGGCCCATGTTGCTCTATCGGGACCTGGTGCCCTGGTACCGCCTGCTCGACCCGCCCGGGGACCACCTGGACGAGGCCACCAGCTACCAGGAGGCGATCGAGGAGGCGGTCTCGCCGAGCCCGCAGACCTTGCTGGAGCTGGGGGCCGGCGCGGGCGGCAACGCCTGCCACCTCAAGGCCCGCTTCCAGTGCACCCTCAGCGACATCAGCGAGCCGATGCTGTCGCTCAGCCGCCAGCTGAACCCCGAATGCGAGCACGTGCTGGGCGACATGCGCACGTTGCGGCTGGGGCGGACCTTCGATGCGGTGCTGGTCCACGACGCCGTCGTGTACATGACCAGCGAGCGCGACCTGCGGGCGGCGGCGCTGACCGCCTTTTCCCACACGCGCCCGGGTGGGGCGGCGATCTTCGCGCCCGACTACGTGCGCGAGACCTTCCGCGACATCGCCCAGGTGCACGGGGCCGACGAGGGCCAGCGGGGCCTGCGGTGCCTGGAGTGGACCTGGGACCCGGACCCCGACGACGACACCTACGCGGTAGAATATTCGTTCCTGCTGCGCGACGGGGCCGAGATGCGCAGCGTGCATGACCGCCACCTCGAGGGCCTGTTCAGCCGCGACACCTGGTTCGAGGTGCTGTCCCAGGTCGGGTTCCTGGTGGACACGGTGGCCCGCCCGCTGGGCAACGGCGAGGTGGACGAGATCTTCCTCTGCCGGCGGCCCTGATCGATCAGGTCTCCTCGATCGGGTCGGACGTCGCGCGCTCGCGCCGGGCCAGCAGCAGGAACGGCAAGGCGCCCGCGTCCAGCACCGCCCCCACGACGTAGGCGGCGCCGTAGCCGTGCAGGTCGGCCACCCGCCCCAGCGCCGGCTGCAGCACCACGCCGCCGGCCGAGCCCATCAGGTTGTCGAACGACAGCACCGTCGCCCGCTGGGCCGAAGGGATGAGGGCGTTCAGGTAGGCCTGCCGCATGGGCCGGCAGGCGGCCTGGACCAGCTGCACCACCACCAGCAGGGCCAGCGCCACCCAGAACCGCGAGGTCCAGCCGATGAGCAGCAGGCCCACCGCGCCCACCGCCCCCGCGAGCACCAGAGCGCTGGTGCGGCGGCGAAACAGGCGCCGCACGCGCGGGGCGATCACCCCGGCGACGGTCTCGCTGCCGGCCACGACGGCTGCCGCCAGACCGGCGATGCCGAAGGCGCGGGGATCGCCGTAAAGCTGCAGCAGGTACGGCTGGAGCGCGTAGAAGGCGAAGATTCCCACGCCCATGGTGAAGGGGGCCGCCAGCATCAGCCAGCGCACCGGCCGGTTGCGAAAGCCGTTGTCGATCGACGCGCGCAGCACCGCCCGCACCTTGCCGAAGGCGCGCTGGCTGTGGTCGGGGACGAAACCGAGATCGCGCATCGACACCAGCGCCACCACCAGGGTCAGCAGCAGCAGCCCCGCCCGGATCACGTAGGGCACACCCAGGTTGGTGGCCTGGGCGATCAACCCGCCGGCCACCGACCCGATCAACATCCCGGCCCCGGTCACCGTCTGCGCGCGCGCCAGCACCACCTCCAGGTCCTTCGCTCGGCCAGCAGCGGCCAGCGCGTCGACCAGCCAGGCCTCGGTCGCGCCCGAGAAGAAGGTGAAGCCGAGGCCCAGCAGCATGGAGGCCACCGCCCAGCCCAGCATCGGCGCGCGCAGCTTCCACATCACCAGGTACAGCAGGGTCGACAGGAACAAAGTTCCCGCGCCCAGCAGGTACGAGGCGCGGCGCCCCCAGGTATCGGCCACGACACCGGTGGGCACCTCGAAGATCACCTCGCCCGCGGTGAAGAAGGCGTTGGCCGCGAAGGCGGCGGCGTTGCTGAGGCCGGCGTCCAGCAGGAACAGCGTGTTGATGCCCCAGATGAAGGACGCCGCCAGGGTCGACAGCAGGGTCAGCAGCAGGTACGTGCGCTGCACGTTGCGGCCGTCGACGGGGCCTGCGGCGGCGGCGGGTTGGCCGGACGTGGTGGCGGAGGGCGGGGCCGGCTCGCTCATCAGCGGAGCTTAACGCAGCCGGCGCACGCCTCCGGTCGGCGCGGCCCCGCATTGGCTCCGCGCCTGCCCGCAAAACATTCCCCGGTTTTTCGGGGCCGTCCTAAAGTCCCGGGCATGCCCACCTACTCCCGCCGCTCCTTGCTGCGCACGACCGCCGCTGCCGGCGCCGCCTGGGCCACCGCCCGCGCGACCGGAGAAGCGCGCGCTGACGACCCGGTCGCCGGGGTCGAACCGGAGATCAAGAAGCGCCACGAGGAGGGTGTGAAGCGGTTGCAGGACTGGATCAAGCAACCGTCCATCGCCGCCGAGAGCCGCGGGATGAACGAGGGCTGCGAGATGATGATGCGGCTGGCGCGCGAGGCCGGTTTCGGTACGGTCACGCGCGTGCCCACCGACGGGCACCCGGGCGTGTTCGCCACCCTGGACGCGGGCGCGCCCCGCACGGTGGGCCTGTATTTCATGTACGACGTCAAGCAGGTGGACCCGGCCGAGTGGTCCTCGCCGCCCTGGGCGGCGGCCATGCTCGACAAGCCCGGCTTCGGCAAGGTGGTGATGGGGCGCGGGGCGGTCAACCAGAAGGGGCCGCAGTCGGCCTTCCTGGCGGCGCTGCACGCGATCCGCGGGGCCGGCCGCAAGCTGCCGGTCAACCTGGTGCTGGTGGCCGAGGGCGAGGAGGAGATCGGCTCGCCTCACTTCGCCCAGGTGGTGCGCCGGCCGGAGGTCAGCGAAGCGCTGAAGAAGACCAGCGGCGTGTTCATGCCGGCCGCCTCGCAGGATCCCGACGGCACGGTCACCGTCTCGCTGGGCGCCAAGGGGGTGGTCGAGCTGGAGCTGGTGGCCAGCGGCGAGAAGTGGGGGCGCGGCCCGAAGAAGGACGTGCACTCGAGCAACCGCGCGCGCCTGGACAGCCCCGCCTTCCACCTGGTGCAGGCGCTGAACACCCTGATCACCGCCAAGGGCGATCCGGCCATCGACGGCTTCGCCACCGCCGCCCGGCCGGTGTCGGCGACAGAGAAGAAGATGATCGACGTCGCGGCGGCGCGCATGTCGGAGGCGACGGCCAAGAAGCTGCTGTCGGTGGACCACTGGGCCCACGACCTGCCCTGGCGAGCGTCGCTGGAACGGTTCGTCTCGACGCCCACCGTGAACATCGAGGGCCTGGTGGCCGGCCACATCGGCCCCGGCGGCAAGACGGTGTTGCCCCACCGGGCGGTGGCCAAGATGGACCTGCGCCTGGTGCCCAACATGACCTTCGACAAGGCGGTGGCGGCGTTGAAGGCCCACCTGGCCAAGCGCGGCTTCGGCGACATCGAGGTCAATCCCAGCGGCGGCTACAACCCCACCGCCACCTCCGCCGACGCCTCGCTGATCCGGGCGCAGCTGGCGGTGCTCAAGCGCGGCGGCCTGGACCCGATCCTCTGGCCGCGCAACGCGGGGTCCTACCCTGGCTACGTGTTCACCGAGCCCCCGCTGTCGCTGGCCTCGGGCCATTTCGGCCTGGGGCACGGCAGCGGCGCCCACGCGCCCGACGAATATTACGTGATCGAGTCGTCCAACCCGAAGGTCAGCGGCTGGGACGGCGCCGTGCGCTCGTTCGTGGCGTATCTGTACGAGCTGGCCTCCGTCACCGCCTGACCGGCCGCCCCACCCCACCCTGTCCCACCGGCGCGGCGGTCGGGAGTTACGCGTCCGATTTAAGGTAATGTAGGTTACCTATGTTACCGATGTGATCGTGCATGAAGCGCGATCTCATCCTTGCTCGCCGGAACCTGCGCGGCACCTGGCTGGCTGCCTTCGTCTGCGCCGCGACCACCCTCGGCGCTTGCGGTGACGCCGAGGAAGCCGACCGCCTGGCAGCCTGCCGCGACGGCACCACCAGCGTCGTCCTGACCAACGACACCGGCCAGCGGATCAAGGAGCTGCAGATCCGCGCGCTGGAAGAGGTGGGCCCCTACCGCGTGCTCGTCGATCAGGAGACCGGCCTGGCCAACGGCGGCGAGGTCAGCTGGGTGGATTGCTCGGGACGCGCGCAGGCCCTGCTGATCACGCTGGGCGACGGCACCCAGCAGCAGGGCGAGATCCCGGCGCTGGACAACTCCGGCGCGCGCCTGCACATGACCCCGGGGGGCGTGGACATGCCGACGCCGCCCGCGCCCAAGGCCCCCAGCGGCCACAGCCTGGTGACGGAACCCGCCCCCACCGGCGGTACCTTCACGCAGACCCGGTAGCCCCCGCTCCAGCGGTCAGCGCGCCGTCAGGGTGACCTGGCGGCGCAGCTTCATCGGCAGGCCGGCTCCACAGGTCGCCAGCGACTCATCGCAGCCGGCCCGCACGGTCAGCGCAAGCTCGTTGTCGAGCGTCGCGCGCAGGATGTGGCCGTCCGCGCGCTGGACCACCGCGCGGACGACGAACCGCTCGCGACCCCACATCGCCACGATGGCTCCGCCCACCTTCCGGACCTGCTGGAAGTTGGCCGGACCATCCATCCAGGCTGCGCGCATGGTCAAGCAAGGTGCGGGCGGCGGCAGGAAGGATGTCTCGATGGTGGCGGTGTCGCCGTCCAGCGCCACCAGCCGGGCGGTCAGCTGCGTGCAATCCTGGCCGACCAGCACGGCGGCGCCATCCGCCCAGGAGCCGACCCGCGGTTCCGGGAGCGCCCGCGCATCGCCGGGCCGTCGCAGCTGCGCCACCCCGGCGTGAGGGCTCAGGGCCACCAGGAAGGTGTGCAGATCCGTCACCACACCGACCGCGTCGGCCTCCAGGCCGCGCAGGCTGGGCAGAGCCAGCGCGCCGGCCGGAGCGTCATCGGCGATGGACACGTGATAGGGCGGCACCGGCAGATCCTCGAACCGGATCCGCTCGCGCAGCGGCGGCGGTCCCACCACCTCGTGCACCGACACGGCCACGCTGCCTCCGCGGGGCGCGCCGTTCATCCAGGACTGCGAGCGGATCTCGTAACGCTGCCGCTCGCCCAGCTGGTACACGCGCCGGTACACCAGCGGCGCGGGGCGCAGACATCCGATGACCGCCAGGCCGCTCGCCAGCAGCGCGACGGACAGGGCCCGGCGCGACCTCATCGGCCATATCTAACACGGCAGAGAAGAAGCTTTCGCGCGCGGGGGAGCGCGGATACGATGCGTTCCGCGTGCCGCTGGTCACCCCCGCGTCCACCGTTCGGGCCGCCGCCCTGGTCCTGATCGCGCCGCTGTCGCTGGTGCTGCTGGGCGCGGCCTGCGCGCCCGACCACGTGGTGATGGGGCGCCCCTACCAGCTGACCGTGCCCGCCGGCAACGACGGCGCGCGGCCGCTGCCGCTGGTGGTGTTCCTGCACGGCTTCACCGGCAACGGCGTGTGGGACGACCGCATCCTGGTCAAGCTGAGCGGGCTGGTGGACAGCAAAGGCTTCCTGTACGCGCAGCCCAGCGGCACCCCCAACGTGCAGGGCGCGCGTTACTGGAACGCCGCCGATGGCTGCTGCGCGCCCGCCGACAGCACCGTCGACGACGTCGCCTACCTGCGGGCGCTGATCGCCGACGTCGAGCGGCAGCACCCGGTGGACCGCAGCCGCGTCTTCTTCGTCGGCTACTCGAACGGCGGCTTCATGTCGCTGCGGATGGTGTGCGAGGCGCCCGAGCTGGTGGTGGGCGCGGCCATCATCGCCGGCTCGACCTGGTCCGATCCCGCGCGCTGCGGGCCGGGGCGGCCGGTCTCGCTGCTGCACCTGCACGGCACCGCCGACCAGACCATCTCCTACGAGGGCTCCGCCCAGGACGCCGAGGCGCCCTCGCCCATCGGCCGCTACCCCGGGGCGCGGGAGACCAACGCGCGCTTCGCCGCCCGCAACGGCTGCACGACCACGTTGACCCAGCTGGATCGGATCGACCTCGAGAAGAAGATCGACGGGCCCGAGACCACGCGCGAGCGCAACGAGGGCTGCCCGCGCGACGGCGCCGTCGAGCTGTGGAGCCTGGAGGGGGCCGGGCACTTCCCCTCGCTGCAGGACGGGACCGCCGCCCGGATCCTCGACTGGCTGATGGAGCGGCCGCGGTGAGGCGTCCGCTGTCGCTGCTGCCGCAGTCGGTGCCGCTGCTGCTGCTGCTGGGTGGCGGGTGCGGCACCGTGGTGCCGATGCAGACCGCCTCGGTGGTCGACCCTGGCCACCTGCGCCTGGGCGGGCAGCTGTCGGGCGGCTACTGCGACGCCAGCCCGCCCACCTTCCCGTGCAACGTCTATCCCGACGGCGTCCCGCTGCCGGCGGTGCGGGTGGACGGCCGCAAGGGCATCGCCCCGGGCACCGACCTGGGCGGCTCGGTGGGGCTGCAGGGGCTGATCTACGCGCCCGAGCGCCCGCTGCAGATGGCGCTCACCGCCGACGGCAAGCACGAGCTGCTGCGCGCGAACCGCCCCGGCGACCGCAGCCACGTGCTGTCGAGCGGCCTGCTGGTCGGCGCCGGCGTGGCCGGCAGGCTGGGGCTGGCTCCCTGGCTGACGACGGAGATCGGCGTGCCCGTGCACTACGGCTACCAGACCGCGCACCACGAGTGGGTGGCCTCGGCCTGGACCGCCTACCGCGCGCTGTTCGCCTCGGTGGGCGGTGACCAGGACCTGCCCACCTTCAACAGCCTCCGCTACGGCGTGGCGCTGGCCCTGTACCGCCGCGCCCCCGCCGGCTGGGGCTTGTCGGTCGGTTACGACACCAGCACCGACGCGTTCCTCGGCGGCGCCGTGCAGGCGCAGCTGGCCTGGTTCTGGGAACGCTGACCGCGCGCCCGCGGATCTCCGGCGCACGATTCGCCGGTTCGTGCGCGAAAACGCCGAGACGGGCGGGCCCGGAGGCGCCAGGTTGCGGGCATGCAGACGATCGAGACGCCGGTGCTGATCGTGGGCGGCGGCCTGGCGGGGCTGTCGACGGCGCTGTTCCTGTCCCACCAGGACGTGCCCGCCCTGGTGCTGGAGCGACGGAGTGGCACCTCCGTGCATCCCCGCGCCCGCACCTTCCATCCCGAGACCGCCGCCCTGCTGGCGGCCACCCGCGCCGGACCGCTGATCGAACGCGCGCGGGCGGACCGGAACAGCGGATCCCGACCCGGCGTGCTCCGCGCCTTCACCTTGCGCGGCCCGATCGAGTCCTGCACGCCGGCCCCAGCCACGGACGCCGCTGATGGGGCGTCGTTGTTCATGGGCCAGGACCGCCTCGAGCCGCTGCTGCTCGAGGCGGCGCGCGCCGGCGGTGCGCGCGTGCTGTTCGGAAGCGAGCTGCTCTCCTTCGACCAGGACGGCGAGGGCGTCAGCGCGGACGTCGCCATCGATGGACGCCGATCGCGCGTGCGGGCGTGCTTCCTGATCGCGGCCGACGGCGCCCGCAGCGGTGTGCGAGAACGCCTGGGCATCCCGATGACCGGCGCGGGCCACCTGGCCGAGGCGGCGTCGGCGCTGTTCCGGGCGGAGCTGGCCTCACTGCCCGGCGTGCCTCCGTTCGCCTTCGCGCAGATCACGCATCCGCAAGCGGCCGGCGTCATCGTGGCCACCGACCAGGAGCACCGCTGGATCTTCGGCGCCGGCGCCGACGCGTGCGATGACCCGGAGGCGTGGCGGCACCGGATCCGGCTGGCGGCCGGCAGCGACGGGCTGGCGGTGGAGATCCTGGCCACCTTCCGCTGGGAGGTGGCCGCGCGGGTGGCCAGCCGATTTCGTTCCGGGTGCGTGTTCCTGGCTGGTGATGCCGCCCACCAGATGCCGCCCACGGGCGGATACGGAGCCAACTGCGGCATCCAGGACGCCGCGAACCTGGCCGGCAAGATCGCGTGCGTGCTGCACGCCCGGGCCCCCGCCTCGCTGCTGGAACGCTACCAAGCCGAGCGCAAGCCCGAGGCCGAGCTCCGGGTGCAGCAGGCGCTGCAGCAGATGCGGGCGCTGGATACCGCTGCCCACGGACGCTCCGCGGTCGACGCGGCTCCGGAGCGGCGCTAGATTTCGTGCCCGTGTCGCAAACGTGTGCTCCGCTGGCCTGGATCCGGCGCGCGGGCGTCTCGCCGCGGCCGGTGCAGGGTCCGGCGCACGTCAACGGCGCGGTCGAGCTGAGCTGGGTCGAGCGCGGTCGGCTCGAGCTCATCACCGGCCGTCGCGTGATCGAGGGGCACGCCGGCGAGGTGGTGGTGCTGGCCGCGGACGTCGAGAACGTCCCCCGGGTGGCGAATGTGGTGGTGCACCAGCTGTGGTTGCCGCCCCCGCTGCTCGACGAAGCCGCGCACACCCTGCAGCGGCCCGCGGGCGCGACGCTGTCCGGCGGGTTCACCACCGGTGAGCGCGGCGTGGTCGCGCTGATGCGGCTCATGGCCGACGAGATCGCAGAGGGCGCGGCTCTCGATGACCCGGCGCTGAAGGAGCTGCAGGACGCCCTCTGCCTCAACCTCCTGCGCGCCGGTCCCTGTCGGCGCCGCCCCCCCGACGCGCGCATCCGCCGGGCCCTCGATCTGGTGGGCAGCGCCTACGGCCAGCCCGTGGGGGTGGAGGACATGGCGGCCGCCGCCGGCATGCCTCGCTTCAGCTTCACCCGCGCCTTCCGCGCCCAGACCGGCGAGAGCCCCTACCAGCACCTCACCCGGATCCGCCTGGAGCGCGCCGCCGACCGTCTGCGCGCCACCCACCACTCCGTGCTGCAAGTTGCGCTGGCCTGCGGTTTCGGCGATCCGGGCCGCTTCGCGCGCGCGTTCCGGGCCCGCTACGGCGCGACCCCGCGCCGCTGGCGCCTGGCGATGCGCGGGTAACAGTCGGCGAGCTGCCCACAGGCGCTCAAGCGGCGGGCGCGACCTGCCGAACGGCGTGAGGTGCGTTCCATGCCTGACGACAAGCGGGCGCCCGGGCGCCGGTCGTGGTCGGGTCGGTTCACTGCGCTCTCGTGGCGGGACCTGCTGGTGGTCGGGTTGCCGGGGTTCCTGCTGGCGAGCGCGGCCGTGTGGGCGGCGGTGGCCTTCGTGCGGCCGGCGCCGCCCAGCACCATCCACATGCTGGGCGGGCCCGAAGGCAGCAGCTACCGCTCGAACGCCGAACGCTACAAGAAGATCATCGAGGGCTTCGGGGTCAAGGTCGAGGTGTTGCCCTCGCGCGGCGGCCTCGACAACCTGCAGCGGCTGGCCGATCCGGCCGACCCCGCCGACGTCGGGTTCGTGCAGGCGGGGATGACCGACGGCGTGGACATCGCGCCGCTGGTCTCGCTGGGCAGCCTGTTCGCCCAGCCGCTGATGGTCTATTACCGCGGCCCCGACCAGGTGGAACGGCTGTCGCAGCTGAAGGGCAAGCGGGTGGCCGTCGGTCCGCGCGGCAGCGGCACGCGCGCCCTGGCGCTGAAGCTGCTGAAGGCCAACGACATCGAGCCGGACGCCGAGGGGCTGCTCGAGCTGGGCGGCGAGGAGGCAGCCAGCGCGCTGGTGGCCGGGACGCTCGACGCCGCCTTCCTGATGGGCGACTCGGCCACGCCCAAGATCATGCGCCGGCTGCGCGACACGCCGGGCATCGAGATGATGAACTTCCGTCAGGCGGCGGGCTACGTGCGCAAGTTCCCCTTCCTGTCGCGGCTGGAGCTGCCCGAGGGGGCGATGGACCTGGGCCGCAACCACCCGCCCCACCCCTACCAGCTGATCGGCCCTACCGTCGAGCTGGTGGCGCGCAAGGACCTGCATCCGGCCCTGTCCGACCTGCTGATCGGCGCCGCCCGCCAGGTGCACGGGCGCGCCGGCCTGTACCGCGACGCCGGCCAGTACCCCGCCCCGCTGGAGCGCGACTTCCCCATCAGCGCGGACGCCGAGCGCTACTACAAGTCCGGCGGGCAGTTCCTGTACAGGCGCCTGCCCTTCTGGCTGGCCAACCTGGTCGACCGCACCTTGGTGGTGGTGGTGCCGCTGCTGGTGCTGATCGTGCCGGTGACCCGGGTGGCGCCGGCGCTGTACCGCTGGCGGGTGCGCTCGCGCATTTACCGCGTGTACGGCGCGCTGATGGCGATCGAGCGCGAGATGCTGGCCCGCCCCACCCCCGAGCAGCGGCAGGCGCTGGAGCGGCGCCTGGACGAGATCGAGGAGCGGGTCAACGACATCAAGACGCCCCTGTCGCACGCCGACCAGCTGTACGTGCTGCGCGAGCACGTCAGCCTGGTGCGCCGGCGCCTGCGCGCGGTCGCGCCCGCGCTGCCCAACGGCGTCCCCGATACGGCGGGCGCCGCCTGATCGCCGCGGCCGTTGAGGCCGCCCGCCGCCGGCAGTAGCCTCGGAGGGTGCAGCCGCTGTATGGACGCGACCAGGTGCTGGCCCGGGTGCGCCCGGCCCTCGACGTCCTGGCGACCGGGTCGGGCGGGCTGGTGCTGTTCACCGGCGAGCCCGGCATCGGCATATCGCGGCTGGCCGAGCAGGTGGCGGCCGAGGCGGCGGCGCGGGGCGCGGCGGTGGCCTGGGGCCGCTGCTGGGAGGCGGGCGGCGCGCCGGCCTACTGGCCCTGGATCCAGGTCTTCCGCGGCCTGCAGATGGACGACGATCCCTTCGCCGGGGCGGCGGTGGAC